>NZ_JBNCLD010000002.1:90653-315572 GCF_049844505.1 Micromonospora sp. DT229 | reverse complement strand
GTTTTGGCCCGTGGGGGGGCCCTGTTGTGGGGGGGGGGGGGGGGTGCGGGGGCCCCCCCCCCCGGCGGGGGGGGTTTTGTTTTCCCCGCGGGGGGGGGGGGGGCCCCCCGGAACCCCTGCCTGGTCGGGCTGCGTTCGACGGTTCGGGTCTTTCAGGCGGGGCGGCGCATTTGGAGTTCTTGGAGGGTGGGGATGGTGGGGTGCGGGACGCGTACGCCGGTGTCCACGAAGCCCAGTCGCTGGTAGGCCCGGTAGGCGCGGTCGTTGCCGACCACCACTTCGAGCATCAGTTCGTCGCGTCGTTCGGCGCGTGACCAGGTAGCCACGGCCGCGACCAGATCCGCCAGCAGGCCGGTGCCGCGCCAGGCCGGGGTGACGTAGATGGCGTAGAGCAGGGTGACCCCGGGCTCTGCGGGGTGGGCTATGCCGCCGGCCTGTCCGACCAGGCGATCGCCCGGATCGGCGATGAACTGGGCGTTTGTGCGGCCCGTGGAGGTCTGGCGGATCCGGGCCGCGTACTCGGCGTGCGGGCGGGCGGCTGCCTCGGCGAGGGTCTCCAGGAAGGCCAGCGGCGAGTCGGCGAGCATCTCCAGACGCAGCGCACGCATGCGACCGGCGTCGGTGGGCCGGACCCGCCGCACCTCGGTCCGCGGACGAGCCACCCCGCCCGGAGCGCTGATCATGTCCGCATACCTATCACAATGACAGGCGACGATGTGGCTACTCGGATTATGCCCGATTTGCGGTCGTGCGCCGTCGTCACGCTTCGTGTACCGTGCGATTTCGGTCACCCTATTCCGCGGTCGTCGATGACTGCCGAGTGGGTGAGTTTCCGGGTGATCCGGCGTGCCGCCGGCCCCGGGTAGTGGAACGCCGTGCAGAGTGAGGACAACACCGTGGCACAGGGCACCGTGAAGTGGTTCAACGCTGAAAAGGGCTACGGCTTCATCGCCGTCGACGGCGGGCAGGACGTATTCGTCCACTTCTCCGCGATCGAGATGGACGGCTACAAGGCGCTGGACGACGGCCAGCGGGTGGAGTTCGAGATCGCCCAGGGCCAGAAGGGGCCCCAGGCGGAGCGGGTACGCCTCATCGCCTGAGTGCATCCCACCCAAGCCGGCAGATCGCCGGCACGGGTGCGTGGTCGCGGCCGGAGGGGGGCTGCGGGACGGAAACCTCACAAGGGAAGATCATGGACCGGATCCAGCTGTCGCTGAGGAGGGTTCATGTCCGACCAGCCACCCCCGGCAGGTCCGCCGCATTCGTCGCCTGAGGAACCGCCGCCGTCTGTCGGCGCCTCCGGTTGGCAGCCCACTGACCCGACCACGCCTGCCTCACCGCCCGCGGATCCGGCCGGGGTCGGCCCGTTCTCGCCACCGCCCCCTGGTGGGTCCGGTCAGCCCGGGGTCCCGCCAGCGGGTAGCCCACCACCCCATCCCGGCTATTCCGGCCAGCCAGTCCCGCCGGCCCAACCGTGGTACCCAGGTCAGCCGCCCTATCCGAACCAACCGGTGTATCCGGCCCAGTCGCCCTATCCGGGTCAGCCGGTGTATCCAGGTCAGCCGGTGTATCCGGGTCAGGCGGCCTATCCGGGGCAGCCCTTCCATGGCTGGTACGACCCGGCGGCGCACGGGTTCGACCCGGCCGATCCCCTGGTCACCCCGCCCGGGGTGGGGCTGGGTGCGTGGTTCGCCCGCTGCCTGGGTGCGGTGCGCCGGGGTTGGCAGCTGCTGTTGCCGATTCTCCTGGTGACCCAGGTGCTGCCGGCGGTGGCGCTGTCGGTGCTCGGGCTGATCTTCGATCCCTCGGCCCGGTGGGATGCCGAACTCACCGCCGACTCCACGGCCCTGCCCGCCAACTTCGGGATCGACCTGGCCATGTGGCTGGTGGTGCTGCTCGGCGGAAGTCTGATCTTCGGGCTGGTGCAGTGCGTCGGCTGGGCCGCCGGCACCTGGGTGGTCACCCGACAGGCGGCCGGCGAGCATGTCACCCTCGGCGGCGCCTTCGGTTATGGCCTGCGCCGGGCGCTGGGCCTCTGGGGCTGGACGTTGATCTTCACTTTGATCATGACCCTCGGCTTCTGTCTCTGCTTCCTGCCCGGTGTCTACGCGGCCTTCGCGCTGGCCATGGCCGGCCCGGTGTACCTGTTCGAGCGCCGTGACCCGATCGGTCGCTCCCACCGGATGTTGCGTGACCGGCTGGGGCTGCTGCTCGGCCGGGTGGCACTGACGGGCGGGGCGGTGATCGCCCTCGGGATCGCCGTCAGCATGGTGGAGGCGGCGGGGCTGACCCCGTTCGGCACCGAACCCCTCGCCGCCATGGACACCGCCGTCGGTGCGGTTCTGGCGATCAGCGGGGCGGCCCTGCTGGGGCTGCCGGCCTACCTGGCTCAACTGGTCGGGCTGCTGGTCACGTACGCCGAGCAGCGGGCGCACGAGGGGCCGGTGAACAGCGGGCAACTGGCTGCCGAACTCGGCTGAGCCGGGCCATCGTGCTTGCACTCGGCAGGTGAGAGTGCTAAACAAGTCATTGGCACTCGCATGGCGTGAGTGCCAACTGGTCGGGACGGTGGGGCTGCGGTCGCACTCGTGGCATAACTACGGGTGAGCACGTGGCCGGTCGTCGCGGGCTATCCGGCCCGGCCGAGGAGACGTCGTCGTCGCCAGGTGGCGACGTCCCAAGGTGCGTACACCAGACGGTTCATCCGGGGCACACACTCGGGTGGCCCGTGAGTGTCCAGGAGGACAACGCCGTATGGCCAAGATGATCGCGTTCGACGAAGAGGCGCGCCGCGGCCTCGAGCGGGGCATGAACCAGCTCGCCGACGCCGTGAAGGTGACGCTCGGCCCCAAGGGCCGCAACGTGGTGCTCGAGAAGAAGTGGGGTGCCCCCACCATCACCAACGATGGTGTGAGCATCGCCAAGGAGATCGAGCTCGAGGACCCGTACGAGAAGATCGGCGCTGAGCTGGTCAAGGAGGTCGCCAAGAAGACCGACGACGTGGCCGGTGACGGCACGACGACGGCGACCGTCCTGGCCCAGGCTCTCGTGCGCGAGGGTCTGCGCAACGTGGCCGCCGGTGCCAACCCGATGGCCCTGAAGCGGGGCATCGAGGCTGCCGTGGCCAGCGTCTCGGAGGAGCTGCTGAAGCTCGCCAAGGACGTCGAGACCAAGGAGCAGATCGCCTCCACCGCCTCCATCTCCGCCGGTGACAACACCGTCGGCGAGATCATCGCCGAGGCGATGGACAAGGTCGGCAAGGAAGGCGTCATCACCGTCGAGGAGAGCAACACCTTCGGGCTGGAGCTGGAGCTCACCGAGGGTATGCGCTTCGACAAGGGCTACATCTCGGCCTACTTCATGACCGACCCGGAGCGTATGGAGGCCGTCTTCGACGACCCGTACATCCTGATCGCCAACAGCAAGATCTCCTCGGTCAAGGACCTGCTCCCGATCCTGGAGAAGGTCATGCAGTCGGGCAAGCCGCTGCTGATCATCGCCGAGGACCTGGAGGGCGAGGCCCTGGCCACCCTGGTGGTCAACAAGGTCCGGGGCACCTTCAAGTCGGTCGCCGTCAAGGCGCCGGGCTTCGGTGACCGCCGCAAGGCCATGCTGACCGACATCGCCATCCTCACCGGTGGTCAGGTCATCAGCGAGGAGGTCGGCCTCAAGCTGGACGCCGCCGGTCTCGACATGCTGGGCCGCGCCCGCAAGGTCGTGGTGACCAAGGACGAGACCACCATCGTCGACGGTGCCGGTGACGCCGAGCAGATCCAGGGCCGGGTGAACCAGATCCGGGCCGAGATCGACAAGAGCGACTCCGACTACGACCGGGAGAAGCTGCAGGAGCGTCTGGCCAAGCTGGCCGGCGGTGTTGCGGTGATCAAGGTCGGCGCGGCCACCGAGGTCGAGCTCAAGGAGCGCAAGCACCGCATCGAGGACGCCGTCCGCAACGCCAAGGCCGCTGTCGAGGAGGGCATCGTCCCGGGTGGTGGCGTCGCGCTGGTGCAGGCCGGCAAGACCGCCTTCGACAAGCTGGACCTGACCGGCGACGAGGCGACCGGCGCGCAGATCGTCAAGATCGCGCTGGACGCCCCGCTGCGGCAGATCGCCGTCAACGCCGGCCTTGAGGGCGGCGTCGTGGTGGAGCGGGTTCGCAACCTCGACGCGGGTCACGGCCTCAACGCCGCCAGCGGCGAGTACGTCGACCTGCTGGCCGCCGGCATCATCGACCCGGCCAAGGTGACCCGTTCGGCGCTGCAGAACGCCGCGTCGATCGCCGCGCTGTTCCTCACCACCGAGGCTGTGGTGGCGGACAAGCCGGAGAAGACCCCGGCCGCCCCGGCTGGCCCGGGTGGCGGGGACATGGACTTCTGAGTCCAGCTCCAACGCCGAGAAGGGCGGGCCGCGTCAGCGGTCCGCCCTTCTCGTCATCTCGGCAACGGGCGCTGGTTACGCCGCTTCTGCGCCCGGTCGTACGGTGGGCGGTGCGGCACCGGCTCGTCCACCAGGATCAGTGGCTCCTCGGGTGGTTCGGCCGTCCCGGTCATCTCCGCCAGCTGCTCGGCGTCGCCGTAGTCCAGCCGGTCGATCGGAAGTGTGCCCGGCAGTTCAACCGGGACCCAGCTGACAGGCGACGCCTCGTGGGCCTGATCGTCGTCCGTGGTCATGGCTGCCTCCTCTATCCGAAACGGTAGGGGGCGTCGATGATCTGGGCGGGTGAACGGTGCTATAAGCGCTTATGTGCGGTTCACATGCTATGTCTGATCCGAGGTGCAGCGGCACGAAGGCCACTCATGGTGGAGTGCTGATGCCCCCACGCTAGCGAACATCTTGTGACCCCTTGGCGAAGGGCGCTCACGTTGGGTGAGGTCAGTCGCGGGCGGCCCGCACGGCCGCGTAGGCGTCCACCAGGCCGGCGCCGATCACGTTCTGCCTGCCACCGCAGGCGTCGGTCCGCTCTCCCGAGTCGGTACCGGCCTGCACGTCGGTGGCCGTGGCCCGCAGCAGTTGCCGGGTCCGGTCCAGATCGCCGACCAGGTCCGGATTGGCCGACCACATCAGCGCGACCACCCCCGCCACCTGGGGGGTGGCCATGGAGGTGCCGTCCAGCCTGGCGTACCCGCCGCCGGGCATCGCGGAGAGCACCTCCGCTCCGGGGGCCATCAGGTCCGGCTTGGCGGCGCCGGTGGAGGTCGGGCCACGGGAGGAGAAGGCGGTTACCCGGCGCTGCTGGTCCACCGCACCGACCGTGAGCACGTCCGGGTACGGCGCGGGCGGGTCCTGCACCGAGCGGCAGAACGGGCCACTGTTGCCGGCCGCCGCTACGACCAGGATTCCCGCGGCCTCCAAGGCGTCCGTGGCCGGCCGTAGGGCTGCCGGGTCGCAACCCTCGATCGGCGGGCAACCCCACGAGTTGGTCAGGATCTCCGGGGCCCGGGCCGGACGACCATCCGTGAAGGGGTCACCGCCGGACGGGAAGGGCGCCAGCATGAACTGGAGGCAGTCCAGGTAGGCGGCCGGATTGCCGAGGTTGCGGTCCAGATTGACGCAACCCACCCAGCTGGCCCCGGGGGCTACCCCGATGCCGCCCTGCCCGACCGCGCTGCCGGTCGTGTGGGTGCCGTGTCCACTGCGGTCGGTCGGGCTCCGGGTGCCGTTCCAGGGATCGAACCAGGAATCGTCGCCGCCCCGGAAGTTCCCGGCGAGGGCCGGGTGCTCCCCGTCGACCCCGGAGTCGGAACTGCCCACCGTCACCCCGGCTCCGGTGGTCCGCAGCTCGGACCAGACCCGGTCGGCACCGATCATGGTGATGTTCCAGGGTGGTTCGGTGGGCGCCGGGGCCTGACCGGAGGAGGATTGCGCGGGGGAGGGCAACGGCCGCAGCCGCTGACTGACCAGCACCCTGGCCACTTCGGGTCGGCCGGCCAGCCAGGCCCGTACCCCCGGCCCGCCGTCCACCTCGACCGCGTTGACCAGGTAGTAGGGGGTGTGGCCCAGCCGCAGTCGGCGCAGGTCGCGGCGCAGGTCGGCCTGGGTGCGCTCGGCGGTGGCCACCAGGCGTCGGTAGACCTCGTCGGCACGGAGGTCACGGCCCGCCTTGCCCGTGCCGGTCGGCAGTCCGGTGAGATCGGCCTGCTCGCGCAGCATCACGAAGAGTCGCTCGCCGTGCAGGCCGGGTTGGCCGGCAGCGGCACCGACCCCGACGACCGCGATCAACAGGGCCAGGGCGGTCAGCCCGGCCACCGCCGGGCGTGGCGGGCGGGCCGCCGGTCGGGCCAGCAGCAGGCCGTACGCGACAGCCAGCACGAGCGCGACGACCAGCCCGGCACCGGCGGCCACCGCGACCCAGAAGGGCAGGTCCCGGGAGGTGGCCAGCAGCAGGCTGATCTCCTCCGGGTCGGTGAAGGCCAACGGACCGAACACGGTGAGCCCGACCAGCCAGGCGGTCGAGGTACGGCCTGCGATCCCAGGGGCGCGCTGGGCCAGCGCGTGCAGGGCGGCCAGCGCGAAGCCCACCGGGGGCAGCGCCACCAGCAGCGGCAACTGGGCACCGGACTGGCCGGTGCCGGCCCCGACCAGCAACAGCACCACCCCGGCGACCAGTCCGCCCAGCAGGACCAGCCGCACCGGCCGGGGCGACCGGTCGCCGGTGAAGTGGCCCCAGAACCGGGCATCGAGCAGCGCCGCCGCCAGCGCCCCGACGGCCGCGGCGGCCAACCCGGCGAGGAGGGTCTCCAGCAGGCCACCGAGGGCACCGACCCAGACCCAGGGCAGCAGCAGGGCCAGCCCGGCGGCCACCGCTAGCCGGGTGGCCACGGACAGCCGCGGGAGGGCCGGTTGCGCGGGTGCACCCCACTGCTCGGTGCGGCCCAGCCGCCGTGACACCCACCGGGCCGCCAGGGTCAGCAGGGTGGCCGTGATCGCCAGCGCGGCGAGGTACGCCTCGTGGTGCACCGGTGGGATCGCGCGCAGCAGCCCGAGCACCGCCAGGGCCAGGGCGCCGGCCAGCCAGGCCCGACCGGTCCCCCGGACCGCCGCCGAGCGGGGCACCATGGCCAGCGGCAGGGTGGCCGTACCGATCGCCAGGGCGGTGATCAGGCTGGCCAGCGGCCAGAGCAGGGCCACCCGGTCCAGGGCGGCGATCAGCATGATCTGGTCGATGGCCCATCCACCGGCCTGGGACGCGACGGTGACGGCGACCGTGCCGCATCCGACCAGGACCGCGGCGACGACCGTCCAGGGGCTGCCCGGGGCGCCGGATGAGTAGTCCGCCCGCATCCGCACACCCTACGACGCGGGCTGCACCCCGGCTCTGGCCTCGGCACGAGAGCGGGGGCAGGAACCGGCCCGCCCCGGCGGCGAAGGTCGCTGCTGCGACCGGAGGGCTACCGTGGAGCGATGCGCGATCCACATCTGCCGCGATCCGTCGCCGGGCAACTCTCCCCCTCCCGCCGGGCTGATGACCTGCGTCGGCTGCGGAGTGAACGCTTCGATGTGCTGGTCATCGGCGGGGGTGTGACCGGTGCCGGGGCGGCCGTCGACGCCGCCTCCCGGGGCCTGAAGGTCGCCCTGGTGGAGGCGCGGGACTTCGCGGCCGGCACCTCCAGCCGGTCCAGCAAACTGATCCACGGTGGCCTGCGCTACCTGGAGCAGTTGGAGCTCCACCTGGTGCACGAGGCGTTGACCGAGCGAGGGCTGCTGGCCACCCGATTGGCGCCGCACCTGGTACGCCCGGTGCCCTTCCTGGTGCCGCTGCCCGCCGCCGAAGGCGTACGCGGTCTGCCCGCCCGGATCATCCGACGGGCCTACTACGGCGCCGGGGTGGCCGCGTACGACGCCTTCGCGGGTCTGTTCGGTGGTGGCCGGGGGATGCCGCTGCACCGGCATCTGAGTCGGGAGGGTGCCCGCCGGGTCTTCCCGAGTCTGCGGGCCGAAGGGCTGGCCGGTGCGATCCGCTACTACGACGGGCAGGTGGACGACGCCCGGTTGGTGGTCACCCTGGCCCGTACGGCCGCCAGCATGGGCGCGACCGTGGTGAGCAGTGCCCGGGCGGTCGGGCTGATCCGGCAGGCCCGGGAGGTGACCGGGGTCCGGGTGCGTGACCTGGAGGCACCGGAGGGTTCCCCGGAGGCGGAGTTCGAGGTGCAGGCCCGGTCGGTGATCGCCGCCACCGGGGTGTGGACCGATGACATGTCCCGGATGCTCAACGACGTCGGGCTGCGGCCGGGCGTCCGGGTACGGGCCTCCAAGGGGGTGCACCTGGTGGTGCCCCGCTCGGCGATCACCGGCGACACCGGGTTGATCCTGCGCACGGCGACCAGCGTGCTGTTCGTCATTCCCTGGGGTGGGCACTGGATCATCGGGACCACGGACACCGACTGGCGGCTGGACCGTTCCCACCCGGCGGCCTCCGCCAGCGACATCGAATACCTGCTGCGGCAGGTCAACACCGTGCTGGACCGGCCGCTGACCACGGCCGACATCGAGGGGGTCTACGCTGGGCTGCGTCCGTTGCTGGCCGGCGAGGCCGACTCCACCTCCAAGCTCTCCCGGGAACACGCCGTCATCGAACCGATGCTCGGACTGCTGCTGGTCGCCGGGGGCAAGTACACGACCTACCGGGTGATGGCCGCCGACGTGGTCGACCGGGCGGTCCGCCGGCTCGGCTGGCAGCGGCCCTCGCGTACGGCTGATCTGCCGTTGCTCGGTGCCGACGGGTACGCGGCCATGTGGCGGGACCGGGCCGACCTGGCCCGCCGGCACGGGCTGCCGGTCGGTGTGGTGGAGCACCTGTTGGAACGCTACGGCAGTCTGACCCTGGACCTGCTGGCCCTGATCGACGCCGATCCGCTGCTGGCCTCCCCGTTGGCGGGGGCACCGGAGTACCTGGCGGCCGAGGTGACCTACGCGGCCCGGGCCGAGGGCGCGCTGCACCTGGAGGACGTGCTGACCCGGCGGACCCGGATCTCCTTCGAGACCAACCACCGGGGGTTGGAGTCGGCCGAGCACGCGGCCGAGTTGATGGGCGCCGTGCTGGGGTGGGACGCCGACCGGCGGGCCCGGGAGGTGGCGCATTACCGGGCCCGGGTGATGGCGGAACGTCAGTCGCAGTTGATGCCGGACGACGCGACCGCCGACGCGGCCCTGCTCGGTGCCCCGGACGTGCGAGGTTACGCCGCAGACCGAGGTGTCGACGACGCCGGGCTGGCGCGCTGAGGAGTCCATTTAGGGCAGTGTTCACGGTAGATGTCCACCTGACGGGTTACGCGCGCTACCTACGGTGAGGTAAGTTCCGCGCGTGATGGCGCTTTCCTGGTCACGGTTGGCTACCGGCTCCGCTTCCGCCCTGCTGGCGGTCGCCCTCGTCGGGTGCGCCCCGTTCGGCGACCAACGCCAACCGGCGGCGGCCGGCGAGGCGGCCTCCGCCACCAGCGGCAAGCTGCGGGTCAGCCTGTTGCAGAACGAGGGTACGGACGGCCCGCTGCGCACTCTGAACGTGGAGCCGGACGGGCGCTGGGAGTGCGTCGACTGCGCGGGCGACGGGGTGACCTCCACGGGCACCCTGAGCCAGGAGCACTCGGAACGGCTGCAACTCCTGCTGGCCGATCCGGCGCTGGTGATGGAGACCGACGAGGCCCGCGGCTACAAGGTCACCTGCATCGGGGCCCTGACCTCCAGCCTGTTGACCACCGCCGGGTTGATCACCTCCCAGGACTGCCCCGGGGAGGTGCGCCCGCCGGTGGCGGAGGAGATCCTGCTGCTGCTCACCCAGAACACCCCCGCGCAGCTCACCGCGCCCTGAGTCTCAGAGCACCTTGCCGGGGTTGAGCAGACCGGCCGGGTCGAGGGCGGACTTGATCGCCTGGTGCACCCGTACCCCTACCGGCCCGATCTCCCGGGCCAGCCAGTCCCGCTTGAGCAGACCGACCCCGTGCTCACCGGTGCAGGTGCCGCCGAGTTCCAGGCCGAGGCGCATGATCTCGTCGAAGGCCCGCCGGCCGCGTTCCAGGCTGGCCGGGTCGGCACGGTCCACCACGATGTTGGGGTGCATGTTGCCGTCCCCGGCGTGGCCGACGACCCCGATCGGCACCGCGCACTCGGCCGCGATCCGGGACACCCCGTCGAGGAGGGCGGCCAGGGCACCCCGGGGCACCGCCAGGTCGTCGATGATCAGTCCGCCGTTGCCGCCCGGGTAGGCCTCGGCGGCGTACTTCTCCATCGCCGGATGGGCCAGCCGGCGGGCCTGCAACAGGGCGGCGGCCTCCGTCGCGTCGGTGGCCGCGTACACCTGCTCGGCGCCGGCCGCAGTGCAGACCGCGGCCAGTTCGGCCAGGTCCTCGGCGGCCCGGGGGCCGGTGTCGGCGGCGGCCAGCAGCAGCGCCTCGGCGTCGGTCCGCAACCCCATCGGCCGGTACGCCTCGATCGCCACCAGATGGGTGCGGTCGAGCAGTTCCAGCAGGCTGGGGGAGAGGCCCTGGGCGGCGATCCGGGCCACCGCCTCACCGGCCGCGCCGGTCGAGCCGAAGACGGCCACCAGGGTCAGCGAGGCCGCCGGGGCGGGCCGCAGGGCCAGGGTGACCTCGGTGATCACGCCCAGGGTGCCCTCGGAGCCCACGAACAGCCGGGTCAGGTCGTACCCGGCCACCCCCTTGGCGGTACGCCGCCCGGTGCGCAGCACCTCGCCGGAGGCCAGCACCACCTCCAGGCCGAGCACGTACTCCGTGGTGACGCCGTACTTGACGCAGCACATCCCGCCCGCGTTGGTGGCCACATTGCCGCCGATGGTGGAGGACTCCCAGGAGCCCGGATCCGGCGGATACCACAACCCGTGCCCGGCCACCGCCGCGCTCAGGGCCGCGTTGATCACCCCGGGTTGGACCACCGCGATCCGGCTCACCGGGTCGATCTCCAGGATGGCGTTCATCGCGGTGGTGCTGAGCACCACCGCGCCGTCGACCGCGTTGGCCGCCCCGGCCAGCCCGGTCCGCGCCCCCTGCGGCACCACCGGTACGCCGTACCGCCCGGCCGCGCGGACCACGGCGGCCACCTGCTCGGTGCTGCGGGGTCGGGTGACCACCAGGGGGGTGCCGGCGGCGCACAGGTCGGCCTCGTCCCGTTCGTACCCACGCAGCAGGTCCGGATCGGTGAGCACCGCGTCCGGCCCCAGGGCGGCACGCAGGTCTTCCAGCAGGGGTGAGGTGGCCATGTCGCCGAGGCTACGACCGGTCGTCGGTGATCATCAACCGGCCGTCCCCACCCGGTACGGTGGCGGCGTGATCTACCTGGACCGGCCCGCCTGGCCGGCACGCGGTCGGCTCTGGTCCCACCTGATCAGTGACGTCTCCCTGGCCGAGCTGCACGTGTTCGCCGAGGCACTGGGCGCACCCCGGCGCGGCTTCGACCGCGATCACTACGACATCCCCGCCGAGCGGTTCGACATGGCGGTCTGGCTGGGGGCGCAGGTGCGGCCCAGTCGGGATCTGGTCCGCCTGCTGTACGCCGCGAACCTCCGGCGCCCCAAACACCTGCACCGGGTGCCCGCCCAGCCGGTCAGGCGAGACTGACCTGCTCCCTCAGAGCGGTCAGCTCGCGGGTCAGGTTGGCCCGGGCCTGCGGTTCCCACCAGGCCGCCGGCGCAGGGAGACGGAAGAGGGCAGGCAGGGCCAGCAGGTTGCCGAGCACCTGGGCCCGACCGATCCGGTACGCGTCCTGGGGCACGTGGGCGTACTCCCGGCGGATGGCGGCCGCGTACCGGTCGTACTCCGGTGCGGGGGCGGCCAGCACGGCCAGGTCGGCGTCGCAGAGCAGCACCCCGTCGAGGTCCGCCGGGTCCACCTGGTGCCCGGCGGTGAGCATGATCAGCCGGCGCACCTCGGCCACCTCGGGGTCGGGCAGTCCGGTGCGGGCCAGCAGCACCCCGGCCAGTGCGGCGCTGTCGCGTTCGTTGCGGTCACCGGCCGCCCTGGGGTCGTACACCGCGTCATGACCCCAGGCGGCCAGCCGGACCAGGTCCGGCCGCGACCCCTCGGCGGCGTACCGGTCGACGACATCGAGCACGGCGGTCAGGTGGTCGACCGTGTGGTAGTGCCGGTGCGGCTCCCGCCACCGTTGCAGCAGTTCGACACCGGTCGCCTCGATCGCGGCGGGGTCGGTGGCCCCGGCGTCCCGGGCGGCCGTCCGCCACCGTTCGATCAATTCGACCATCGGGCCAGTCTGCCGTACCGGGCCGGGGTCGGTACCGACGGCTGCGCCGAGGATTGTCCCGGCGTTGCGCGGGTAGTCGCGGCCATGGTGGTGGCCCGGGAGCGACGATTTCGACTGGCGCGCCGCGACCGGATGCGCAGGAGACTGCCCGACCGGGACTCGGCGCGGGTGTCCGAGGCCGTGGCCCAGGTGCGCCAACGGGGCAGGGCGACCCTCAGCGACCGGGTGCACCGAGTCCGGATGGCGCTCGGCCTGGCCTTGCAGGCGGGTCTGGCGGCCGGGCTGAGCTGGATCGCCGCGCATGAGTTGCTGGGCCACCCGCAGCCGGTCTTCGCCCCGATCGCCGCGGTGGGCACCCTGGCCGCGTCCGTCGGGCAGCGGTTTCGGCGGACCGTGGAGCTGATCACCGGGGTGGCGGCCGGGGTGGCGATCGGCGATGTGCTGGTCCACTTTCTCGGCACCGGCCCCTGGCAGCTCAGCCTGGTCGTCACCGTGGCCATCCTGCTGACCATCTTCGCCGGGGGCAGCGTCGGCATCGTCATCCAGGCGGCGGCCACCGCAGTGCTGATCGTGACCCTCAGCCCGACGGTCGAAGCCCTGGAGGTACCCCGGTTCGTCGACGCCTTCGTCGGCGGCGGGGTCGCCCTGCTGGTCACCGCGATTCTGCTGCCACTCAATCCGTTGCGGGTGCTCAACCGGGCCGCCCGGCCCGCCCTGGATCTGCTGGCCGACCAACTCGACGCCACCGCCGAGGGGCTGCGCGACCGGGACCGGGAGAAGATCCAGGCGGCGATGGAGCGGCTGCGCAACAACAAGGACGAGTTGGCCACCCTCAACGAGGCGATCGAGGGGGCCAAGGAGACCGCCACCCTCTCCCCGACGCGTTGGCACCGGCGGGGTGAACTCACCCACTATGCCGATTCGGCCGACCCGATCGACCGGACGATGCGTAACAGCGGCACCCTGATCCGGCGCGCGGTCACCATGCTGGAGGACGACGAACCCGTTCCGGAGCCGTTGCCTCAGGCGATCGAGCATCTCGCCGCGGCGGTCCGCCTGCTCAAGCGCGAGTTCGCCCAGGGCCATGAACCCGAGTACGCCCGGGAGCGGTCCCTGCGGGCGGTCAGCGAGGCCGGTCGGGCGTACGCCGTGGGGGTCGGCTTCTCCGGCAGCGTGGTGGTGGCCCAGGTCCGTACCACCGCCAGTGACCTGATGGTGACCTCAGGGATCAGCCAGGAGGAGGCGAACCAACTGGTCCGGCAGTCCTTCGGCGAGATCGACCGGCCCGGTGCGCCGCCCGGCCCTCGGCCCACGACGAACCCCGCCACCGCCCCGCCGGTCGGCTGAGCACGCTGGTGGCCCCCGTTGCCGCCGATGCGCCCGGTGGGGCGAGCCGGGGATGACTACGCTGACCGCATGGCCGACACCCCGTCCGGCGGGCCCCTGCCGCCGTCGCCGCCCGTGCCCGTCGCACCGCCTGGCGGCTTCGGGGCGACCGGAATGCCGCGCCGCCGGCTAGGTTGGCGGCGTGCCCTGGTGCTGAGCGGGGCGATCGTGCTGATCGCGGCCAGCGCGATCTTCATCCTCTTCACCCTCGGCACCAACCTGGGCCCGGAGGCGTTGCTGATCGGCACCGCCGCCGCGGTCCTGCCGGTTCCGGTGCTGGTGGCCTGCTTCCTCTGGCTGGACCGGTACGAACCGGAGCCGCTGAAGTACCTGATCTTCTGCTTCGGCTGGGGTGCCTTCGTCTCCACTGCCGCATCCCTGCTGGTCAACGAGACCGCCGCCGGGTGGTTCGAGGATCAGGGCCTGCCGGTGGCGCTCACCGCCGTGCTGGTCGCCCCCTTCATCGAGGAGTTGACCAAGGCGATCGCGCCGATCCTGCTGCTGGTGTTCCGGCGTCGGGAGTGGTCCGGGATCACCGACGGTCTGGTCTACTGCGGGTTGTCCGCGATCGGGTTCGCGATGGTGGAGAACATCCTCTACCTGGGCGGGCACGGGTACGCCTCGGGTGCGGAACAGTACGGCCCGGCCACCGGGGCCCAGCAGGTGATCGCCATCTTCATCGTCCGGATCCTGCTGTTCGGCTTCGCCCACCCCCTGTTCACCGCGATGACCGGTATCGGGCTGGGCATCGCCGCGCGTACTGCGGACCGGCGGGTCCGGGTGCTGGCCCCGATCGCCGGTCTGCTGCTGGCGATGATGCTGCACGGGGCCTGGAACCTGATCCCTACCCTCACCCAGGCCACCGGCCAGGTGCTGATCTCCCTCTTCGGTTTCATCGGGGTGATGGTGCCGATCTTCTTCGGCATGGTCGGCCTGGCGGTGTGGCTGCGGGCCTGGGAGGGCCGCCTGACCGAGCGGACCCTGCCGGACTACGTCCGCGCCGGCTGGCTCACCCCGCCGGAGGTGGCGGCGTTGAGCAGTCTCGGTCGGCGGCACGCGGCACGGGCCTGGGCCCGCCGGGTGGCCGGTGACGCCGGGCTGCGCGCGATGCGGGGCTACCAGTTCGCGGCCACCCGGCTGGCCCTGCTGCGTGACGGTGCCCTGCGCGGGCTGGACCGCAAACCGGCCGATCGGGAGCGGACGGCGCGGGAGGAACGGGAGCTGCTGGACTCGATCAGCGCGTACCGGTCGTTCTTCGTGGGACGGGACCCGCAGGCACCGGTCGGCGTCTGGGACGGCCACCGCTACCACCTGCGGTTCCCGGACGGGTCGCAGCGGGTGGTGCCGGCCCCGGAGGATCCGGTGGTCCCGATCCCGGTCGTGCTGGCCGCACCCCCGCCCCCGCCGCCCTACCCGTACCACCCCCCGCCGGGCTGGTACGGGCCCCGCCCGCCGGCACCCTGGCCACCGCAGTACTGAGCGGTTCGTCAGGGCCCGCGCGGGGCGGTCAGGTCATCAGGCTGGTGAGGAAGTCGCCGAACCCCTGGGCCATCATCACCAGGGCGCCGCCGATCGCCTTGAACATCTGCGCCGCGCCCTCCGGCCGGAAGGCCATGAAGTAGATCAGGAACGCCAGGCTTCCCCAGGCCAGCACCTTCTTGACAAATACCGGCATCGTCCCTCCCCAGGGCCGGTGGTGCGGTTGGCTTCCCGCCGGGGAGCGCGGCAAACGGCACTGGGGGTCTCACTGCGACGCCGGGGGCGCAAGCCACCGGCCGGGCTGGGCTCAGAGGTAGAGCCCGGTGCCGTTCTCCTCGATCCGTTCGGCGGCCACCGCGTGCACGTCGCGCTCGCGCAGCAGCACGTATCCGCGCCCGTGCAACTCGACCTCGGAACGGTCGTCGGGGTCGAAGAGCACCCGGTCGCCGGAGACGATGGAGCGTACGTTGGGCCCGACTCCCACCGCGGTCGCCCAGGCCAGGCGCTTGCCGACGGCTGCGGTGGCCGGGATCACGATGCCGGCGGTGGAGCGCCGCTCGCCCTCGCTTCCCTCCACCCGCACCAGGACGCGGTCATGCAGCAGCCGGATGGGCAGGCCGGAGTCGAGATTCTGGTCGGCTGTCACGCCGCAGACGCTACCGTGTCCTTTCCGGCAAGCCGCCGGTGGTCTGCGATTCACCGGACCGTCGGCGGGGCAATGTGGGGTGGAAAAACCTGGCCTACCGTCGCGTCTTCGGGCGTATCCTGTCCGCCCTGGCGCCGTTCGCGGGCCGAATCATGCCGGGAGGTGCGCTTGAGCCGATTCGAGCGGTTACGCGGGCGGCTACGCCGCGCCTACGAGTCGGGCCGGGACTCGGTCCGCGCCGCGCGCAACACCCCGCCCTACGTGCCCAAACCGGCCCGGGCGGCCTCTCCGGCGGAACCGGGCCCGGTGGCGCCGCCGGCCGCCACCGTGGTCGGGGCGGAGCCCGGCCCGGCCCTGCACCATTCCACCTCCAGCCGCGACGACGCGGATGTGCCGCACGCCTTGCGCATCGCCGCGGCCTGGTCGTGGCGTCTGATCGTCGTCGGGGTGGTGTTCTGGGCGCTGGTGAAGCTGGTCAGCACGATCAGCATCGTGATCATTCCGCTGGCGGTGGCGATGCTGCTCTCGGCGTTGCTGGCACCGGCGGTGGGCTGGCTGCTGCGGGCCCGGTTACCGAAGTCGCTGGCCACCGCCGTGGTGCTGGTCGCCGGGCTCGGCGCGGTGATCGGCACCCTGACCCTGGTGGTGAACGAGTTCATCAAGGGCGTGCCGGAGTTGGCCGCCAAGTCGAGCCAGGGCCTGCAACAGATCCAGGACTGGCTGAAGACCGGGCCGCTGCACCTGTCGGACAACGACCTCGACCGCTATCTCGAAGAGGCCCAGCAGTGGGTCAACAACAACACCGAGCAGTTCACCAGCGGTGCCCTCTCCACCGCCACCACCCTGGCCGAGGTGCTGACCGGCACGGTCCTGGTGCTGTTCGCGGCGTTCTTCTTCCTGCGTGACGGCAACATGATCTGGCGTTTCGTGGTCCGGCTGCTGCCGGTGGCCGCCCGCTGGAAGGTCGACGACGCCGGGCGGGCCGCCTGGGCCACCCTGGTCGCCTACGTACGAGCCACCGTGCTGGTGGCCTTCATCGACGCCGTGGGCATCGGCATCTTCCTGGTCATCTTCGACATCCCGTTCGCTTTCCCGCTGGCCGCCCTGGTCTTCCTGGGTGCCTTCATCCCGATCATCGGTGCGACCCTCTCCGGCGGGGTGGCCGTGCTGGTGGCCCTCGTCGACAGCGGACCGGTCACCGCTTTGATCATCCTGGGTGTGGTGATCGGGGTACAGCAGATCGAGGGGCACATCCTCCAGCCGTTGATCATGGGCCGGGCGGTGGCCATCCACCCGCTGGCGGTGATCATCGGGTTGGCCGCCGGTGTGGTGCTCGCCGGGATCACCGGCGCCCTGGTCGCGGTCCCGCTGATCGCGGTGCTCAACACCGCGGTACGTCGGCTGGCCGCCCGTACCGTCCCGGACACCCCGCCGGACGCGGTCGTCGTCGCCGCCCGCGCCCCCTGACCCGTCAGCTGTCGGCCAACCGGGCCAGGGCGCCACGGACCACCTCGCGGCGGGTGGTGTACCAGAAGGGGGGCAGCGACCGGCGCAGGAAGGGGCCGTAACCGCGAGCGGTCTCCAACCGCGAGTCGAGCACGGCCACCACACCCCGGTCGCCGGAGGCCCGGATCAGCCGCCCGACCCCCTGGGCCAGCCGGACCGCGGCGATCGGCACACTGACCGCCGCGAAACCCGACCCGCCCTGAGCGTCCACCGCCGCCGCCCGAGCGGCGGCAAGCGGCTCGTCGGGCCGGGGGAACGGCAGCCGGTCGATCACCACGAGCTGGCAGGAGTCACCGGGGACGTCCACCCCCTGCCACAGGGACATCACCCCGAACAGGCAGCTCGCCTGCTCCTGGCGGAACCGGCGGACCAGCAGCGGCAGGGCCTCCTCGCCCTGCAACAGCACCGGCAGGTCGGTGCGGGCCCGCACCAACTCCGCAGCCTGGGTGGCGGCCCGCCGCGAGGAGAACAACCCGAGGGTACGACCACCCAGCGCGGTGACCAGTTCCAGCAACTCCTCCCCGGCGGCGTCCGGTAGCCCGGAGACGCTGGGGCGAGGCAGGTGCGCGGCCACGTAGAGGATCCCCTGCCGGGGGTAGTCGAACGGGGAACCGACATCCAGGGAACGCCAACCCGGCCCCGAGTCGACCCCCTGGCGGGGGGCCTGCGCGCCGCTGCCGCCCGGGGTCGGTGCGGTGCCGCCCGGCCGGACGGTAGCGGCGGCCAGCGCCTCCGCGGCCGGTGAGGGCGGGCTGGGGGTCGGCGCCTCAAGGCCCAACGCCCGGGCCACGGTGTCGAAGCGACCCCCCAACGCCAGGGTGGCCGAGGTGGCCACCACGGTTCGTTCGTCGTAGAGGTGGGTGGCTAGGGTGCCCGCGACCGAGAGGGGGGCCACCACCAGGGCCCGTCGGCCGGTGTTGTCGTTGCGTTCCACCCAGGCGACGTCGTGTTCGGCCTCCTCCAGCAGCCGCTGGGCGGTGGTGGACAACTCGTCGAGGGCGGCCTTGGCCTGTTGCTTGCGCACCGGGTCCGGGTCGTCGGCCTTGATCTCGCCGATGGCGTCCAGGGCGGCCCGGGTCGCGGCGTCCAGCAGGGTGCACGCCTGCTGCAAGGGACCCGGTAGGCCGCCGGTGAGCCGGCCCACCGGAGCCTCGGCCAGCCCGACCGCCAGGGCGTCACCGGCCTCGGTCAGCGCCTCGGCCGTCTCCGGACGCAGCAACGGGCGGGCCCGTCGGGCGGACCTGTCGATCAGTTCCGGGGTCAGCTCCGCCTGGGCGGCCGAGGAGACCCGATCGGCCAGTTCGTGGGCCTCGTCGACGACCAGCAGCCGGTGTGGGGGGACGATGTGCCGCCCGGCGAGCATGTCGACCGCGAGCAGGCTGTGGTTGGTCACCACGACGTCGGCCTCCCGGGCCCGGGCCCGGGAGGCCTCCGCGAAGCATTCCGCGCCGTACGGGCAGCGGCCGGCCCCCACGCACTCCCGGGCCGGCATGGAGACCAGCCGCCAGGCCTGGTCGTCGACGCCCGGATCCAGTTCGTCCCGGTCGCCGGTGTCGGTCTCCAGGGCCCAGTCCCGCAGGCGTTGGATCTGCTTGCCGAGTCGGCCCGCCTCACCGAGCCACCGGGTGCCGCCGCCCGGCCGCTCGGCCGGTGCGTCGAAGAGGGTGTCCGCCGGCTCGTCCTCGGTCGAGTTCTCCAGCCGGGCCAGGCAGAGATAGTGGTGTCGGCCCTTGAGTACGGCGTACGTCGGGCGTCGCTTCAGCAGGGGCTCGACCGCGTCGGCCAGCCGGGGCAGGTCGTGCTCGACCAGTTGGGACTGCAACGCCAGGGTGGCGGTGGAGATCACCACCGGGCCGTCGACGGTGAGGGCGGGAGCCAGGTACGCCAGCGACTTGCCGGTGCCGGTGCCGGCCTGCACCAGCAGGTGCTCACCGGAGGCCACACACTCCTCGATCGCCGCGGCCATCTGCTGCTGGCCCGGCCGAGCGCTGCCACCGGGCACCGCGCCGACCGCGGCGGCCAGCAACTCGGCGCCACCCGGGCGGTCACCGGATCGACGGGCTCTGGTGCGGGTCGAGGCGGGGCCGGGGGAGGTGCGGGGCGGGGTCACCGTGGCACGGTACCCGCCGGGACCGACGTCGGCCGTATCGATCGAGTGGTGTTGCGCCGCCTTGAGCAGGAGATCGCCCTCGCGTCCGGTAACTTCCCGACGGCGCCGCGTGGGCGTAATCGGTTAGGGTGCGAATCATGCCGAGCGACCTGGTCCGTGTGATCTACCGCAAGTACGACGGCAGCGCTCACCGGGACTATCCGGCCCGTCGCCTGACAGAGGACGACCTCGGCATCTGGCTCGGGGTGCCGGCCGGCACCAGTTCGGTCTATCACGGTCGTCCCTCGGTGGAGCAGATCCCCTTCGTCCTGCTGGTGCCGCACCAGGCCTGGTGGACGACGATGTTCAATCCGCCACCGCGCACCAGCGAGGTCTACTGCGACATCGCCACCCCGGCCCGCTGGGAGGGGGAGGACACCGTGCACCTGGTCGACCTGGACCTCGACGTGGTGCGGCGGCGGGAGACCGGCCTGGTCGAGTTGCGCGACGAGGACGAGTTCGCCGAGCACCGGGCCCGGTTCGGCTACCCGGACGATCTCGTGGTCGAGGCCGAGGCGGCGGCCCGTTGGCTGCTCACCGCCCTGGGCGACGGCACGGAGCCCTTCGCCACCTCGTATCGTAAGTGGCTTGCCCTGGTGCTCTGACCCAGGCGAACGGACCTGGCCGGTCTTCGTCCGCCGCGGATTTCGCCGACGCCGAGCGGATGAGTCGGTCACGGGTGATGATGCAGCGATGGCGCACGACGGCGTGAGACGTTCGACACCCTTTCTCCCCGGTATCCACCGCTCGCCTTCGGCCTCCGGCGGCACCAGGGGGCCACTGGTGGGGCCGGCGGGACGACGAAGGTGAACGGAAGTTGAACGGCCGGTGAATGACACCTGACCAGGGGTGGGCCGCCGAATCGCGGGTCCGGGCGTTCCCTAGCATTCCCTCAGCAGGGCGCCGGACAGCGCGCTGACACCCCTTCCGCCGACACGACGAGGTCCGTGCTGTGAGGTTTTCCTTCCGCCCCAACGAGGGCGCCTTCTACGAGCTCTTCACCAGGGCCGCGCAGAACCTGGTCCGGGGTACCGCGCTGCTCAACGAGCTTGCCCTGCCTGATGTCGAGGTGCAGTCGGTCAGTGAGCGGCTGACCGAGGTCGAGCACGACAGCGACAAGATCACCCACGAGCTGTACAAGAAGATCAACTCGACCTTCGTCACCCCGTTCGACCGGGAGGACATCTACCGACTCGGCTCCCTGCTCGACGACGTGATGGACCACCTGGAGGCGGTGGGCAACCTGCTCTACCTCTACGGGCTGACCAAGCTGCCCTCGCTGCCCCGGGAGATGCACGAGCTGGTGAACGTGCTTGACCAGCAGGCGAAGCTGACCGCCGAGGCGATGCCCCGGCTGAAGTCGATGAAGGACCTCGAGGACTACTGGATCGAGATCAATCGGCTGGAGAACGACGGTGACCAGGCGTACCGGATGCTGCTGGTCCGCCTCTTCTCCGGCGAGTACGACGCGTTGACCGTGCTGAAGATGAAGGAGGTCGCCGACGAGTTGGAGGCCGCCTGCGACGCCTTCGAGCACGTGGCCAACACCGTCGAGACCATCGCGGTCAAGGAGTCCTGAGCCTGTGAGTCCCGAGCTCATCGCGGTGCTGGCGGTGATCGGGGTAGCCCTGGTGTTCGACTACACCAACGGCTTCCACGACGCTGCCAACGCGATCGCGACAAGCATCTCCACCCGGGCCCTGACACCACGGGTGGCCCTGGGCATGGCGGCGATCGGCAACTTCATCGGCGCCCACTTCGGCGCCGAGGTGGCCAAGACCGTCGGCAGCGGCCTGGTCGAGTTGCCGACCGGGGTGTCCAGCCTCGGCATCGTCTTCGCCGGTGTGATCGGCGCGATCGTCTGGAACCTCATCACCTGGTACTTCGGCCTGCCCTCCTCGTCCTCGCACGCCCTGATCGGTGGTCTGGTCGGCTCGACCGTCGCGGCCAGTGGCACGGTGCTCTGGAAGGGCATCGGCGAGAGCGTGATCATCCCGATGATCCTGTCGCCGATGGTCGGCTTCGTCCTCGGCTACATCGTGATGGTCGCTGTGCAGTGGATCTTCCGTAACGGCCACCCGGGCAAGCTGAACCGGGGCTTCCGGTGGGCCCAGACCGCCTCGGCGGCGGCCATGTCGGTCGGTCACGGCATGCAGGACGCGGC
Source organism: Micromonospora sp. DT229 (assembly GCF_049844505.1). NCBI lineage: Bacteria > Bacillati > Actinomycetota > Actinomycetes > Micromonosporales > Micromonosporaceae > Micromonospora > Micromonospora sp. DT229. The sequence goes on along the minus strand of NZ_JBNCLD010000002.1, from coordinate 294,035 downwards.
CAAGACCATCGGCATCGTGGTGCTCGCCCTCTTCGTCGGCGGCTACCAGAACGACCCCACCCACATTCCGGAGTGGGCCTTCTGGACCTCGGCCGCCGTGCTGGCCGCCGGTACCTACGCCGGTGGTTGGCGGATCATCCGCACCCTGGGTCGGAAGATCATCGACCTGCGGCCCCCGGAGGGCTTCGCGGCCGAGACGGTGGCCAGTGGGGTGCTCTACTTCAACGCCCTGGTCCTCGGCGCCCCCATCTCCACCACCCACACGATCACCTCGGCGATCATGGGGGTGGGCGCCACCAAGCGGCTCTCCGCCGTCCGGTGGGGGGTGGCCGGCAACATCGTCGGCGCCTGGATCCTGACCTTTCCGGCCGCCGGCTCGATCGGCGCCCTGATGTACTTCCTGGTCCGCCCCCTGTTCAGCTGAGCGGTAGGGAAAGGGGCCCCTGTCGTAGGACAGGGGCCCCTTATCAACACCCGATCAGAGGTACGAGACCCCGATCTGGGCCCGTACCTCGTCGAGCAGCCCCATGATCTCCAGAGTGGCGGAGTGCGGCACCAGGGGGCTCTCGGTCAGCCCCTCGGCCAGGCAGCGCTGCACCTCGATGGCCTCGTACTGGTAGCCGGAGCCGACCAGGTCGGCGGTGAAGGTCTCCGTCTCGGCACCCTCGCGGTGCAGCTGGACGGCCGCCGGCCGGAAGAAGGGATCGGGCAGGTCGATCCGTCCGGCGGTGCCGGTGATCGACGCGGCGGCTCCGGTGGGACCGACGATTCCGCAGCTCAGGGTGGCGACGGCACCCGAGTCGTACCCGAGGATCATTGCGGTGTTCTCGTCGGTGCCCTCCGGGCCCAGCTTCGCCCAGGAGCGCACCTGCTGGGGCGCCCCGAGCAGCAGGTGGGCCAGGCTCACCGGATAGATGCCGAGATCCAGCAGGGCGCCACCGCCCAGCGCGCGGGCCCGCATCCGGTGCTCCGGCGGGAACGGCCCGGCCAGGCCGAAGTCGGCCCGGACGCTGGTCACCCGCCCGATCGCGCCCTCCGCCACCAGCTCGCAGACCCGCAGGATGAGCGGGTTGCACCGCATCCACATCGCTTCCATCAGGAAGACTCCGGCCGCCCGAGCGGTCTCGACCAGTTCGGTGCTGGTGGGCAGGTCCAGGGTGAACGGCTTCTCCAGCAACACCGGACGCCCGGCGGCCAGGCAGGTGCGGGCCGCGTCGTAGTGCGCCACATGCGGGGTAGCCACATAGATCACGTCCAGGTCGGTGTCCGCGGCCAACTCCTCCCAGGAGGCGTACGCCCGGGCCGCGCCGTGCCGGTCGGCGAAGCGCTGCGCGCTCTCGGCGGTACGTGAGCCGACCGCCACCAGTTCGGCCCCCGGCACCAGCCGGAGGTCCTCGGCGAAACGGGCGGCGATGTGGCCGGTGGCCAGGATGCCCCAACGAGTCATGGCGTGACGCTACCGAAGATCACCACTGGGTCGTACGGCTGATCCACCCGTCGAGACCGGGCCCGGCTAGGCTGCTGGCGATGACGAAAGACCGTGGCTACTCGGCCCCGCCCGCGGTGGTGGAACATGCTCGCCGTTTCTCGACCAGTGGCAACCGGCCGGCGATACCCCGGGTGGCGGCCACCGTGCTGTTGCTGCGCCCGGCCCCGGAGGGCTTCGAGGCGTACCTGATCCGTCGGGTGGCCGCGATGGCCTTCGGCGGCATGTACGCCTTCCCCGGCGGCGGGGTGGACCCCTCGGACTCCACCGTTCATGTGGACTGGGCGGGCCCGGAGCCGGCGAATTGGGGGGAGACCCTGGCCCTGACCCCGGCCGCCGCCCAGGCGGTCGTCTGCGCGGCGGCCCGGGAGGTCTTCGAGGAGGCCGGGGTGCTGCTCGCCGGGCCGGACCCGAGCCGGGTGGTCGGTGATGTCAGCGACGAGGGCTGGGAGGTCGCTCGCGACGATCTGGAGCAGCGCCGTACCGGCTTCGCCGAACTGCTGGCCCGCCGCGGGCTCACCCTCCGGTCGGACCTGCTGTTGCCGTGGAGCCGCTGGGTGACCCCGGAGTTCGAGCCGCGCCGCTTCGACACGTACTTCTTCGTGGCCCTGCTGCCGGAGGGACAACGGACCCGGGACGTCTCCCGGGAGGCCGACCACACCCTCTGGATGCGGCCCGGCGAGGCCTGCGAACGCGCCCGGGCCGGTGAGCTGACCATGCTCCCGCCCACCCTGGTCACCCTGAGTGAGGTGGCCGCCTGCCCGGACCTGGACGCGGTGGTGCGCGCCGCCTCGGCCCGGGACGCGGCCACCCCGATCATGCCCCGGCTGGACCTGTCCGACCCGGACCGACCCCGGTTCTACCTGCGCTGAACCAGCCTCAGTCGAGCTGGTAGTTGACGTGGGCGGACCAGCGGGCGAACCCGGTCCGCTCGTAGAGGGCCATGGCCGCGGTGTTCGACTCGTCGACGTAGAGCATCACCCGATCCAGGCCGCGCTGCTCCCGCAGGTGGTTCAGTCCGGCCGTGGTCAGGGCCCGGCCCAGCCCGCCGCCGTGCGCCGAGGGATCCACCCCCAGCACGTACACCTCACCGATGTGGGCCGAGCCGGGGCGCTCGTGCACCTTCGTCCAGTGGAAGCCGCGTAGCCGGCCGGTCGTCGACTCCACCGCCAGCAGGAATCCGGCCGGGTCGAACCACGGCTCGGCCAGGCGTACCCGCAGGTCATCGGCGCTCCACCGGCCCTGCTCGGGGTGGTCGGCGAAGGCGCGGGCGTTGAGCGTCAGCCAGGCCTCGTCGTCCGCGCCGGGGCGGAAGGCGCGCAGGATCACCCCGTCGGGCAGGCGGGGTTCGGGCTGGGGTGCGGTCAGTGGCCTACGCAGTTGCCAGAGCACCCGGGCCCGACGGAAGTCGAGGTCGACCGCGAGGGCGGCGGCCGAGGGGTGGTCGCCGTGCGCCCACACCCGCAGTGGCCGGGCCTCGGTGGCCAGCACCTGCCGGGCCAGGGCCCGACCGGTGCCCCGCCGCCGGTACGCCGGATGCACGACCACCCCCACCCCCACCCCGGAGTCGGGGTCGGCGGTGTCCAGGTGGGCGTACCCGGTCAAGGTGCCGTCGGCGGCGCGGGCGGTCAGGTGGATCGCCGGGGCCCGCTCGTCGCGGAGCCGGAGCAGGATCTGTTCGTCCAGCGGGTCCGCGCCGTCGGTGTCACCGGCTGCCCCGGCCAGGGCGAGGACCTCGGCGATCTGCGTGGCGTCGAGCCGGTCCAGCCGACTCACCTGGGTTCCGGGTCGGCCGGTCTGTGTCTGCTCACTCATCATCGAAACGGTATCCGCCGAGGGCGGGGGACCGGGAGGTTCCTCAGGTGCCGTGGTTCGGCAGGGCGTGGAGATCGAACCGGGCGGTCAACTCGGGCAGGATGTGGTAGAGCGCGTCGACGGTGCCCTGCCGGTCGCCGCCCGCGTCGTGCAACAGCACGATCGACCCGGCACGGGCCTCCGCCAGCACCACCGCGGCGATCGTGGCCGCGCCGGGGGCCCGCCAGTCCGAGGGGTCCAGGTTCCAGTGCAGGGGGGTCATCCCGAGTTCCCGGCTGGCGGAGATGACCGGGTAGGTCCAGGCCCCACCGGGCTGCCGGTACCAGGTGACGGGTGCCTCCGGCGCGGCGGCGTGGATCGCGGCACTGGTACGCAGCAGGTCGTCCCGGATCCGCTCCGGTGACCGGGCGCCCAGGCCCACGTCATGGTTCCAGCTGTGGTTGCACAGGGTGTGGCCCTCGGCGACGATCTGCTGGACCAGCCACGGGTAGCTCTGGGCGTTCTGTCCGACCACGCAGAAGGTGGCCGTGACGTGGTACTCGCGCAGGATGGCCAGCACCTGCGGGGTGTAGTCCGGGTGCGGGCCGTCGTCGAAGGTCAGTGCTATCTCGTTGGTGCCGGTGCTCAGCCGGGTACCCATCGGACCGAAGTTCGGGTCCTGTCCCGGCGCCTCGGGAACCTCGGCCGGAGGGCTCTCCGTCGGGTGGTCGCGGCCGGGGTCGGGCTCGGCGGGCGCGGACTGGTCGGCGTACTGGGGATGGTCCGCGCCGGTCACGGTGACCGCCGATCCGTGGCGCGGTGGATCGGGGACCAGGCTCCGACCCAGCAGGTACGCCGAACCGAGCACCGCCGTCACGACGAGCGTGATGATCCCGAGCACCCGGGCCGTGCTTCCTTGGTAACCGCGCACCGCTGCCCCTCCCACTGGCCAACTCGGCAGTCACGATATGACTGCCGAGTTGCCCAAAAGGGGCATATAGGGAATTAGCCCTCGACGGTGACCGGTCGGGCGACGAGCGAGGTCGGGTCGGTGGCCTCGGACAGCGAGCCACGCGAGGACGGGACGACGAACTTGTAGCCCACCTGGCGTACCGTGCCGATCATCGACTCGTACTCCGAGCCGAGCTTGGCCCGCAGCCGCCGGACGTGCACGTCGACCGTCCGGGTGCCGCCGAAGTAGTCGTACCCCCAGACCTCGCGCAGCAGCTGGTCCCGGGTGAAGACCCGGCCCGGGTGCTGGGCGAGGAACTTGAGCAGCTCGAACTCCTTGTAGGTCAGGTCGAGCGGGCGACCCTTGAGCTTCGCGGCGTAGGTGTCCGGGTCGATCATCAGCTCGCCGGCCCGGATGGAGCCGCCGACCCCGGCGGTCGCGTTGCTGAGCCGGCCGACCGCGAGCCGCAGCCGGGCCTCGACCTCGGCGGGACCGGCGGAGGCGAGGATGACGTCGTCCACTCCCCAGTCGGCGTTCAACGCGATCAACCCGGCCTCGGTCACCACCGCCACCAGCGGTACGCCGAGCCCGGTCGCGTGCAACATCCGACAGGTGGCCCGCGCCTCGCTCAACTCGGACCGGGCGTCGACCAGAACTGCGTCGGGACTCGGACCGGCGACGAGGGTACGGACGTCGCGAGGTGCGGTGCGCACCGAGTGTGGCAGCAGGTCCAGTGCCGGCAGTACTGCGGATGGTTCGCCTGCTCGTGCGGTAACCAGCAGCAGGATCTCCACGATCACCTCCGTCCCGGCGGCCCCGTGCGGCCGCGCGCGACCAGCGGCACTCCTTGACGGATATGGCGCTGGGAACATCCGTGGGTCCCGGCGTCGCTGACGGGCGGGTTTCGGCAAGAGCGTAACTGATCGGCTGCGCGGGGCCCGGGCGTGATTTCCTGTTCGCCCTATCTGCCCCCGGATCGCGGCCCAGGTTTTAACCTGGCGGAAACCGGGACACCCGCGTTGACGGCCCGGTCTGGCACGATCGGTGGGTGGTTCCCTCCAGCTCACCCGAGACCGGCCGCGAGCCCTGGGCGGACGACCTGCCCCCAGGCGGTGGCGCGGCACCGTCGGCCGGCCCGGCCGTGGCCAACGACGACCGTCGTCGCTCCGGCGGCCCTCGACGCCTGCGCCGTGGCGGCTCGGCACGCCGCTCAGACGAGGCGCTCGACGATGCGGACGAGGAGGAGACGGAGCCGCCGGTCGAGGTGAGTCGGCAACTCTCCCTGGCCATCGCCGGGTTCGCCCTCCTGCTCGGCCTCGGTCTGGTCCTCGGCGCGTACACCTCCGGGCCCGACCACCGGCTGCCCTTCACCATCGTGGTGCTCACGGTGCAACTGCTGTTCGTGCTGGGCTGGACGATGGTCACCCGGCCACCGGCGGTGGCGGTGGTGCTGGGGGTCGGCGCCCTGACCGCCCTGGCCGCCGACGTGGTCGCGGTACGCAGCTCCACAGCCCGGATCGGGCCGCTGTTCCTCATCGCGATCGGCGCGGTGCTGGTAGCCGTGCTGGGGCAGTTGGTGCGCCGGGTGGACCGGGTGCGGGTCACCGACTCCCTGCGGACCACGGCCACCATCATGTTCGGGGCGGTGGCCTTCGCCACCCTGATCGTGCTCAGCCGGATTCCCGCCGGCACCCAGGCCATCGTCGTCTGCCTGACCGCGGGCGCGGTGGCGGTGGCGATAGCCCGCGCGACGGACGCCTTCGCCGCCTGGCCCCGCCTGGCGCCCCAGGTGCCGCGGGGGGCCGCCGGGGTGGTCGGTGGCGCGATGGTGGGCACCCTGTTCGGCGCGGTGCTCGGCAGCTACCTGGTCACCCCCTTCACCCCGACCAGGGCCGCGATCCTCGGGCTGGTCGCGGCGGTCGTCGCCGTGCTGGCCGACCTGGCCGTCAGCTACGCCGAGGCCGGTCGGCTGATGGCGGGTGAACCCCCCACCGCCTGGGCGGCCCAGCACGTGCAGGGGCCGCTGGCCGCCCTCGCGATGACAGCACCGGCGGCCTACCTGATGTGTCGGCTGCTGCTGTGACCGGTCGCGCCGAGGGCGTGATTGAGTGAAACGGACTCCGGGTACCACCGTGCGCGCGGGCAACGGCGTACGTGAAGACGAGACGGCGTACGGGAAGCCAAGGAGGCGGCGTGGACCACGAGCAGACGTCCGGACGGCGACCGCGGCGACGCGGCGGCAGGATACTGATCGGATTCGTCGTCCTGCTGCTGGTCCTGGCCGGGCTGATCTTCATCGCCGACCGGGTGGCGGCCGGGGTGGCCGAGCGCACCATCGCCGACGAGGTCCGCGAACAGGTGGCCCGGCAGAATGCCCAGTCCTCGCCGCCGGAGGTCGAGGTGGGTGGTTTCCCCTTCCTCAACCAGGTCCTCGACGGGCGGTACGAGCGCATCACCATCCGGATGCGCGACGTGCAGGGCGCGGTGCAGGGTGACGCGGTCTCCCTGCCCAGCCTCGACGTGGACGCCCGCAACGTACGGGCCTCGCTGCAGACCCTGCGCACCGGTCAGGGCGACGTGGTGGCCGAGACGGTCAACGGCACCGCCACCATCAGCTACCAGAGCCTGGCCGCCCTGCTCGACCGGGAAGGACTGGTGCTCGGCGAACGCAACGGGCAGCTCGCCGTCACCGCCCCCCTGGAGGTCCTCGGCCAACAGCTCACCGTCACCGGGGTAGCGGACATCGTGGTCAGCGAGGAGGGCCAGATCGCCCTGCGGTTCGCCGACCTGAACGCCGAGGGGCTGCCCAGCGCCCCGCTGGCCCGTACCCTGCTGAACAACTTCGCCCGCAGCATCTCGATCGACGTACCCCTGCCGGAGTTGCCGTTCCAGCTCACCGTCCGGGAGGTGGTCCCGCAGCCCCAGGGCCTGACGGTGACCGCCGACGCGCGAGACGTACCGATCAACTCGGTGGGCTGACCTCGGGCGCAGCATCCCGGATGCTGGTCAGGCCGGTGGAGAAGACTGGGATCGCTGATAGGCTCCGTGCTCATGGGGACGCTCCTCACCAAACGGCGCGCGGTCGACCTGTGCCGCGTGGCCACCTGCCTGTGTCGCCCCGTCATCTGACGGCGGGGCTGCCTCCGGCCGCGTAGCGGCCAATCGGCACTCGGGGTTTGCGTACCTCTATCCCGGTGCACCTCACCGGACGCCCGGCAGCGGCGCCGTCGCACAAACCCGTGATCCGTTCCTAGCTCTGGGTCCCGCGCGTGGTGCGACAACTTCAACATCCCAGACCTCCGCGCGCTGGCTCACCACACCATCCTCACCAGGGAGTGATCTGATGAGTCGCGACACCGCACTCGTCTCGGCCGAATGGGCCGAGAAGAACCTCGACGCCCCGGGCGTCGTCTTCGTCGAGGTCGACGAGGACACCTCGGCCTACGACACCGGCCACCTGGCCGGCGCCATCAAGCTCGACTGGAAGACCGACCTGCAGGACCCGGTCCGGCGGGACTTCGTCAACAAGGCCCAGTTCGAGGCGCTGCTGTCCGAGAAGGGGATCAGCAACGACGACACCGTCATCCTCTACGGCGGCAACAACAACTGGTTCGCCGCGTACGCGTACTGGTACTTCAAGCTCTACGGCCACCGCGACGTGAAGCTGCTCGACGGCGGTCGCAAGAAGTGGGAGCTGGACGCCCGGCCCCTGGTCAAGGACACCGTGACCCGCCCGGCCACCCAGTACGTCGCCAGCGAGCCGGACAACAGCATCCGGGCCTTCCGCGACGAGGTCGTCGCCGCGATCGGCACCAAGAACCTGGTCGACGTGCGCAGCCCCGACGAGTTCGCCGGCCGCCTGCTGGCCCCCGCCCACCTGCCGCAGGAGCAGGCGCAGCGCGGTGGCCACATCCCGACCGCCATCAGCGTGCCGTGGTCCAAGGCGGCCAACGAGGACGGCACCTTCAAGTCCGACGAGGAGCTGCGCAAGCTCTACGGCGAGGCGGGGCTGGACGACGGCAAGGAGACCATCGCCTACTGCCGGATCGGCGAGCGCTCCTCGCACAGCTGGTTCGTCCTCCAGGAGCTGCTCGGCCACCCCAACGTGAAGAACTACGACGGCTCGTGGACCGAGTACGGCTCGCTGATCGGCGTGCCGATCGCGCTCGGCGATGAGCCGGGGGAGGCCTGAGATGACCGCACCCACCGCGGCCGGTTGCGCCGCCCCGGATCAGGCGGCACCCCTGCCCGCCAGCATCGACCTGGAGAAGGAAACCGTCATCACCGGTGTCGTCCGCTCCGCGCAGGGCGATGTGGTGCCGGGTGCGTACGTCCGTCTGCTCGACTCGACCGGTGAGTTCACCGCCGAGGTGGTGACCTCGCAGGCCGGTCAGTTCCGGTTCTTCGCCGCCCCCGGCAACTGGACCCTGCGGGCGCTGTCCCGCCACGGCAACGGCGACATCGCCGTCACCGCCACCCGGGGCATCAACGAGGTGACCGTAACGGTCGCCGACTGACCCACGAACCACCCGCCGCGTGGCCCGGCTCCCCTGATCCGTGGGGGACCCGGGCCACGCGTCATCTCTGCCGCTGACATCGCCGGTCGGCTCTGGGTGCGTTTGTTGCTGCCCTGACGACAACAAACGCACCCAGAGCGGCGCCGGTCAGCGCGGCAGCGGACGCAGCAGGTGGCGGGAACAGCCGCCGCCGTGGCCGGGCCGCAGCAGACAGCGCCGGCCCCGACCCATCGACCGGTCACAGAACACCTGATGCTGTACGTCCGGCGCACCCTCCACCGAGATCGTCGTCTCGCCGGTCACCACCTCGGGCAGGAACCCCAGGGAGCGGGTGAGGGCGCGGGCCAGCAGGTGAGCGGCGGGCAGGTCGGCCGCCCGGATGGTCAGGTGTACGACGAAGCGAGCCCGCTCGTCACCGCCGACCTCCCGCATGTCGCTCACCCCTCTCCGTCTGGCTGGCTGGGTCGGTGTCGCGGGAGCTGTGGCAGTGCAGCTGTGCTTTCTCCCGGGGTGGCGACAGCTGCACTGCCACAGCTCCACCCGCCCATCGAGAACGAGGGGGGTGTCGGGGTGGACCGGCACTGCGGTCCACCCCGACTGGGGGACTGAGCTCTGCTCGTTGCCACGCGAGGAGCGCTCGACAGCCAACTTATATAAGGAAGCCAAGGTATGCAAGGAAGTGGAGAAGCTTGTCGTCCTTGTGTCTCTCGTGATCGAATCGGAGGTGCCACGCAAGGAGTGCCATGCCATCCACGCCGGATTACATCCGCATCTCGGACGAGATCATCGCCGACGTTCGCTCGGGGAAGTACAGGCCGGGTGACAAGCTGCCCTCGATCGCCCAGCTCTGCGAGCAGTTCCAGGTCAGCCCCTCGACGATCCAACTCGTCAACGTGCGACTCGAAGCCCTCGGGGTGATCGACCGGCGGCAGGGTAAGGGTGTGTTCGTGACTGATCCGGGGACCTGGCTGCGTCGGCCGTGAGCTGAGCTGAGAACGGGGACGGCCGCCGGGGGCGTCCCGACGGCCGTACCGTGTGTGGTTCTTGCACCTCAGGCTGGCGCGCTCGATCAGCTGACCTTGCGGCGGGCCTTGGCGCCCCAGTTGGCGACGGTCACCAGCAGGGCACCCAGCCCCAGCAGGATGCTGCCGATCAGGCCGACGGCGGCGGTAGAGGCGCCGGTCAGCGGGAGGTCCTGGTTCGCGGACATGTTCTCACCTCCCTCATCCCTTGGCCCCGACGGCGATGCGGGCCGGGGAGTCCCAGACGCACCGATCGACCGTGGGTTGACGGATCGCCTTCACCAGGGCGTGTACGAGGATCACCCGGTACAACAGGTCAGCGACGATGATCACGGGCAGGAAGAGTGGGAGTTGCCAGTGGCGTAGTCGCCAGGCGGCGATGCCCACCCAGATGCCCTGGCCGATCAGCAGGAACACCAGGCCGGGCAGCAGGCCCGGCCCGGCGGTGGCGAGCAGCCACAGGGTCAGCGGGCCACCGGCGACGTACAGCAGCCAGTGCACCATCAGCAGGACGTACGCATAGTCGAAGCGGGTGGCGTACCGGCCCACCCGGTGGCCGATGACCCCCTGGAAGGTGCCCCACATCCACCGCAGGTTCTGCCGGTACCAGTCGCGCAGGTTGGTGGGGTCCTGGAGGTGGGCCAGGGCGCGGGGCGCGTAGACGACCCGGCCCAGGTTGCGCCGGTGGGTCTCCAACACCCAGTAGGTGTCGTCGACGATGTACGGGGGCTGGGTGGGTAGCACCTCGTCCAGCAGTTCGGTCCGGTAGACGGAGTTCGAGCCGGAGATGCAGTTCATGACGTTGAAGTGGCTCTGGATCCGGCGGATCACCGCCTGGTACATCCAGTAGCTGTAGGCCCGCTTGGCCAGCCACGGGTTCCACCGTCGCTCCGGGGGCCACCAGGTGGCGTTGTGTCCCACCACGATGCTGACCTCGTCGGTCAGCTTGTCCAGGGCCTCGGTGACGAAGTCCGGTGCGATCACCACGTCGTCGTCGAGGATGGCCACCGCACGGTAGCGACGGCCGAGTTCGAAGGCCTCGTACGCGGTGTGCAGGGCGGCCGGCTTGCCGACGTTCTGAAGCAACGGCAGCACCCAGGCGCCGGCCTGGGCGGCGAGTTCGGCGGTGTCGTCCGTGGAGTCGTCCGAGACCAGGTACACGTCGCTGCCGGTGGCCCGGGCGGCCCGTACCGTCGCGCCGATCGTGGCGGCGCCGTTGCGGCAGGCGATCAGGATGGCCACCTCATCCGGGCGTACCGGGCCGAAACGGGGCGGGTGGGCCGCGTGCCGGGGCTGGTAGCCCACCGCCGGGCGGAGAAAGCCGTACCCGAAGGAGCCGACGATGAGGAGCAGCACGAGACTACTCACAGCAATCGTCGCGGTCAGGATGACTTCGGGCATTAGGGGTCGATTCCCAGGCAGCAGGGGATGTGAGGGGGTTCGCGTTGAGGGCCTGCTGGTAACGCTAAGTGATGTTTGGTGGATCGCCAAGGAAGGTGATCATTCTCGCCCGATCGGTCCACCCGGGAATGCCCTGCCGGTGACGCGAGTCCGCAAATGATCGGGGCAAAGCTGGATGGGTGGGCTGCCGGTCAATGCGCCCGGACACTTTGTTGACCAGGTGATCGGCCTGCCGATGGGTCACTTCTGGGCACGGAAGGGGTCTGTGCCCCAAAGGCACATCGGGCGGGCTTGACCGTTACCAACGGGCTCGACTGGCCCGATGAGGCCTGGACTGGCACCAACCGGCTCGACTGCCGCGAAAGCAGTGGCCGCCGGTCGATGCACGACCGGCGGCCACCAGGATGTGTCGGATCAGATTCCGGTTGCTCTGGTGCAGTTGGACGTCGGGTCTAGGGCGAAGTTCAGGGTGCCCACGATGCCGGCCTCGATCTGGTGGCGCTGCACCTGCGGCACCCACCCGTCCTTGGCGACGATCACCTCGTACCGGCCGCGCGGCAGCCACCAGGCGAACTTGCCGGAGGCGTCCGCGGTCAGGGTGGTGCCGGTACCGGCCGAGATCAGGTTCACCCGGACGGTGGCCGGAATCCCCACGGTGACCCCGCCACAGGTGGTGCCCGTGACCGTGCCCTGGATCTTGCCCCAGTTGTTCGGCGGCGACACGTTCATCTCCACCGAGACCGGGGTGACCGGGTAGGGGGTGTCGGAGGCGATCGCCAGCTCACCGGTGTACCGACCCGGTTGGAGCACCCCCGCCTCAGTGGTGGCGTCCAGGGTCACCGTCACCGTCTTCGAGGCGCCCGGGGCCAGCGTGAAGGTGCTCGGTGAACTGCTCAACCAGGGCAGATCCGCCGCGGTCGCGCAGAGCTCCAGGCCACCCAGCCGCTCACTGTCCGCGCTGCCCACGAAGGAGCTGGGCGAACCACCGATCTTGTACGCCCCACAGGCGGCGGCACCCCGGTACCGGGCGAACTTGGCGTTGGGCAGGTCACGCCAGGCCCCGGTGACCGGGTCGAAGCCGACGGTGCGGTTGGTGACCGTGGTCGACCCGGCGGTCACCCCACCGGCCAGCACCAGCAGGCCACCGGCGGCGGCGTACTGGGAACCCCACAGCTCCAGCGGCAGGCTGGGCAGCGGGCTCCAGGAGTCGGCTGCCGGGTCGTACCGGTGGGCGTCGGTGTACTCGGTGCTGCCCGTACCACCGGCGCAGTAGACCGAGGCCCCGATCCCGCCGCAGGACAGCCAGGACACCGGGTGGGGATAGGCGGCACCGGTACGGAAAGAACCCGTAGCGGGGTCGAAGACCACCAACCGGTCGCTGTCCGTGCAGGTGGCATCGGCGCAGCCACCGACCAGGTAGACCTTGCCGCCGAGCACCGCCGTGCCGGCTGCGGCGACCGGGGCCGGGTTGGTGGCACCCGGGACGGTGCTCCACGTTCCGGCGGCCGGGTCGAAGACGTCGACCGTGGCGACCGTGCCGTCGCCGGCACCCCATCCACCGATCACGTAGAGCTTGCCGTTGATCGCCGCCGTGGCCGGCTTGGACCGGGCCACCGGCAGGTCGGGCAGGGCGCTCCAGGCGTTGGCTCCCGGGTCGTACACCCATGCCTTGCGTTCGGTGCCGGTGCTGCCACCGCCACCGACGGAGTAGACCTTGCCGTCCAGCCAGGCCGCCGAGTTGTCGTAGACCGAGGCGGGCAGTTTGGCGATGTCACTCCAGGCGTCGTCGGCGGCCCGGGTGCCGGGCTCCGGCGTGGCTCCGCCGTACGCGATACCGGTGCGGGCCTTGCTGATGCCCTTCATCTTCTGCTCGTGCAGGGCTGCCCCACCCTGGTTGAGCAGCTCGAACTCGCCGGACCGCTCCAGCAGGTCCACCGCGGCCGGCGCGCTGCCGGTGTTGCGGACGGTCACCTTGGTGGTCCGCACCACCCCGTGCCGCTGATGCGACTCGATGGTGGTCGGGCTGACCGTCAACCGACCGGCGCCGAGGGCGAAGTTCGCCCGCTTCACCCCGCCCTGGACCACGGCGACATCCTTCGTCACCGGCTGGTACGGGGTCCGGCTGGCGGTGAAGGGATGAGTACCGGTCAGGGTCGAGAAGATCCAGTAGAAGCCGTCCGGTTGGGCCTCGTCCTCCGGGGTGGCCGCCGACACCGCCCGGTCCTCGGGCTGGTGGACACTGACCACGTTTACCCCGTTGATCGCCTCGCCGGTGTTGCGGTCGGTGGTGTTGCCCACCACCAGTCCGCCCGGCACCGGGGTGCACTCCCGGTTGACCACCTCCACGTCGTCCACCTGCCACCACCAGGCGAAGGTGCCCTTGAACCGGAAGCGGACCAGGGCAGACTCGGCGTTGGCGGCCGGGGTCAGCGGCACCTCCTCCACCCGGGGGCCGCGTCGGCTGGAGGTCTGGTGCCAGACGTTCGTCCAGGTGGCCCCGGCGTCCGTGGAGACGTCGATGTCGGCCGTGTCGGTGATGCCGACCGCCCGCCAGTCACTGCGGAAGCGCAGCACCGGCGCACCCACCCCGGACAACGCCAGCGGCGGGGTGACCAGGTCGGTGTCCTGGGTGTTGCCGCTACCCAGGGCGTCGCTGTCGATGATGGCGAACCCACCCGAGCCGCCGGTCAGGTTGCCGCGTGAGCGGGCGTCGGTGAAGACCCACCCGCCGGAGGCGGTGCGGTTGTTCACCGACCAGCCCGGGGGCGCGGTGGTGCCGTCGAAGCTCTGCGTCAGCAGGGGAGCGCTGAAGCTGCCCGTGTAGCCTGCCGCGACGCAGCCCGCCTCGACCGGTACGGCCACGTTGGCGGTCACGTTCTGCCCGGCCACGGTCACCTCGCGGGTGACGGTCTGATAGCCGGGGTACCGCGCGGTGACGGTCAGCCGGTACGAGGTGCCACCCGGCACGGTGAAGGAGTAGCGCCCGGTTACCGGGTCGGTGAAGACCGGCCCTCCGGGTCGGCCGGGCACCTCGATCCGGGCGTACAGGGGCCAGCCGTGACCGGAACCGTCGGTGACCTTGCCTTGCACGGTGACCGTGGGGTTGGCGGTCAGGGCGAAGTCGCGGGTCACCGCGCCGCCCTCGGCGACGGTGACGGTCGCGGTCTGTCCGGCGTAGCCGTAGGCGCTGACCGTCAGGGTGCTCTCGCCGGCCGGGACGCTCAGCGCGTACCGACCGTCCGGGCCGGTGTTGGTGCTGCGGGTGCCGTCGGTCACGGTGGCGCCGGTGATCGGGTCGCCGTCGGCCGCGTCGGTCACCCGGCCGGTGACCCGACCGATCGGGCCCCGGGGAGCGTCGCGTACGGCCGTGTAGGCGTCCAACCGGCCCTCGCCGAAGACGTTGTTGTCGGCCGGGGTGCCGCCGCAGGTGGTGGCGTCGACGTCGCGGGCGGTGCGGTCCAGCAGTTCCTCGGTGGCGGCGATGTCCCCGCGCAGGCTGGGCGCGGCGGACCACATCAACGCCACCGTGCCGGAGACGTGCGGAGCGGCCATCGAGGTGCCGCTGAACGAGGCGTACCCCCCGTTGCGGACGCTGGAGCGGACCCCGCTGCCGGGGGCGGCGATGTTCGGCTTGATCAGGGCCGTGCCGGAGCCGCGACCGGAGAAGCTGGCGATGGTGTTGTTCACGTCGTAGGCCCCGACCGCGTACGCGTTCGCGTTGTCGCCGGGGGAGCCGGCGCTGCCGCAGCTCGGGCCGTCGTTGCCGGAGGAGAAGACCGGGAACATCCCGGCGGCCCGCCAGGCGGCGATGGTCTGCTGGTACCAGGGGTCACCACCGTCACCGCCCCAGGAGTTGTTCACGATGTCGGGGCGCAGATCCGGCCGGGGGTTCTGGCCGTTGGCGTCGGTCGGCGCGAGCACCCACTGGCCGGAGGCGAGCAGGGAGGCGTCGGAGCAACTGCGGGCCTCGCAACCCTTGGCGGCGATCCACTTCGCGCCCGGTGCCACCCCGATCTGGTTGCCGGCGCCGTCGTCGCCGACCATCGTGCCCATGGTGTGGGTGCCGTGGTCGTTGTTGTCGCAGGGCGCGGTGCCGGTGCAGACCCCGGCCGGGTCGAACCAGTTGTACGCGTGGTCGAAGCCACCGCCGAGGTTGCCCCGGTAGGAGGCGACCAGCGCCGGGTGGTCGTACTGCACCCCGCTGTCGATGTTGGCCACCACGATGCCCTCACCGCGGTCGCCGAAGTCCTCCCACACCCGGGGTGCGCCGATGTTGGTCAGCCCCCACTCGACGGCGGCGGTACGGGCCCGGGTCGCCTCGCTGGAGGTCGGCAGCAGCAGGGGGTAGCTGCGACTCGGCGCGATCCGGGACACCTCGGGCCGACCGGCGATCTCGTCGAGCAACGCTTTGTCGCCCTCTACCCGGATCGCGTTGGCGATCCAGTACGCGGTGTGCGGCACCTTCCGATCGTCGAGCAGTTCGCGCAGGTCGGCCTGACTGCGTTCGGCGGTGCTGGTGAGCAGCCGGTGCACCGTACGGGCCCGGTCGTCGGCATCGCGGGCCTTGGCGGCCTCGGCCAGCGGTGCGGTCTCCCGCAGGTAGACCAGGAAGGCCGTGCTGTCGGTGGTGGCGAATCGGTCCAGCAGGGCCTGGTCGACCGTCGCCCGCTGCGAGGGTTGCGGTGCCGCCGCGGCGACCGCGGGTTGGGCGGTGCAGGCCAGCAGGGCGGCGGTCGACACCGCCACCGCCCGCCACCAGGTGGATCGTGCGGATGGTCGTGTGAACAAAGGTTCCTCCCCACGTCGTCGTCCCCGATCGGGGACGGGCACCCGCGGGTCGGAGCCTGACGCCGCGGAGCGGTCGGACGTGTGGGTGACAGGTGGTGCCCGGCCGCTGAGAGTCATGCTTCTGCGCCGACGATCAGTGATCAATGGAAGGCGTCAGTCAGTACTCGGTCAGTGACGTGGCGCGATCCTGACCGTTAGGCTGAGCGGGCGAAGCCATCGGTGGCCGTCATTGTCGATTGGTGGGAAGTCGCAGGTCAGCGCGGGCTTTCGGGGAGGCAGCGTGTCCGGTGTGGAGATCCCGATCCTGGTCTGCGTCAGTTCTGACGCCGCTGTCAGGCAGCGGGTGGTGCAACGACTCGACGGGGTGGGCCCGGTGGTGATCTGCGCTGACCTGGCCCAACTGCGGGCGATGTTCCCCGAGCCGCCGGGGGAGCCCGACCCGGCGGAGGTCGGCGTTGCCGAGACCCGACCCGGGGCGGTGGGTGGCTGGGCCGATCTGGTGATCGACCGCGCCGGGCACCTGGTCACCTGGCGGGGCGTACCGGTGGGGCTGACCCGTACCGAACGGGAGTTGCTGGCCCGGTTGGCCAGCCCGCCGATGACCCTGTGGAGCTACGAGCGGCTGTTCGCCTCCGTGTGGGGTGGGGCCTACCTCGGCGACACCGCGATCCTGCATTCCGCGATCAAGCGCCTGCGGCGCAAGCTGCGAGCCCTGACCGGCGGCCCTCAGGTGCAGACCGTTCGCGGGGTCGGCTACCGGCTGGCCACGCCCCCCGACGGTCCGCGCCCGGTCGGCGATCTCATCGAAGGCCCGGCCTGAGGCCGAGACCGCCGGGCCTGAGGCGCGAGACCGCCGGGCCGACCCGGGTGGCGCGGTCGCGCGTGACACCATGGCTCGGTGAGCAGTGCAGCCCAGACGGGGTACGCCCCTCCCACCGGCCCTCCGCCACCCGAGCCCGGCAGCCGCTGGCCGCGCTGGCTGGTCGTGGCGACCGTGGCCTGGGCGGTGCTGCTGGCCGGCCTGACCTGGTACTCGGCCCGCAACGATCCACCCACCGTCCGCGAACAGCGCACCCTGGCCCAGGCGGCCCCGCGGGTCGAGGCCGCGATCGGCGAGCTGGCCGCGGCGGCCTCCGGCACGGTGTACGCGCTGGCGCCACCCGAGGTCGAGCAGGGCTGTCGGGTGACCCCGTTCGCCGAGGGTGCGATCCTGCGCAGTCACGTGGAGCTGGCCGTGCCGCCGGGTGAGGAACGGGCCCAGCTGGAACGGATCGCCGACGGACTGCCCTCGGACTGGCGGGCCGGTATCCGACTCACCCCCGGGGGTCCCCGGCTGCGCGCCGACGCGGGGGAGTTCGTCACCGTCCAGGGTCGTGCCGCCGCCGAGGGCTGGGTGCGGCTGAGCGTGGAGACGGGCTGCCGCCCGGCCGACACCATGCCCGCGTCGCTGCTGCCGGGGATCGCTCCGAGCACGGAGTCGAACGCGCTGGCCAGGGCGCTGGCCGCCCTCGGCGCCACGGTCACCGACCCGACCGAGGCGGTGCAGTCCGCCTGCCCCGGGGGCGGGACCGCACGTACCCTGCGCGGCACCGCCCCGGCGGCCGACCGGTCACCGCAGGCCGCCCTGGCGCCGCTGGCCGGTGGCACCCCGGTGGTGGCCACCGACGAGGTGTACGCCTACCGCAGCAACGGGGTGGCGTTGCTCGTCCAACTGCACTCGGACAAGACGATCGTCTCGGCCACCGTCGGATGTGCCGGCTGAGGGGTCCGCGCCCTCACCTGTCGTCGCGGCCGTGGCTGCGACCCAGGGCGTCCACCCGCCCCCACCGGCCGGGGATGTCCAGCAGTTCCACCCGACCCATCCCCTGCGGCACGTACGGGTCGATGATCAGGTGCTCGTCCTCGGGTTCCAGCCCCAGCAGGATCCGCAGCAGCAGCAGGGGGGTCCCCGCCGACCATGCCTGGGGACTGCACGCCGTCGGGTACTGCACCGGGAAGTCGGTGAGGTCGCGTTCGTAGCCGGCGAAGGCCTCCGGCAGTCGACCGTTGAAGTAGTGCGAGGCGGCGAGCATCGACTCGCAGATCTGCGCGGCCTCCTCGCGGAAGCCGTACCTCCACAGGCCCCAGGCGATCAGCGAGTTGTCGAAGGGCCAGACCGTGCCGACGTGATACCCGATCGGGTTGTACCGACCCTGGTCGTCGGCGAGGGTGCGGACCCCCCATCCGGAGAACAGTCGCGGCCCCAGCAGGTGCTCGGCGATCCGTCCGGCCCTCGACTCATCGACGATGCCGCTCCACAGCAGGTGCCCGATGTTGGAGCTGAGGGCGTCCACCGGGGTGCCGTCGCGGTCCAGCGCCAGCGCGTAGTACTCCCGGTCCGGCAGCCAGAAGTCCCGGTTGAACCGCTCCTTGAGCGCGGCGGCCTCCCGCTCCAACTGGTCGGCGTACTGCGGGTCGTTGAAGAACAGCCGGGCCAGCCGGGCGCCGCGCCGCTTGGCGTCGTAGGCGTAGCCCTGGAGTTCGCAGGTGGCCCGGGGAAAGCCGGGCAGCCGCCCGTCCGAGTAGGAGATGCCGTCCCAGGAGTCCTTCCAGCACTGGTTCTCCAGCCCGTTGCGGCTGTTGCGGGTCTCATACCAGAGGTAGCCGGTACCGAGCAGGTCGCCGTACGTGTCGATCCAGTCCAGCGCCAGCCGGGTGGGGTACTCCAGTTCCTTGATCAGTCCGCTGTCGCCGGTCCATCGCTCGTACTCGTCGAGCAGGATCACGAACAGGGCAGTGGAGTCGGCCGAACCGTAGTACGGCGAGTGGGGCTGTTCCTCGAATCCGGAGGTCTCGCCGTAGCGCAGCTCGTGCAGGATCTTGCCGGGCTCCTCGTCGCGGAAGTCGTCGACCCGGTACCCCTGCAACCCGGCCAACATCATCAGGGTGGGCGGAACGATATCCGGCAGGAAGGGCAGCACCTGAAGCGAGGTGATGATGCTGTCCCTGCCGAACAGGGTCATGAACCAGGGCAGTCCGGCGGCCATCAACCGGACCCCCAGGGTGATCGACTCGTACCGCAGCGAGGCCAGATCCTCCAGGCTGCGCCGGTACGCGACGGCCATGGGCTCGCTGCTGCAGTTGAGCTTGGGGGCGTCGGCGATGATCTCCGCGCGCTCGGCCTGGATGGCCGCCGTGCTGCGGCTGCCGGCCAACGGCAGTCGATTGCGGATCTCCTCGCCCCGCGCGCCGTAGATCACCGTGGAGATCTTCAGCCGGGTGGTCCACTCTCCGTGCGGCTCGATCCGGATCGAGAAGGTCATACCCCCGTTGTCGACCTCGACAGGGGTGCTGCTGCGTACCAGGGTCTCGCGGTGGAAGGCCTCCCGGCGGTAGGTCAGCCGCAGCGCACCATCTTCGATCTTGACGGTGCGGCTGCCCTGCTTGGGCTGGACGTCCTTGATCTCGAACAGGTCGGCGAAATCAGCGGCGATCTCCAGACGGACGGTGAAGGTCATCTCCTGGCCGGAGTGGTTCAACACGGTCAGTTCCTCGTCGAAGCCGTCCCCGATGGCCCGGCTGCGGATGATGGAGACCTTCGTGTCCAGGAAATGGCTGGGTTCGCCCGGCACGAGGAAATAGCGGGTCCGGTAGGTCTCGTCGTCGTCGACGGACAGCGGCTGCAACCGCTCGCCGTCGAGCAGCAGCAGCCAGGTGGAGAGGAACCGGGTGTCGAAGGCGAACAGGCCGGTCGGAAAGTCCAGGGAGGGCTCGACGTCCCCACCCCGGTCGCTGACCAGGAAGGTGTTGCCGTCCAGGATGCTGACCAGTTCCTTCACTGCGCCGTCCCGGCCTGCTCGCGGGCCCTCGTGCGCGGATCCTTGGTGCCCGGCACGGGCGGAAACAACCGCCGCAGGACCAGGAACAGCACGACTCTTCCGCTGAAGGTGCTCTCGTTGCGAAACAGCGTGGCCATGGCCTCGGCCCGCCCGGTCACCAACCGGTGGAACAGATCCACGCTGCAGTACCAGATTGATTCGGCCTCGGCCGGTCCCCGGTCGACCTCGATGGCACCCGGCCGCATCCGGACCACCCAGTGCTCCGTGCGGTCGCCGTCGGAGAGGTCGATCCGCAGGGTGCCGACGATCGAGCTGCGCATCTCCCGGGGGGCACGAGCCGGCAAGCTGGCAAAAAACTGCTCGATCGCCTCGTCCACACCCGAATCGTAGACATATGTCCGAGTTGTCGGGCAGGTTCTCCCGTCTTGCCGAGGTCGATGTCCACAGCAGCCGGTCCGGCCCCGCGGCGGCCTCGGGGTCAGTAGACGAGCGCCTGGGCTCCCTCGGTCATCGTCTCCTCCACGAACACGGCCGCCCCGGCGATCCGGATACCCGGGATCACGTCGTCCGGGCCGATGTCCCGGCGGGCCGCACACTGGGTACACGCGGTCACCGTCCCAGTGGTGAGGATCACGTGCAGCAGTTCGGCGAGCGGCGCGGAGTGCGGCAACTCGAAATCCTGCGCCCGCCCCGGCAGCGCGAACCAGGTGGATTCCCCGGTCAACCAGAGGGAGACGGGCACACCTGCGGCGGCGGCCGTGGCCGCCACCGTGAAGGCCTGGGCGCAACGCTCCGGGCCATCCGCTCCGGCGGTGGCCTTGACGACAAGAGTGCGGGCCATGGGGCCAGCATAGGATGAGGCCGATGGTCACCGAGATCGGGTTCGTCAGCTTGCTGGTCGCCGGCCTGGGCGCGCTCGCCGGTGGCCTTATCTATCTGGCCGTGCGCATCTCAAGAGGCAAGTGATGAGTGACGACAACCCGCTGGCACCACCGCCGTGGCTGAACGCGCCGCCGGTCGATCCGTACCCCTTCGAGGAGAGTCACGACCTGCGGGTGGGGCCCAAGCTGCATCCGGCCCTGGACGGCCTGCTGCCGTACGTCGGAGTGTGGCGGGGCCGGGGCCGGGGCGGCTTCCCCACCATCGAGGATTTCGACTACGCGCAGGAGATCCGGATCAGCCACGACGGCCGACCGTTCCTGTCGTACGAGTCCCGGGCGTGGCTGCTCGACGAAGAGTCCCGACCGGTGCGCCCGGCGGGTCGGGAGGTCGGCTGGTGGCGGCCGGTGTTCGACGGTGACCGGGTCACCGACGAACTGGAGGCGCTGCTGACCGTCCCGACCGGGGTGATGGAGCTGCACATCGGGCGGCGCAAGGGCACCCAGATCGAGTTCGTGACCGACGCGGTGGTGCGTACCGCCACCGCCAAGGAGGTCACCGCCGGTCACCGCCTGTTCGGCATCGTCGAGGGCGCCCTGCTGTACGCCCAGGACATGGCCGCCGTGGGCCAGCCGCTGACGCCGCACCTGTCCGCCCGACTCATCCGGGTCGCCGGCTGACCGGTCAGGGCAGCTCGAAGCCGAGCAGCTCCCGCAGCGCGTGGGTACGCGGGCTGCGGGGCAGCGGCTCACCGTCCAGGGCCCGCACCTCCACCAGGCCGCGTACGGAGGAGGCCAGCCAGACGGCGTCGGCCTCCCGCAGCCCGGCCGGGGTGACCATGCGCTCGGCGGGGTAATAGCCGACCTCGGTGGCATGGGCCAGCAGCCAGCCGACCGTGGTGCCGGGCAGGATGCCGGTACGGGCCGCCGGCACGGTGCAGAGGGTGTCGCCGGTCGACCAGAGCAGATTGGCGGTCGGCCCCTCCAGCAGATAGCCGTCGGAGGAGACCCAGAGCACGTCGTCCACCCCGGCTCGGGCGGCCCACCGGCGGGCCGCGGTGCTCGCCCCGTACGAGGTCGACTTGATTCCGGTCGGCAGCCAGTCCAACTCGGGGCGGGCCTCGGCGGGTACCCCCAGATTGAGGGTGGCCACCCGTACCCCCTCGCGCCGGGCCTGCCGGGCGGCGGCCGGCACGGCGGCCAGGGTGGCGTACACCATGGGTGCTCCGCCCCCCTCGGGCCCGCGGGTACAGACCAGTCGCAAGGCGCCCTCGACCTCGCCGGGCCACCCGGCGGCCACGGTGTCCAGCAGCTCGACCAGGGTCGCGTCATCGGGCAGGGTCAGTTCCACCGCGGCGGCGCCGGCCCGCAGCCGGGCCAGGTGCTCCTCGCGCAGCCAGGGCCGTCCACCGCGCAGGTGCATGGTCTCGAACAGTCCGTCGCCGCGCAGCACGCCCAGGTCGTCGCCGCGCAACACCGGCTCGTCGATCGACAGCAGTCCCCGACCCAGTACGCCGATCCGTGTGGCCTCCATAGCTGGGCAGGATAGAGGGGCAGCGGTCTCGACCGGACGCCTCCGAGACGGCCGAACTATGATCGGAGAATGCCCGAAACCTCCCTCGCGGAACTGCTGCGCTCCCGTGGCCTACGGCTGACCGCGCAGCGGCAGCTGATTCTGCAGGCGGTGCTGGACCTGGGGCATGCCACGCCGGAGCAGGTGCACACGGCCGTACGCGAAGTCGCCGCCGGGGTCAACATCACCACCATCTACCGCACCCTCGAACTGCTGGAACGCATCGGCCTGGTCACCCACACCCATCTGTCGCACGGGTCGCCGACCTACCACGCCGCCGGTGAGGATCAGCACATCCACCTGGTCTGCCGAGAGTGCGGCGCCATCGACGAGGTGGATCCGGAGCTGATGCGTCCCCTGGCCGAGCAGTTGGCGCGGGAACGCGGCTTCCGGGTGGACATCGGCCATGTCTCCTTCTTCGGCAACTGCGCACGGTGTGGAGACGGGAGTCAGGAATGATCGACATCGCGGGTGCGGTCGCCGTGGAGCGCCTCGACGAGGCCAGCCGCGACCAGCCGGAACCGGCCCACGCGGCAGCCGGGGTGCGCGGGGTGGCGGCCCACTACGGCGACCCGATGCGCGAGCAACGTCTGCTCGACACCGAGGTCGGCCTGGTGGACCGCTCCCACCGGGGCGTGATCGCGGTGCCGGGTGCGGACCGCATCTCCTGGCTGCACACCGTCACCACGCAACATCTGGCCGAGCTGGGCCCTTGGCAGGGCACCGAGTTGCTGGTGCTCTCGCCGAACGGGCACATCGAACAGCACGCCATGGTCGCCGAGGACGGCGACACCACCTGGCTGGACACCGAACCGGGCGCCACCGAGGGGCTGCTGACCTACCTGGAGAAGATGCGGTTCTTCAGCCAGGTCGAGCCGCGCGACGCCACTGCCGAGCAGGCCCTGCTGTCCCTGGTAGGGCCCCGGGCGGTCGAGGCCCTGGCCCTGCTGGACCTGCCCGCCCTGGCCGAACCGGACCTCATCGGGGTACCCGGGCCCAAGTTCCGTTCCGGTGAGGTGCCGGCCCGACCCACCGCCCGCTACGAGGTCAAGCCCCTGCCGCTGGGCGGGTGGGCCCGGCGCGGGCCCCTGGGGGTGGACCTGCTGGTGCCCCGGGCCGCGATGGACCAGGTGATCACCCGGCTGCGGGACGCAGGGGTGCCGGTCGCCGGCCTGTGGGCGTACGAGGCGGTGCGGGTGGCCGCCCGCCGAGCCCGGGTGGGTGTCGACACCGACCACCGCACCATTCCCGCCGAGGTGAACCTGATCGCCCCGGCCGTACACCTGGACAAGGGCTGCTACCGGGGGCAGGAGACGGTGGCCCGGGTGCACAACATGGGCCGTCCGCCGCGTCGACTGGTCCTGCTGCACCTGGACGGCATCACCACGGATCAACTGCCCACCGCCGGCACCCCGGTCGAGCTGGACGGTCGTACGGTCGGCTTCGTCGGCACCGCGGTGCACCATTACGAGCTGGGTCAGATCACCCTGGCGGTGGTCAAGCGCTCCGTACCTGACGACGCGGTGCTGCGGGTGGCCGAAAGCACCGCCGCCATCGACCGCCCGTGACGCGGCCGGGCCGCCTGTCGGCACCAGCACCCGCACCGGGCGTTCTAGGATCGCCGGCATGACAACAGGGACGTTGATCACGGTTGCCCCCACCGGCGCGGAGTCGGCCAAGACGGAGGTACCGGCGCTGCCGGTGACCCTGGACGAGCTGCTGCTCACCGCGAAGGAGTGCGAGGCGCTCGGCGCCTCGGTCATCCACGTCCACATCCGCGACGACGACGCCCGGCCCACCCTGGACCTGGGTCGACTGCGGGCCACCGTGGCGGCGTTGCGGGAGAGCACCGACCTGATCGTGCAGCTCTCCACCGGGGGCGCGGTCACCGACCCGGAGGCCGACCGGCTCGCCGTACTGGACGCGGCGCCGGACATGGCCTCCTGCACGATGGGTACGGTCAACTTCGGTGACGACGTCTTCCTCAACCGCTGGGAGTTCATCGTCGACCTGCACACCCGGATGCAGGAACGCGGCATCGTGCCGGAGTACGAGATCTTCGACCTGGGTCACCTGACCGCCCTGCGTCGACTGCTCGACAAGTACGGCCTGCCGCACGGCGGCCACGTGCACGTGGACTTCGTGATGGGGGTACCCGGCGGTATGCCCGGCACCACGGCCACCCTGGTGGCGGCCCAGCAGATGCTGCGCGACCTGCCGGAGGGCACCACCTTCTCGGCGACCGGGATCGGGCGCAGCAGCATCCCGGTGATGCTGGCCTCGCTGTCCGCCGGCGGTCACCTGCGGGTCGGCATGGAAGACACCGTCACGTACGCCAAGGGTCGCCCGGTGGAGTCGAACATGCAGCTGGTCGCTCGGGCGGTCGGCTTCGCCCAGCTCGCCCAGCGTCCGCCGCTGAACACCACCCAGGCCCGCGAACTGCTCGGCCTGTAAGGGCTGACCCCGCTCGGCGTGGCTGTACACCCGGAGGTGGAGTACCTGCTCACCCCGGCCTCGGCGGACGATCGATCATCGGTACCGTCCACACCGTGGCAGACACGTACGCGGGTGGGGTTCCGCTTGCCGAGGTGGTCCGGTCCGGCTTCGTGGAGGGCCTGCACCGAGGCTCGGTGGTGGTGCTCGACGCCACCGGTGCGTTGGTCGACGCGGCCGGTGACGTCAGTGCCCCGATCTTTCCGCGCTCCGCCAACAAGCCGATGCAGGCGGTCGGCATGATCCGCGCCGGGCTGCCGCTGACCGACCCGGCCGACCTGGCGTTGGTGGCGGCCAGCCACGCGGGGGAGGAGTTTCACCTGGCCCGGGTGGCCCGGCTGCTCGCCGACGCCGGGCTCGACCAGGAGGCCCTGCACTGCCCGCCGGAGCTGCCGGTCGGGGAGCAGGCACGGGAAGCGGTGCTGCGAGCCGGGGGTGGCCCCACCCGGATCCAGATGAACTGCTCCGGCAAACACGCCGGGATGCTGCTGACCTGCCGGTCGGCCCGCTGGCCGGTGGACGGTTACTGGCGCCCGGAGCACCCCTTGCAGCAGCTGCTGCGCGACGCGGTCGAGGAGTTGACCGGTGAGCAGGCGGCGGCGGTCGGGGTGGACGGGTGCGGCGCACCCGTTCTCGCGGTGTCCCTGACCGGGCTGGCCCGGGCCTACCTGCGCTTGGTGAGCGCCGAGACCGGAACCGTGGAGCGTACGGTGGCCGACGCCATGCGGGCGTACCCGGAGATCGTCGGTGGCACCGAGGCGGACGACACCCGGCTGATGCGCGGGGTACCCGGACTGCTGGCCAAGGTGGGCGCGGAGGGTGTGATCGCCGCGGCCCTGCCCGGCGTCGGCGCCCTGGCCCTGAAAATCGACGACGGCGCGGGCCGGGCCCGGATGCCCGTACTGTCCGCCGCCCTGCGCCGCCTGGGGGTCGAAGCCCCGGTCCTGACCGAGTTCGCCGAAACCCCCCTCTTCGGCGGCGGCCTACCCGTAGGCACCACCCGCCCCCTCTGGTAACCCCCACCCCCCGCCCCTCCCGCCCTCTCCCGCCCCCGCTCCCGAGGGCGATGGTCGACGGGGAAGGCCCGGGCGGTCCACCCCGTCGATCTTGCATTTTCGGTCGCCTAATTGCCCCATTCTGCGGGCTTTCATTCCGACAGAAAGTGCATGATCGACGGGGCGTGGTGGTCGGGTGGGGTGGGTGTGTGCGGGTGTGTGGGTGGGGGGAGACGCTGCTAACTCTGGCTAGCACTTTGCTTGCGGCTGCTAGCAGGGCGAGCTAGCGTTGGGTCATGGCCACTTCCAAGGACCTTCCCGACGTCGGCGGGTTCATTCGTGACCTGCGGCGGAACGCGAAGATCTCACTGCGTCAGCTCGCCGAGCAGGCGGGGGTCAGCAATCCCTACCTGAGTCAGATCGAGCGAGGGCTGCGTCGACCCAGCGCCGAGGTGCTTCAGCAGCTCGCCAGCGCGCTGCGGGTCTCCACCCCGGCGATGTACCTGCGGGCCGGCCTGCTCGATGACAAGGAAGGCCAGGGGGTGCTTGCCGCCATCGCGGTCGATCCGGATCTGACGATGGCCCAGAAGCAGTCCCTCACCCAGATCTACGAGACCTTCCGCCGGGAGAACGCCCGGCTGGCCGAGGCGACCGCCGCGGCCGAAACCGCCACCACCGGCCCCGAGGTCGACTCCGCCGGTGGAGCTGGCGGTGCCGGTGGATCAGACCACGCCGGTGAAGCTGGTGGCGAGGCAGCCCCGGGCGGACCTGTCCGTGCTACGGACACCGTTACCGGCGGCGACGCCAACCCGCCCGTCACCGCGCCCGACGTGGCCAACCTGGCTGCGACCGGGCCCACCACCGCAGAGGGCACCCCGACCGAGGCAGTCCTTGAGTCGGCTGCCGCGACCGAAGCCGGTCCTGCCCCCGCCACCCCGACCGAGGCCGTCCTCGAGTCGGTAGCCGTGACCGAAGCGGGTCCCGCCCCGGCGCCGACCCGCCCTGTCAAGAAGGCCGCCCGCAAGGTGGTCCGCAAGGCCGCCGACGCGGCCGAAGAGGAGAAGCCGTGACCCAGCCGAAGACCAACCGCATCCCCGCTCCGATCTACGCCGCCGCCGGTGCCGGTGAGCTGGCCCTGGAGCAGCTGCGCAAGCTGCCCACCGTGGTCGCCGAGCTGCGCGACCGGGTCGTCAACGACGGCAGCCGGGTGGCCAACGAACTGGGTGGCAAGGCCGTCGTAACCGGTTTCGAGCTGCGCCAGAAGGCCAACGAGAAGCTGCGCAACGCCAACCTGACCGCCGAATCGCTGCGGCGCAACGCCGACCTCAACCGCCTGCGCGAGGCCGCCGACCTCAACCGCCTGCGGGAGGCTGCCGACCTGCACCGGCTGCGCGAGGTGGTCGATCTGGACCGCCTGCGGGAGAACGCCGAGTTCAACCGGTTGCGCGAGGCGACTGACCTGGACCGGCTGCGCGACCTGGCGACCCGCAACGCCGCCGTGGTCGTCGCCGGTGCCCAGGTGGCGCAGGAGCGGGCGCTGGCTGCGTACGGCAAGCTGGTCACGCGCGGTGAGCGGGTGGTCGGTGCGGGTGTGCTGGAGGCCGCCGACACGGTGAACGCCGACATCGAGGCCACCCAGTCCGCGATCACCACGACCGAGTCGACCGCCACGACCGAGCCGGTCACGACCGAGCCGACCGCGACCAAGCGGACCACCGCCAAGCGGGCCACGACTACCAAGAAGGCCACGGTCGGCGAGTCGGAGCAGGTGCCCAGCCCGGCCGAGGTGGCCGAGATCGCCACGGCCAAGCCGGCCAAGAAGGCCACCCGCGCCAAGGCGACCACCCGGCAGCCGGCCGCCAAGCGGACGGCTACGCCGTCGGCGAAGGCACCGGCGACCACCAAGCGGACCCGCCCGGCCGCTGAATGATCACCTGCCGACGATCCCGGTCACCGTCCTGTCGGACGGATCCGGGGTCGTCGGCATAAGCTTGCCGTCATGGCCTACGCCGCGCCGATCTTCGCCTTCGATGTCCGTACCGTGATCGACCTGATCCTGTTCGTGTTCGCACTGATCGTGCAGGGGGTCGCTCTCGTGCACGCCATCACGCAGCGCTCCGACGCCTTCCCCGCCATCGGCACCCTGCCGAAGGGTGGCTGGATCGCCATTCTGGCGGTCACCCTCCTGCTGACTCTGCTCACCCAGACCACCCTCAGCATCTTCGGGCTGATCGGCATCGCGGCGGCCCTGATCTACCTGCTCGATGTCCGGGTCGGCCTGCGGGAACTGGGTGACAACAGAGGATCGTGGTGAGGGCTTTCCGCTGGCCACCACCACCGGACGGCGGGCCTCGCACCTGGGGTCCCGGCCCGGGTGGGCCACGCAGCGGACGCCCGGCGCTACCCGAGCCGGACACGGAACTGGTCGCCACCCCCCACGGCGTACGACTGGAACGGCTGATCACCGGCACCGGTGATCCGGTCACGGTGTTCGCGCACGGGCTGGGCAACGGCATTGCGGTGACCCGCCCCTTCGGCAGCGGGGTCACCGGCCGGAAGGTCTTCTTCCAGTTCCGTGGACACGGTCGTTCGGATGCACCCGACGGGGTGTGGAGCTATCTGGACCTGGCCCGGGACCTGCGGGCGGTCGCCGACCTCTCCGGTGCCACCCGGGCCTTCGGTGCCAGCCTCGGCGCGGGTGCGCTGTGTCGACTGCTCGTCGAGAGCCCGGACCGCTTCGAGCGGCTGGTCTTCTTCCTGCCGGCGGCGCTCGACCGGCCACGAGGCCCGATCGCCCGGACCCGGCTGCTGGAACTGCTGTCCGCAGTGGAGAGCGGGGACGCCTCCGCGGTGGCCGAGGTGGTCGCGACGGAGATACCGCCGGCCGTACGCAACACCCCGGCCGGGTGGGCGTACCTGCGGCAGCGGCTCGATCACCTGTTGCGCGACGGTCTCGCCGTCGGACTGGCCGACCTGCCCGGGCAGACACCCCTCGACGACGCCGGGGCGCTGGCGTCGGTCACCGTACCGGCGCTGGTCATCGCCTGCGAAGGGGACGACCTGCACCCCGTGGAGGTGGCCGAGCAGCTTGCCGCCGCCCTACCCCGGGCCACCCTGCACCGGTACGCCCGCCCCGGCGTGCTCTGGACGGAGCGTGCCGACCTGAGAGGCCGGATCTCCGAGTTCCTCAACGGGTGAGCCGCAGGGTCGGTCCATAACGACTCAAAGCCGGCTAACCGATCAGCGGGGCAGGTGGGCGGCGCGAACGTCGAGCAGCCAGCGCTCCACCGTCTCCTCGTCCGGGCGGTCGGGCAGCGGGGTCCGGATCCGGTCGAAGTCGCTTTCGGCCTCGGCTAGCAGGGCCCGTGCCTCCTCCAGAGCACCCCCGGCCACCCGATCCCCGAAGTCGCGGAACCAGCCCGGATCGGCGAGCCGGATCTCCAGTACCCCGGTGGCGTAGAGCAGTCGACCCTGGTGCACCAACCGGGCCAGGTGTCGGGCGTGCTTGGCGGTGCGCCGCCGGGTGTCCGAGGAGAAGGTCCCGTCACCCCGGGACTCCAACTTGCGGAACTGCTGGGCGGCGTAGCCGAGGTAGGCCTCCCGGACCCGGGGAGCGCTGAGGAAGGCCGACCGGATGCCGATCAGAAGCTCACCGAATTCCGTACGGGTCTCGTAGCAGTCGTCGGGGAGCCAGACCAGCTCGCTGGCGGTCGGATTGCCGCTCAGGGCCAGCCGGCACCACTTGCGGGCCTCGTGCAGGGTGAGGTCCGGGTCGGTGGTGACCACGGACTCCTTCGGCGGGTGCAGACCGTGGAAGGCGACCGTGGGCGCGGCGAAGACCCCGATCCGGTCGACGTCCGAGCCCGGCCCCGCCAGCCCGTACGCCACCGAGCCGACGATGCCGGAGAGCAGCAGGTGCATGTCGGCGAGCATGCCGGATCAACGGTTCTCCGCAAAACCTGACATCGGTTGTCAGTCTCTGCTGGCAGCGTGGCGACCATGACGAAACCGCTTACCGGAACGGTGGCGCTGGTGGCCGGGGCGACCCGGGGCGCCGGCCGACAGATCGCCGTGCAACTGGGTGCCGCAGGCGCCACCGTCTACGCGACCGGCCGCAGCAGCCGGGCGGCCGGACCCTCCGAGCTGGACCGCCCGGAGACCATCGAGGAGACCGCCGAACTGGTGACCGCGGCCGGGGGCACCGGCATCCCCGTCCGGGTGGACCACCTCGTCCCCGACCAGGTGCGCGACCTGGTCGCGCGGATCGACAACGAGCAGGGCCGACTCGACGTGCTGGTCAACGACGTGTGGGGTGCCGACCCCCTGATCAGCTGGGAGAAGCCGGTCTGGGAGCAGCCGCTGGAGGCCGGCTTCCGTACCCTGCGGCTGGCGGTCGACACCCACATCATCACCAGCCACTTCGCGATGCCCCTGCTGATCCGCCGCCCGGGTGGCCTGGTGGTGGAGATCGGCGACGGCACCCGGGCGTACAACGAGCAGAACTACCGCCTGTCGGTCTTCTACGACCTGGCCAAGACCTCGGTGAACCGGCTCGCCTTCAGTTGGGCGCACGAACTCAGGCCGTACGGCGGCACGGCGGTGGCGCTGACCCCCGGCTGGCTGCGTTCCGAGGCGATGCTGGAGCACTTCGGGGTCACCGAGGCCAACTGGCGCGACGGCGCGGCCAAGGACCCGCACTTCCTCATCTCGGAAACCCCGGTCTTCGTCGGCCGGGCGGTCGCCGCCCTGGCCGCCGACCCGGACCGCGCCCGGTGGAGCGGGCAGTCCGTCTCCGCCGGTGACCTGTCCAAGGTGTACGGCTTCACGGACGTGGACGGCAGCCGGCCGGACGCCTACCGCTACATCACCGAGGTGGTCGACCCCGGCAAGCCGGCCGACGTCACCGGCTACCGCTGAGACGAACCACCATCGGGGGTCAGTCGGCGGGGGCGGTGTAGAGGGCGGCCGTGCGGGCCGCCGCCTCGGCCAGCCGGGCCCGCAGCTCGGGTGGGTCCAGCACCTCCACCTCCGGACCCAGCCCGAGCAGTTGGGTGTACGCCACCTCGACGGACTCGACGGGCAGCCGGGTGGTCACCCAGCCCTGCCCGTCGGGTTCCCCGGCGGCGGCGACCGCCTCGGCGTACCCGAAGGGGATGTCGCTGCGGTGCTTGAGCTGGCGCAGGCCGGCGGGGCTCAGCCGGATCCGCACCTCGGCCCGCAGCATCCCCCGCAGGAAGGACTCCGCCTGCGTCCGCCAGTACCCCGGCAGGTCGAAGTCCGGCTCCCGGTCGAAGTTCTCCTCGTGCTGCTCCACCCCGACGATCCGGTCCACCCGGTAGGTGCGCAGGTCCGCGTCGACCCGGCCGACGAGATACCAGATGCCGCTCTTGAGGACCAGACCGTACGGGCAGACCCGGCGGACCACCGACCCGTCCGCGCGCCGGTAGTGCAGAGTCACCACCCGGTCCCGCCAGAGGGCCCCGGCCAGCTCGGCCAGCCACGGCGGCGGCTCGCTGGGCGCGTACCAGCCGGGCACATCCAGGTGGAACCGTTGCCCGGTGCGGGCCGGTGCGTCGCGCAGGCTCGGCGGCAGGGCGGCGAGAACCTTCAACTCCGCCGCCGCCACCGCGTCGGCCAACCCCATGTCCCCGGCCGGTCCGGGCAGCCCGGCGAGGAAGAGGGCCTCCGCCTCGTCCCGGGTCATCCCGGTCAGCCGGGTCCGGTACCCGCCGAGCAGTCGGTACCCGCCGGCCCGCCCCCGGTCGGCGTAGACCGGCACCCCGGCGGCGGAGAGGGCCAGGACATCCCGGTACACCGTCCGCTCGGAGACCTCCAGCTCCCGGGCCAGTTCCGCCGCCGTCATCGCCTCCCGGGCCTGCAACAACAGCAGCAACGAGATCAGTCGGGCCGCCCGCACGGTCAGCGTCCGCCGGGGGTCAGCAGGCCCCGGTCGTACGCGACCGCCACGGCGGCGGCCCGGTCGTTGACCCCGAGCTTGGCGTACACGTGCAGCAGGTGGGTCTTGACGGTGGCCTCGCTGATGAACAGTTGGGCGGCGGCCTCCCGGTTGGTCGAGCCGCGCGCCACCAGGGTGAGCACCTCCAGTTCCCGGTGGCTCAGCGGCTCCTCCGCCGGGGCGCGCAGCCGGCCCATCAGCCGACCCGCCACGGCGGGGGAGAGCACGGACTCGCCCCGGGCTGCGGCGCGTACCGCCCGGACCAACTCGTCGCGGGGGGCGTCCTTGAGCAGGTACCCGGTGGCACCGGCCTCGATCGCGGGCAGCACGTCCGCGTCCGTGTCGTAGGTGGTCAGCACCAGCACCTTCGCCGAACTGTCCGAGCGGACCAGCCGACCGATCGCGGTCACCCCGTCCATGCCGGGCATCCGCAGGTCCATCAGCACCACGTCGGGACGGTGCCGGGCGGCCATCGCCAGCGCCTCGGCCCCGTCGGCCGCCTCACCGACCACCTCGAACCCGGGATCACCGGTGAACATGCCACGCAGCCCGTCCCGCACCACCGGATGGTCGTCGACGATCAGCAGGCGTACCGGATCGGTCATCCCAGACCCCCCGACAGCGCCGGTACGGAGGCGGAGATCGCGGTGCCGCCGCCCGGCTCGGACTCCACATCGAGGCGGCCGCCGACCTCGGTGACCCGTTGCCGCATGGCGGTCAGCCCGTAGCCGCCGTCCGGCTTCGGTGCGGCAGCCTCGGCGTCGAAGCCGGTGCCGTCGTCCCGGACGTCCAGCGTCACCACATCCGACATGTAGGACAGGGTCAGCCCCACCCGGGAGGCGGCGGCGTGCCGGGCCACGTTGGCCAACGCCTCCTGGGCGGCCCGCAGCAGGGTCACCTCGACCTCCGGATGCAGCGGCCGGGGGGTGCCGGTGGTGTTGACCTCGGCCCGTACCCCGTGCCGGGCCGACCAGCGTCCAACCAGCTCAGTCAGGGCATCGGGCAGCCGGGCGGCCTCCAGCGGCTCCGGGCGGATCGCGCGTACCGAGCGGCGGGCCTCGGTGAGGCTCTCCCGGGCCAGCGCCAGGGCATTGTCCACATGCCGTCGCCAGTCGCCGGACCGGTCGCGGGTCTGCTCGGCCGCCTCCAACTGGGTGATGATGCCGGTGAGCCCCTGGGCCAGGGTGTCGTGGATCTCCCGGGCCATCCGCTGCCGTTCGTCCAGCACCCCGGCCTCCCGGGCCTGGGTGACGAGTTGGGCGTGCAGACCCTCGTTCTCCCGTACGGTCTCGGTGAGCTGCCGGTTCGCGGCGGCCAGCTCCGCCACCAGCCGCTTGCGTTTCTCGCCCTCGTGCTCGGAGAGATAGGTGAACCAGCTCACCGCCCCGGCGATCGTCACGTTGAAGATCACCATCACCAGCCAGATCGCCCAATGTGACGAAACGGCCGGTAGGCCGCCGCTCTGCGAGGTGGCCAGCAGCACGGCGGTGACGACCACCCCGGCGATCCGCCACCTGCCCGGCAGGAAGAAGGCGTGCACATAGCCGATCCAGGCGAAGAAGCCGTACCACGGACTGGCGACCACCAGCACGGTGGCGAACGCGAGCAGCCCGAGGTAGTAGACCGTCATCAGCGCACGCCGGCTCTGCCAGCGCGGGTGCAGGGTGATGAACCAGGCGATCCAGCAGGCAGCCGCCACGGCGACGGTCAGGGTGGCCGCCAACGGGAGACTGCGCGGCGTCGGCGCGAAGATGGCCAGCAGCGTGCCTACGATCAGCCCTCCGAAGGGCAGCACCCGGTAGACGTTCGCTTCCCGGACCTGCCAGGCATCCGTTCGGTCGTCGGGTCGGTCGCCGCTGCTGATCATCGGATCCCTGCTTACTGCCAGCGGAACAGTTTCGTCGCGAGAGCACCGGCGGCCACCGCGACCACCGCCATTATCACCAGGTGCAGCGGGTGCGGGGCGGTGCCGGTCCAGGCATCCAGCAGGGCCTGTACGCCCGGCGGGGTGTAGGCGCCGATCTCGGCGATGAAGTCGGGCAGCAGGAACCTCGGCAGGTACGCGCCACCGAAGAACATCACCGCCATGAACATCGGTACGGCCAGCGCCTGGGCCGACTTGGCGGTCGGGGCGACCGCCGCCACCAGCAGTCCCAGGGTGAGCAGGGCAGCCGTGCCGAGGACCAGGGCGGCGGCGAAGCCGAGCGGATGCTGCGGCAGCGGTACGCCGAACGCCAGCCGGGCCACCACCGCGAGCAGCACCGCGCTGGCCAGGATGCCGATCAGCGCCAGCACCAGTTGGGCCAGCAGCAGGGCCAGCGGGCTGGCCGGGGTGGTGGCCAGGCGGCGCAGGATGCCGCGTTCCCGGTAGGTGGCCAACACGGTGGGCAGGACGTTGACCCCGATCATCGCCAGGGTGATCACCAGCAGAGATGGGGTGAAGTAGGTGATGAAGGACTGGCCGCCGAGATCCGGAGTGGGCTGGCGGAGGGTGGGGATGAGTCCGAGGACCACCAGGATCAGGGTGGGCAGCCCGATGGTGGAGATCAGGGTCGAGGTGTCCCGCAGGTAGAGCCGGGCCTCGGTCTTGAGGATCTGGCCGAAGGCGTGCATGGTGTCCCCCTCAGTCGGTGAGTCGGCGCCCGGTCAGCTCGACGAACGCGTCGTCCAACGTGGCCTGCTCCAGCCGCAGGTCGGCGGCGATGATCTGATTACGGGCCAGGACCGAGGTGACCGCGTGCAGCACCTCGCCGGTGCCGGTCACCACCACCTGGGCGCCGCTGCGGGTCACCGAGGTCACCTGCGGCAGTTCGGCGAGGAGTTGATCGTCCAGCGGTGCGGAGGGGCGGAACCGGATGCGTTGCTCCGGCGCCACGGCCGAGACCAGCCCGGCCGGGCTGTCCAGGGCCACCACCCGTCCCTTGTCGATCACGGCGAGCCGGTCGCAGAGCCGCTCGGCCTCCTCCATGAAGTGGGTGACCAGCACGATGGTGACGCCGCGATCCCGGACCCGTTCGATCAGGTTCCAGGTGTCCCGGCGGGCCTGCGGATCCAGCCCGGTGGTCAACTCGTCCAGGATGGCGATCTTCGGGTTGCCGACCAGTGCCAGCGCGATGGACAACCGCTGCTTCTGGCCGCCGGAGAGCTTGTCGTACGGGGTGCTGCGCTTGGCATCCAGCCCCAACTCCTCGATGAGGGCAGCCGGGTCGGCGGGCGCGCGGTAGAACGAGGCGTAGAGGTCCAAGGCCTCGGCCACCCGGAGCCGATCCGGCAGCCGGCTCTCCTGTAGTTGCACCCCCACCAGTTGGCGCAGGCGGGTGGCGTCCCGGCGAGGGTCCAGCCCGAGGACGGACACCTCGCCCCCGTCGGGGACGCGCAGCCCGGCCACACACTCCACAGTGGTGGTCTTGCCCGCACCGTTGGGGCCGAGGATCCCGAAGATCTCGCCCGCCGCGACCTCGAACGACACCTCCTGCACCGCCACCGTCTCGCCGTACCGCTTGTGCAGGTTGGACACCTCGATCACCGGCATCGCGACCCCTTTCCTCGGCTACCCGTTCAGCCTGGCAACGCCGGGCCGGCGGGGGATCGACCAGCTGTAGATGATCTCCATCGGCTCCGGTTGACCCGAACGATCCGTCGATCGGTTGATGCGCTGACCGGTGACTAGGCTCAGCGGCGTGAACGTTTCCGAGATGTCCGGCACCGCCACGAGCACCGCGCGGCGGTTCGCCGGTGGTGCCGGGTTCCTGCTGCGTGGCATCGGTCTCTACGTACGCAATCCCGGTCTGATGCTGCTCGGCGTGGTGCCGGCACTGATCTCCGGCGTGCTGTTCCTGGCCGCGTACGCCGCCCTGTTCTTCTTCGTCGGCGACCTGGCCACGGCGGTGACCCCCTTCGCGGAGGACTGGTCGACGGCGACCCGCAGAGCGTTCCGGGTGATCGCCGCCCTGGCCATCCTCGGCCTGGGCGGCCTGCTCGCCGTGCTCACCTTCACGGCCGTCACCCTGGTCATCGGCGACCCCTTCTACGAGAAGATCTCCGAGCGGGTGGAGCAGCGGTACGGCGGGGCGCCCGACGCGGTCGAGGTGCCGTTCTGGGCGTCCCTGCGGCGCAGCATCATCGACTCGATTCAGCTGGTCGCCCTGGCGGCCCTGTTCGGCATCCCGCTGTTCGCGGCCGGGTTCATTCCGCTGCTGGGCCAGACCGTGGTACCGGTGATGGGTGCCGCCGTCGGTGGTTGGCTGCTAGCTATGGAACTGGTCGGCGCGCCCTTCTACCGGCGGGGCAAAGGGCTGCGGGAGCGCCGGGCGGCTTTGAAGGTCGACCGTCCCACCGCTCTGGGCTTCGGGATGGCGGTCTTCGTCTGCTTCCTGATCCCGCTCGGGGCGGTGGTGCTCATGCCGGCCGCGATCGCCGGCGCCACCCTGCTCGCCCGCCACACCCTCGGCCAACCCGTCACGGAGGACTGACCCATGGACATCACCCTGGTCGAGGGGGACATCACCGCCGAGCGGGTGGAGGTGGTGGTCAACGCCGCCAACTCCTCCCTGCTGGGCGGCGGCGGGGTGGACGGTGCCATCCACCGCCGGGGCGGCCCGGCGATCCTCGCCGAATGCCGGGCGCTGCGCGCCTCCCGCTACGGCCGGGGCCTGCCGACCGGGCAGGCGGTCGCGACCACCGCCGGTGACCTGCCGGCCCGCTGGGTGGTGCACACCGTAGGCCCGGTCTGGTCGGCCAGCGAGGACCGCTCGGGGCTGCTGCGCGACTGCTACACCAACAGCCTCGCGGTCGCCGACGACCTGGGCGCTACCAGCATCGCCTTCCCGCTGATCTCCGCCGGGGTGTACGGCTGGCCGGTCGAGGACGCGGTCCGCCAGGCCCTGACGGTGTTGCGCGCGGCCACCCCGACCAACCTCACCGAGGCCCGGCTGGTGCTCTTCGGCCCCGACACCCACGCCACCGCCGAACGGGTGTCCGCCACCCTCTGACCGGGGCCTCTGGGTGCGTTTGTTGTCGCCTGACGACAACAGACGCACCCAGAAAGCGAATTCAGGAGGCGGGGACGGCGGCGATCGCCTCGACCTCGACGAGTTGGCCGGAGTAGCCGAGCACGGTCACCCCTAGCAGGGTGCTGGGGGCCGCGTGGTCGCCGAAGGCCGCCCGTACCACCTCCCAGACCGTGACCAGGTCCTGCTGGCGGGTGGTGGCCACGTACACCGTGCTCTTGACGACGTCGGCAAGGGTGGCCCCGGCGGCGGCCAGGGCGGTCTCCAGGTTGGCCATCACCTGCCGGGCCTGGGTCGCGTGGTCGCCGGGGGCGACCGTCCGGCCTTCGGCGTCGAGCGGGCAGGCGCCCGCGGTGAAGACCAGGCGGGTGCCGGGTTCCACGGTGGCCAGATAGGCGTACGGGGCGACGTCGGCGAGCGCGGGAACGGGCAGCAGGCGAACCGGGTGGGACATGCGGGGCAGGCTAGCCGCCCGCCGAGCCGGGTGCCACGCGATAAGGGTTTGTTAATAAGGGGCCCTTGCTCTACCGGAGGCGTTAACAAGGTGCCCTTCCTTGCACCTCAGGCGGAGTCGCGGAGGATGAGTTCGGTGGGGAGGATCAGGGCGGGTTCGACCTCCTCGCCGGCCGCGAGGCGCAGCAGCAGACGAGTGCCCTGTCGACCGAGTTCCACGATCGGCTGACGCACGGTGGTCAGCGGCGGCTCGGTGTACGCGGCGGTCTCGATGTCGTCGAAACCGATCACGGCGACATCCTCCGGCACCCGCCGTCCGGCCTCGCGCAACGCCCGCAGGGCGGCGTGCGCCATCAGGTCGGAGGCGGCGAAGACGGCGTCCAGGTCGGGGTGGTCGGTGAGCAGTTCGCGCATCGCCGCCGCGCCGGACTCCCGGGTGAAGTCGCCGACCGCCACCATCTGCGGCAACCCGGCGGCGGCCATGGTGTCCCGGTAGCCGGCCAGCCGTTCGATGCCGGCGACCATGTCCTGCGGCCCGGCGATGGTGGCGATCCGGCGGCGACCCCTGTCGATCAGGTGCCGGATCGCCTTGGTGACCCCGCCGACCTGGTCGACGTCGACATACGGCACGTCCGCGCCGTCCAGGGGCCGACCGCTGCACACCACCGGGATGCCCAGCGCGGCGAGCCGGGCGGGCAGCGGATCGGCACCGTGCAGGGAGGCGAACAGCACCCCGTCGACGTGCCGCCCGGTGGTGTACCGCTCGACCCGTTCGTGCCCGGCCGGTGAGCCGGCCAGCATCAGCACCAACTGCTTGTCGGCGGCCTCCAACTCCTGGGCGGCCCCCCGGATGATGCCGGGGAAGACCTGGTCGTCGGAGAAGACCCGGGTGGCCTCCTCCGGCATGACCAGGGCGATCGAGTCGGTCCGCTGGGTGACCAGGGTGCGGGCGGCCAGGTTCGGCACGTACCCCAACTCGGCCACCGCCTGACGAACCGCCTCCCGGATCGGCTCGGCGACCGTGGTGGAACCGTTCACCACCCGGGACACGGTGGCCCGGGACACCCCGGCCCGCCGGGCCACCGCTTCCAGAGTGGGCCGTTGTGCGCCCGTCATCGGAGAGATCACCGCCTCGTCACAGCCCGTTCCGGGAGATCACCTCCTGGTACCACCGGGCGCTGGACTTCGGTGTACGCCGTTGGGTGAGGTAGTCGACGTGCACGATTCCGAATCGCTTGCGGTACCCCTCGGCCCACTCGAAGTTGTCCAGCAGTGACCATACGAGATAGCCGCGCAGGTCCACTCCCCGGGCGATGGCCTCGTGGGCGGCACGCAGGTGCCCGTCCAGGTACGCGATCCGGTCCTCGTCGTGCACCGGGCTGGTGGCGTCCGAGGTGCCCTTGTCCGGGAACGCCGCCCCGTTCTCGGTGATCATCAGCGGCACCGGGGGGTAGTCGGTGGCGATGCGTTCCAGCAGCCGGGTCAGCCCAGCCGGTTCGATCATCCAGCCCATGTCGGTGAGCGGACCGACCGGCGGCAGGAACTCCACCGCACCCGCCGTGCCCGGGTACGCGCCGCCGCCACCCGCGCCGTCCGACCGCCCGGCGACATAGGTCGGGGCGTAGTAGTTGATCCCCAGCAGGTCGATCGGCGCCGCGATGATCTTCTCGTCGCCCTCGGCGATGAACACCGGCTCGACGATCCGGGCCACGTGCTCGCGGACATCCTCGGGGTAGCCGCCGACCAGCAGGGGATCCAGGAAGATCCGGTTGTGCAGGCCGTCGACCAGGCGTACCGCCTCGGCGTCGGCGGCGCTGTCCGCGTCGGCCGGGCGTACGTCCGCCGGGTTCAGGGTGATGCCGACCCGCCCGGCGCCGCCCGCGCGCAGTGCCTGGGTGGCCAGGCCGTGCGCCAGCAACAGATGGTGTACGGCGCTGAAGGCGGCCCCCGGATCCTGCACCCCCGGGGCGTGCACCCCGTTGCCGTAGCCCAGGTACGCCGAGCACCAGGGTTCGTTGAGGGTGGTCCAGGTGGTGATGCGGTCACCCAGCCGGGTGTACACGGCGGCGGCGTAGGTGGCGAAGTGTTCCGCGGTCTCCCGCGCCGTCCACCCGCCCCGGTCCTGCAGGTTCTGCGGCAGGTCCCAGTGGTAGAGGGTGACGATCGGGTCGATGCCCCGGCTCAGCAGGGTGTCCGTCAGCCGGTCGTAGAAGTCCAGCCCACGGGGGTTGACCGGGCCGCTGCCGTCGGGCTGGATCCGGGGCCAGGACACCGAGAACCGGTACGCCCGCAGACCCAGCTCGGCCATCATCGCCACGTCCTCGGCGTACCGGTGGTAGTGGTCGCAGGCGACGTCACCGGTGTGCCCGGCGTACACCTTTCCCGGGGTGCGGCAGAAGGTGTCCCAGATCGACTCCCCGCGTCCGTCGTCGCGGGCCGCCCCCTCGATCTGATAGGCGGCAGTCGCCGCCCCCCACAGGAAATTCTCCGGGAACCGGATTCCACTCACGATTTGACCGCACCTTCCATGATTCCGCCGATGATCTGGCGTCCGAACAGTACGAACACCAGCAACAGCGGCAGGGTGGCGATTGCCGTACCGGTGAACACCTGGGACATGTCCTGGTAGTAGCCGTCGGAAAGGGCCCGCAGGGACAACTGCACGGTGGGATTCTCCGGATCGTTGAGCACCGCGTACGGCCACAGGAAATCGTTCCAGGTGGTCATGAAGGTGAGTAGCCCCAGCACCGCGATGGCCGGCCGCAGCGCGGGCAGCACCACGTTCCAGTAGATCCGGGCGGTGCCGCAACCGTCCACCCGGGCCGCCTCGATCAGCTCGGTGCTGATCGCCTGACCGGCGTACTGCCGCATCATGAACACCCCGAAGCCGGTGACCAGGGCGGGCAGGATCACCGCGGGCAGCCGGTCGTTGAGGTTCAACCTGGTCATCAGCATGTACAGCGGGATGATGCCGAGCTGGGTGGGCACCATCATCGTCGCGATGATGACCATCAGCAGGGCGTTGCTGCCCCGGAACCGCAGCTTGGCGAAGGCGAACCCGGCCAGGGAGGAGAAGAACACCACCGAGAAGGTGACAGTGGTCGCCACGATCGCCGAGTTGATCAGGCCGGTCAGGAAGTACGCGTCCGTGTTGGCGAACAGTCGGGAGATGTTGGCACCCAGGTTGCCGCCGGGGGTGACCGGCGGGGGTAGTTGCCCCATCGCGTCGCTGGAGCGACTGGCCACCACGAACATCCAGTAGATCGGAAAGAGGGACAGGAATCCGGCGGCGATCAACGCGCCGTAGGTCAGCGGGCTGGCCCGCCACAGTCGGCTCATCGGGAGCCTCCCTTCCGCTCGCCCCTGGGGGGCCGGGCACCCGATCCGACCCGGCGGATGATCAGTACGTTGATCGCCGCGACGATGGCGATCAGGGCGAACAGCAGCCAGGCCACCGCGGAGCCGTAGCCGAAGTTGTAATAGGGCGCGAAGGCGTTCTCGAACATGTACATCGTCATCGTCTGCGACTCGCGCAGCGGCCCACCACGGATGGGGTTGGTGCCGGAGTGGAACAACCGGGGTTCGGTGAACAGTTGCAGCCCACCGATGGTGGAGATGATGACGCAGAAGATGATCGTCGGCTTGAGCAGCGGCACGGTGACCGACCAGAACTGCCGGGCCCGGTTCGCCCCGTCGATCGCGGCGGCCTCGTACAGGTCGCGGGGGATGGCCTGCATGGCGGCCAGGAAGATCAGGGCGTTGTAGCCGGTCCACCGCCAGTCGACCATGGCCGAGATGGCCACCCAGGAGGCGAACCGGTTGGACTTCCACTCGATCCCGTCCACGCCGACCAGGTCCAGCAGCCAGTTGACCATCCCGAACTCGCGGCCGAACAACACCCCGAAGACGATCGCCACCGCGGCCGTGGAGGTCACGTTGGGCACCAGCACCGCCATCCGCCAGCCGGTACGCATCCGCAGTTGACGGTTGAGCAGGTTGGCCAGCCAGAGCGCCAGCAGCAACTGGGGCACCGTACTGATGACGAAGATGCCCAGGGTGTTGACCACGGCGTGCCAGAAGTCGCCGTCGGCCAGCAGCCGGGTGTAGTTGTCCACCCCGATGAAGGTGGGATCGCTGCCGAGCAGGTCCCAGTCGTGCAGAGAGACCCAGAAGGTGTACGCGAGCGGCCAGGCCCCGAAGATCGCGAAGACCACGAAGAACGGGGCGATGTACAGGTAGGGCGAGTACTTCGCGTCGATCCGGCTCAGCCGGCCGGCCCGCGACAGGCGGGACCGGCCCGGTGTCGGCCCGGCCGGCGGTCGCGCGTCGAGCTGCAACGCCATGACCCGTTGACTCCTCTCCACGCCCCACCCCGCGCCGATCCGGCCGGTCATCGCGTACGCCCGGCGAAGGTGGCGGGCCCGGATCGGCGGCGGGGGTGGCGGCTGTCGGGCCGGTTACTTGGCGGCAGCCTTCTTGGCGTTGGTGACGGCGTCCTGCCAGCCCTGTTCGGGAGTGCGCTGCCCCAGCTCGACGGTGCGGACGGCGTTCTCCACCTCGGTGCGGACCGCCTGGTTCTTCGGGCCCATGTAGACCGGCTTCAGGGTCTTGGCACCCTCGGCGAAGATCGTCCCGATCGGCGCTCCGGAGAAGTACGCGTTGGTGGCTTCGGCGATCGCCGGGTCGTTCAGGGCCTGCGGTGAGGAGGGCAGGGGGCCCTTGGCCTTGAAGGCACCGATCTGCCCCTGCGGGCTGGTCAGGAACTTGACCAGCTTGATCGCCTCTTCCTTCTGCTTGCCCTGGGCCGGTACGGCCAGGTGGGAGCCACCCCAGTTGCCGCCGTCGCCGGGGACCCGGGC
Source organism: Micromonospora sp. DT229 (assembly GCF_049844505.1). Lineage (NCBI taxonomy): Bacteria > Bacillati > Actinomycetota > Actinomycetes > Micromonosporales > Micromonosporaceae > Micromonospora > Micromonospora sp. DT229. Next base: position 252,041 of record NZ_JBNCLD010000002.1, on the reverse strand, counting down.
GATGTCCCACTTGCCACTGGCCTCCGTGCCGGCGTTGCCCTCGATCACCCCGGTCATCCAGGCCGGGCAGGCGATGGTGGCGAACTTGGCCTGCTTGAAGGCCGAGACCCACTCCTCCGACCAGGAGCCGTACTTGCCGGACAGGCCCGCACCGATGATCTTCATGGTGGTGTCCCAGGCCTGCTTGACCGCCGGGTTGCTGTCCACCACGAGGTTGTTGCTGGTGTCGTAGTAGTGGTAGCCCTGCGCCTTGCCGGCGGTCTGCAACACGATGGTGTTGAAGGTGTTGGTCGCCGCGTCCAGGAACGAGGCGCCGGTGTTCGCCGCCTTGAACCGCTCGCCGACCCCGATGTAGTCCTCCCAGGTCGGCCAGAGCTTGGAGACCTCGTCACGCTCGGTGGGCAGCCCCGCCTTGGCGAACAGATCCGTGCGGTAGCACATCGCCATGCCACCCACGTCGGTGCCGAGCCCGATCAGCTTCTGCCCGTCGGCGGTCAGCCCCTGGTTCCACTTCCACTCCAGGAAGTTGCCCTTGAGTTCGCCGGCGCCGTGGTCCAGCAGGTTGACGAAGTTGTCCGGGTTGGCCTTGTACTCGACCATCAGACCTTCTTCGATGGCGACGACGTCCCCGGCGCCCTTGCCCGCGGCGAGCCACTGGGTCAGCCGGGGCGAGTACTCGTCCAGGTTGCTGCCGGTGCCCCGTTCGACGATCTTCACTCCGGGGTTGGCGTCCATGTACTCCTGGTAGAGCTGGTCGTAGCCGAGCTGTCCGAAGACGTCGACCGTGAGGGTTATCTGGCCGTCGTCGGCCGCGTCGTCGCCGGCGCAGCCGCTGGTGGCGAGTAGTGCACCGATCGTTGCCAGGGCCACCGCCGCGAGGCGGTGGCGGGTAAAGGTGCCCATGGTCTGGTGACCCCTCTCAGGTGTCCAGGTGGCGGTGCGGGATTGTGAGAGAGCGCTCTCACGTAGCCTGCGCTCCCCGTCGGGAGGTGTCAAGAGAGCGCTCTCTCGCCCAGAGGTCACAGAACGGCCACGAGCCGTCGACGGGTGTGCTTTCGCCGTTACGGCGGAATGGCGGTTACCTAGAGGTCCGGTAACCGCCATTCCGGCGAAACGGTGTTGATCTGTGGGGTCAGCCGGTGCGTACTCCGTCGAGCAGGGTGGGGTCGCCGGCCACGGTCAGGGATTCGAAGCTGACCCGTCCCCAGAGGGCCAGCAGCAGGTCGCTCGCGGTGCCGCTGACGTGCACCCGGGCGTGGTGCTCGTCGTGGTCGAGGATGGTGCCGGTGTCCAGCAGGGCCACCCCCTCGCCGCGTAGCCGCAGGTACCACTCCTGCGCGGCGTCGGTCGCGCTGAGGCGTACCAACCCCCGCCATTGACCGGTGGCCGCGCGCCGACCGGCCGGCAGCCAGGTGTCGAGCACCTCGCTGACCCCGTCGGCCGCCAGCTTGGCCTCGATCGGGTCACCGGCGGCGATGGCGAGTTGGGCGTCCCAGCGGTGCAACGCCGTCTCGTGCGCCATCCGGCGCGGCCAGAAGCCGGCCTTCTTGGGCTGGGGGGCCCAGTTCCAGGCCGGGGCCTCCGGGTCCAGGGTGTCGAAGAGGACCATCAGATCGTCGTACGCCTGCTGCCACTGTTGCGCGGCCGTGAGCCCCGGGACGGGCTCCGGGCGCTGCGACCTGGGCTGCTCCGGCGCGGTGGTCCGGCCCGCGCCGGCCACGGCGCGTACCCACTGGTAGATGCCGGTGAGGTGCAGGGCCATGTCGGTCACCGTCCAGCCGGGGCAGGAGAGCACCGGTGTCTCGGGTGGGGCCTCGGCCACCGCGGCGGCGAACGCCGGGCCCTCCGCCCGGAGCGCGCCGATCCAGAAGTCCTTGGAGCCGTGCATTCTGCTCATCGCCATCCTCCCGGGGGTGACCCGGCCACCAGTGGGTGCCGCGGCTGCCTCTCAGCCTAGGGTGAAAGCTGTGTCTGACGTCTACGCCCAGCCGACAGCCGCCGCCCAACCCGCTATTCGGGGTGATCTGTCGCAATACACCACATTGTGCCTCGGCGGACCGGCCACGCGGGTCGTCACCGCAGCCACTTCCGACCAGATTGTCACTCACGTACGCGAGGCGGGCGAGCCCGTACTGCTCCTCGCCGGGGGTAGCAACGTGGTGATCGGCGACGCCGGTTTCCCGGGCACGGTGGTCCTCGTCCGATCCCGGGGTCTGCGGGTGCTGACCGAGGACGAGCGGACCGTGACCATCCGGGTGGAGGCCGGCGAGCCCTGGGACGACCTGGTCGCCACTACGGTGCGCAACGGCTGGTCCGGGCTGGAATGCCTGTCCGGCATCCCCGGCTCCACGGGTGCCACCCCGATCCAGAACGTCGGGGCGTACGGGCAGGAGGTCGCCGAGACCATCGTCGGCGTGCAGGTGTACGACCGCATCGCCGGGACGGTCCGTCAGGTGGTGGCGGCCGACTGCGGCTTCGCGTACCGGGGCAGCATCTTCAAGTACAGCGAGCGCTGGGTGGTGCTGGCTGTCGACTTCCGACTGGCCCGCTCGCCGCTGTCCGGCCCGGTCCGGTACGCCGAACTGGCCCGCGCCCTAGGCGTGGAGGTCGGTGACCGGGTGCCGCTGGCGCACGCCCGGGAGACCGTGCTGCGCCTGCGGGCCGGCAAGGGGATGGTGCTGGATCCCTCGGACCCGGACACCCGTTCGGTCGGCTCCTTCTTCACCAACCCGATCCTCGACCCGGCCGGATACGAGGTGCTGCGGCAGCGCGCCGCCGACCTGGGTGAGCCGCCCGCCTGGCCGGGCGCCGGGGACCTGGTCAAGGTCAGTGCCGCCTGGCTGATCGACAAGGCCGGCTTTGGCAAGGGCTATCCCGGCCCCGAGGGGGTCGCCATCTCCACCAAGCACACCCTGGCGCTGACCAACCAGACCGGCACCGCCACCACCCAGGCCCTGCTGACCCTGGCCCGCGAGATCCGCGACGGCGTCCAAGCCCGCTTCGCGGTAACCCTCCACCCCGAACCCGTCCTGATCAACTGCACCCTCTAACCCACCGGGCGCCGCCCACCCCACCCCCTGCCGGCGTCGCCCACCCCACCCCCTGCCGGCGTTGATCAAGAGGTTTGCGTCGCCGAAGGCGATTTTCCAGACGCAAACCTCTTGATCACCTGGTCCGAAGTGGGGTGGTTGGGGTGGGGGCGTTGGGGGCGATGGGGGGCCAGGGGAGGGTCAGTTCGCCCAGGCGCCAGCGGCGGGGGCGGTGGAGGATGGGCCAGCCCTGGGCGCGGACGGCGGCCACGGTGTGCAGCCAGCGTTGGCGAGGGCCGTACGGGGCGTACGCGGCGGCGGCCTGCCAGGCGTCGTCCAGGGCGCGGATCAGGGCGTGGATGGGTTCGCCGGGGACGTTGCGGTGGATCAGGGCCTTGGGTAGGCGTTCGGCCAGTTCGGCCGGGGTCTGCATGGTGGACAGCCGGGCGGCCAGGGTCAGCGAGCGTGGGCCGGTGGCATCGAGCAGCACCCAGGTGGCCAGGCGACCCAACTCGTCGCAGGTGCCCTCGACGAGCAGGCCGCCAGGCGCCAGCCCTGCGGTGAGGAGGGCCCAGGCGCCGGCCACCTCAGCTTCGTCGTACTGCCGCAGCACGTTGAAGGCGCGCACCAGGACCGGGCGCAGGCCGGCCAGTTCGAACCCGCCCCGGGCGAAGGTCAGGCCGGGTGGGTCGGCGGCGGCCTGGGCGACGGCCACCCGGCCAGGGTCGATCTCCAGCCCGACCACCCGTACGTCGGGGCGTACCCCGACGGCCAGCCGGGCGCGCAACTCCACCACGGTCACCGGGCTGGCGCCGTACCCGAGGTCGACCACGAGGGGGTCCGGTGCGGAGCGCAGCATCTCGCCGCAGGTGTCGACGATCCAGTTGTCCACCCGTCGGAGCCGGTTGGGGTTGGTCGTGCCCCGGGTGATCACCCCGAGCGGCCGGGACGCCCGCGTCGGCATGCCGCCTTCCTCAGGCTCCGCTCGTGCGATGCACCTTGTGCTGGGCGGCCTGCGCCAGCGGACGGACCACGAGACGGTCCACATTCACATGCTGGGGTCGAGTAGCGCACCAGGCGATGCAGTCGGCCACATCTTCGGCGACCAAGGGCTCGGCTACCCCGGCGTACACCGCCTCCGCCCGGTCGGCGTCACCGCCGAAACGGACCAGGGAGAACTCGTCGGTCTTCACCATGCCCGGGTCGATCTCGATCACCCGTACCGGTCGGCCGCACAACTCCAGCCGCAGGGTGCCGGCGATCGCCGTCTGGGCGTGCTTCGCGGCGGTGTAACCGCCACCGCCCTCGTACACCGTGAAGCCGGCGGTCGACGAGACGATGACGATCGTGCCGGCGCCGGAGGACTCCAGTGTGGGCAGCAGGGCCTGGGTCACCCGCAGGGTGCCCAGCACGTTCACGTCGTACATCCATTGCCAGTCGCCGACCGACCCGGCTTCCACCGGCTCCAGACCGCGTGCCCCACCGGCGTTGTTGACCAGCAGGGTGACCGGACCGGGCGCCTGCTGCGCGGCCCGCGCCAGGGCCGCCACGGACTCCTCCGAGGTGACGTCACAGGCCACCGCCGTGGCGCTGCCACCCTCGGCGGTGATCCCGGCGACCAGTTCGGCCAACCGGTCGGTACGCCGGGCGGCGGCCAGCACGTGAAATCCCTCGCCGGCCAGTCGGCGTGCGGTGGCGGCCCCGATCCCGCTGGAAGCTCCGGTGACGATGGCGACACGACTCATCCGGCCATTCTCGCCCCTGTCGAGGGGGCATACCCCGGCTACCCCCGCGATGAGGTCGATCACGCCCGTGGCCCCTGGGCGACGTATTACCAGCCGCCGATCGGGAAGATGGCATCTGGCGCGGAGGTTGACGCAGAGGCACGTCGGTCGTGCAGTACGGCATCAACCCTGGCTTAGGGAGCAGAAGTGGCGGATTTGCACACCGGTGTCGGTCGTCAGCGAGGTGCCCTGCCGTGGCCGCGACCTCGGCGGATCGCAACCCTCTCGGTGCACACCTCACCTCTGCACCAGCCGGGCACCGGGGACGCGGGCGGCATGAACGTCTACATCCTGGAGGTCGCCCGGCGGCTGGCCGAGGCCGACGTCGAGGTGGAGATCTTCACCCGCGCCACCTCGGGTGACCTGCCCCCGGTGGTGGAGGTCGTGCCAGGGGTGCACGTCCGGCACGTGATGGCCGGTCCGTTGGAGGGGCTGACCAAGGAGGAACTGCCCGGTCAGCTCTGCGCCTTCACCGCCGGGGTACTGCGGGCCGAGGCGGCCCGCCCGCCGGGTTACTACGACCTCATCCACTCCCATTACTGGCTCTCCGGCCAGGTCGCCTGGCTGGCCAAGGACCGCTGGGGGGTGCCGCTGGTGCACACCGCGCACACCCTGGCCAAGGTCAAGAACGCCCAGCTGGCGGCCGGGGACCGGCCCGAACCCAAGGCCCGGGTGATCGGCGAGGAACAGGTGGTCGCCGAGGCCGACCGGCTGGTGGCGAACACCCGGGTGGAAGCCCAGGACCTGATCGACCGGTACGCGGCCGACCCGACCCGGGTGGCCGTGGTCGAGCCCGGGGTGGATCTGGACCGCTTCCGCCCTCCGGCCGGTGACCGGGACGCCGCCACCCGTACGGCCCGCGCCCGACTGGGCCTGCCCACCACCGGTCACCTGGTGGCCTTCGTGGGTCGGATCCAGCCACTGAAGGCCCCGGACGTGCTGATCCGGGCGATCGCGGCATTGCGCCAGCATGATCCCGCGTTGGCCGGTGAGGTCTCCGTGGTGATCTGCGGTGGGCCCAGCGGCAGCGGACTCGACCGGCCCACCGCCCTGATCGAGTTGGCCGCCTCGCTCGGCGTCGCCGACCGGGTGCACTTCATGCCACCGTGTACCGGGGCTGAGCTGCCCCTGCTGTACCAGGCGGCCGATCTGGTCGCGGTGCCCTCGCACAACGAATCCTTCGGCCTGGTCGCTCTGGAGGCCCAGGCCTGCGGTACCCCGGTGGTGGCCGCCGCCGTCGGCGGCCTGGTGACCGCGGTACGGGACCAGGTCAGCGGGGTGCTGGTGGGTAGCCATGACCCGGTCGACTGGGCGCACACCCTGGCCGGTCTGCTGCCGGACCGATCCCGCCGAGCGCGACTGGCGGTAGGTGCCGCCCAGCATGCCCGTAACTTCTCCTGGCACCGCACCGCCGAAGGCCTGCTCGCCGTCTACGGCGAGGCCCTGGTGACCCACCGCGCCCACCTGACCTCCGCCCTGGCCGCCTCCTGCTGAGGCGTCAGGGCGGTGGCTTGAGGGTGGCCGGGGTCTGGCGACGGGCGGTGTCCTCCGGGCGGCCGTAGAGTTGATCGGATGAGTGACCTGGGTGCTCTGATCGAGTCGGTCTGCGCCGAACGGGAACTGCCCTGCGCGGTTACCGGTCCCGGCTCGTACGCGGTGACCCTGCCCGGTACGCACAAGCTCAAGACGATCTGCAACCTGATCGTCGGTGAGCACGCGCTGCGGATCGAGGCGTTCGTGATGCGCCAGCCGGACGAGCGGCGTGAGGAACTCTGGGCCTGGTTGTTGCAGCGGAACGCCCGGATGTACGCCGTGTCGTTCTCCATCGACGCGGCCGGCGACATCTACCTCACCGGCCGGGTCAATCCCGCCGGAGTCGACGCCGACGAGCTGGACCGTCTGCTCGGCGCGGTGCTCAGCTACGCCGACGAGTCCTTCGACACCATGCTGGAGATCGGCTTCGGTAGTTCCATCCGCCGGGAGTGGGAATGGCGGGTCAAGCGGGGCGAATCGACTGCCAACCTCGCGGCCTTCGCCCATCTGTTCGAGCCGTCGGAGGCGACCGGCACCGAACCCGCCGAACCCGCCGAGACCGGCGACGGCGGCGTGCCGGCGGGGGGCCCGGATCGGTCCTGACCGGGACTGCGGTACCCGATTCGTGGTTTAGCGCGGTTCTGCTGGGTAAGCCGCAGCGCGCGGTGCGGCTTTGGGACCCGCCGTGCGCCGAGACTCCAGTGTCGAGGAGCGTGAGCGTCCATGGCTCAGCGAAGTAGCACTGGTCGCGGCGGGACCGCGACCAGGACCAAACGGCAGGCAGGCAACCAGACCCCGAACACACCACGGATCTCCGAATCGGAGATCTCCCGGATGCGGGTGGACGACATCCGGGGCCAGTTGCGTCGGTACGGGGTCTCCGGCATCTCCGCCCTGCGTAAGCCGGAACTGGTGAAGAGGCTGGCCAGTACCCTCCGGTCGGGCGGGGCGGCCCGCGGCAGCAGTGGACCGGCCGGTCGGGCCAGCACCACGAGGAGTGCCGGGACGACGCAGACCCGTACCACGGCGGGCCGGGCGAAGGCCACGCCCGCCAAGCGGACCGGCCCGGCGCGGTCAGCGGCAACCGGCACCACCCGACAGACCGGTACCGCCCGCAAGTCGACGACGGCCGCCCGCAAGGCCGGCACCGCCGGCACGACGACGGCTACCGCCCGGACGACCACCACCGGGGCCCGGAAGGCGGCCCCCCGTAAGACGACACCGGCCGCGAAGGCCACCTCGGCGGGCAAGGCCACCGCCGCCCGCAAGTCCGCGCCGCCCCGCAAGGCCGCTACCGGCACCACCAAGGCGCGTACGACGACCCGCACGACCACCCAGGCCCCAGCCCGTGCCGCGCGGAAGACGGCCCCAGCCCGTGCCGCAGTGAAGACGGCACCTGCCCGTGGCGCGGCGAAGGTGGCCCCAGCCCGTGCCGCAGTGAAGACGGCACCGGCCCGCACCGCAGCCAAGGCGGCACCGGCCGGTGGCGGGGTGCGGACCGGCAGGTCGACAGCCCGTTCCGCCCGGTCCTCGCAGGTGATCTCCTCGTTGCAGGACCGGCCGGAGCGGCCGGGTCGGAGCCTGGTCACCACCAACCATGAGGTGATCCAACGGTGGGCCCGGGAGCGGGGGGCGAAGCCGGCCACGATCAGCGGTACCGAACGTGAGGGCCGGGTCGGGGTGCTGACCTTCAACATCCCGGGTTATCGGGAGGGTGGCCGGATCCGCGAGATCAGCTGGGATGACTGGTTCCACACCTTCGACCTGCGGCGGCTGAACTTGATCTACCAGGAGCAGCTGCGTGACGGTCGGCAGAGCAACTTCTTCCGTACCGAGTCACCCGATCGGGAGGACGGGTAGCAGGTTTGCGGGAATCCCGGCCGGGTATGCGCTGTTGGCCGGGAGGGAGCAGCCCTCTGGAGGGGACAGGGCCGCTGTGACGGGCGAGACAGCCCATCAGGTTGAATCCGGCCCACGGGGCGAACTAGCTTTATTGCACCGCACCACGCTTGGAACCGTTCGGGGGAGCGGCAGATCGCGCAGATCTGTGCACCAGGTGAGGTGTCGGAGGACGGGTGGATCAACACCGTTGGGGGACGGTGTCCACCTGTTTGGACCGGCGGCGCGAGCGGGCGTCGCTTACGGGGGTGAGTGCCGCCCGCCGCCGCCGGTCGTAACGTACGACACGATGTGCCCGGTGCCCACGCGCCGGGCGCATCGCGTTTTCCGCGCCGAGGGTGCGGGGCCTAGCCGCCGCTGGGCGCGACCGGCTCGGCCGTCTTCAGGGTCGCGGGCGGGGACCCGGCCCCGGTGGTACGCAGTGCGAGGGCCCGCCGCTCCCGGGCCGGCCCGGACACCAGGTGGCCCACCGCCATCACCAGGCCGATGCCGGCGCAGCCGAACCACAGCGTGGCGTTGCCGGCCTGTTCCCGCACCAGGCCGCCGAGGATCGGCGCGATCGCGCCGGCCAACTGCCAGGAGAGGGAGAAGGCGCCCTGGTAGCGGCCCCGCAGTTCACTCGGGGACAGTTCGGCGATGAGGGTGGCGTTGGAGGGTGAGTTGAGCATCTCGCCGACCGTCCAGATCAACACGGTCAGCCCGTAGAACCAGGCCGTGTCGGCGAAGGCGGTCAAGCCGAAGCCGAGGCCCATCACCACCGCCGCCAGCGCGAGGACGTGCGACCGGCTGCGCCCCCGGATCAGCCGGGGTACGAAGAGTTGGCCGACCACGATGAGGACCCCGTTGAGCGCGATCACCGAGCCGTAGGTGGCCGGGCTCAGCCCGGAGTCGGCCATCGCGATCGGCAGCATCGAGATGTGCTGGAGGAAGACCAGCGCGCCGAGCAGGTTCAGCCCCACGAACCACAGGTAGACCCGGTCGTTCAGGATGGCGCGGAAGGCGCCGACGGGGGCGGCACTGGCTCGGGTACTGACCGTTATGGTCCGGGTCTCCCGCACCTTGACGAAGATGATCACGGCGGTGACCAGCGTGGTGGCCGCGTTGATCACGAACAGCAGGAGGTAGCCGGCCTGGGCGGCGAAGCCGGCGAGCACTGCGGCGCAGGCGAAGCCCAGATTGATCGCCCAGTAGTTGAGCGAGAAGGCCCGCAGTCGATCACGTTCGGGCACGACGTCGATCATCATCGCGCCGAAGGCCGGGCGGGCCGCCTCGGCGAACAGGCCGAGCAGCAGGGCACCCAGCCCGACCGCCCAGAGTTCGTGGGCGAAGCCCAGCGCGAGCATCATGACCGCGCCGCCCAGGTGGGCGGTGAGCAGGGTCGGTCGCCGTCCCCACCGGTCGCTCAGGGTGCCGCCGACGGTGGCGCCGACCGCGCCGCCGGCTCCCCAGAGGCCCAGCACGACGCCGGCCTGCGAGGCGGAGAATCCGCGTTCCTGGGTCAGGTAGATCGCTAGGAAGACGAGGACGAAGGAGCCGAGCCGGTTGATCAGGGTGCCGGTCCACAGGTACCAGAAGATCTTCGGCAAACCACCGGTGGTGTCCTGGAGCCAGCCCTTTGCCGCACGCACGCCGGCGCCCCCGTCCGTAATGAGTGATGATCCAATGAACCCTTACAACTTAGTGGCGCTGCGAGAGCAAGGTCATCCCGTTTTCCACGTGGTGGTCGTCACGACCCTTCCCGCGCGTACGTTCCCGGGTTACGGCAGGATGATCGGCATGACAGCGAGCGAGGGACCCACCGTCGGGACGCTGGTCCTGTTGCGGCACGGCGAGAGCGACTGGAACGCCAAGAACCTCTTCACCGGTTGGGTCGATGTGGACCTGACCGAGAAGGGCGAGAACGAGGCGCGCCGCGGCGGCGAGCTGCTGCGCGAACACGACCTGCTGCCGGACGTGGTGCACACCAGCGTGATGCGCCGCGCCATCCGTACCGCCGAACTGGCGTTGAACGCCGCCGACCGGCACTGGATCGCGGTGCGTCGGTCGTGGCGGCTCAACGAGCGGCACTACGGCGCCTTGCAGGGCAAGAACAAGAAGCAGACCCTGGAGGAGTACGGCGAGGAGCAGTTCATGCTCTGGCGCCGCTCGTACGACACCCCGCCCCCACCCATCGCCGACGATGACGAGTGGTCTCAGGTGGGCGACCCGCGGTACGCGCTGCTGCCGACCGAGCTGATGCCCCGTACGGAGTGCCTCAAGGACGTCGTCGAGCGGATGCTGCCGTACTGGTACGACTCGATCGTGCCGGACATCCTGGCCGGTCGGACGGTGCTGGTGGCGGCGCACGGCAACTCGCTGCGCGCCCTGGTCAAGCACCTGGACCAGATCAGCGACGAGGCGATCGCCAAGCTGAACATCCCCACTGGGATTCCGCTGCGCTACGACCTCGACCCGCAGCTGCGTCCGCAGACCCTCGGCGGCACCTACCTGGACCCGGAGGCGGCCAAGGCGGCCGCCGCCGCGGTAGCCAACCAGGGCCGCTGAGCTTTTCCGTTGTTAAGAAGGGCCCCCTGCTATACGCGAGGCGTTAACAGGGGGCCCTTCCTTGCACCTCAGGCGGGTTTGCCGGTGATCAGGTAGACGACGTGTTCCGCGCTGTTGACCGCGTGGTCGGCGAACCGCTCGTAGAAGCGGCCCAGCAGGGTGGCGTCGATGGCGGTCTCCACCCCGTACGGCCAGTCCGCGCCGAGCAGCACCCCGAACAGGCCCCTGTGGAGTTCGTCCATCGCGTCGTCGTCGCTGTCCAGTTCGGCGGCGAGATCGGCGTCCGGGTGGGCCAGCACGGCGGCGATCTTCTCCGCCATCCGGTCGGCGATGGTCGCCATGTCGGTGAAGACCGGCCGCAGTTCCGCCGGCACCGCCGGGGAGGGATGGCGGCGCAGGGCGGTCTTGGCCACATGGTCGGCCAGGTCGCCCATCCGTTCCAGGTCCGCGGCCACATGCAGGGCGGTGATCATGGCCCGTAGGTCGGAGGCGACCGGGGCCTGACGGGCCAGCAGGTCACAGACCCGCTCCTCCACCTGCCGGTACAGCTCGTCGATCTGGGCGTCCTGCTCGATGACGGTCTCGGCGGCCCGCCGGTCGGCGGCGAGCAGGGCCCGGGTCGCCTGTCGTAGCGCCGCCCGTACACCCTCGGCCATCTCCACCAGCAGATGGCTGACGGCTTGCAGTTCGGCCCGGAACTCGTCGCGCATGCTCACGTCCTGTCAGTCGTCGCGGCCGGCCGGTCTCGGCCGGTGGTGCTTTTGCGCAGGTCGGCGCCCAAGTTAGGGCCGCTGGGAGGCCCGGAGGTGAACGCCGGTGAACTGAGCCGGACGGGAAGGTGAACTTTCCCGGAAGTGAGCGTGCTTCGCCCCTTTCGTCCGGTAGTGGGATCAGCATTGACCCTACGATCACCGAGTGACGTGGGCAGTGGCGGCGGCAGTGGCCGGGGCGCTGGCGGCCGGGGTGGTCGTCGGGCTCTGGCTGTCCCGACTGCTGCCCGAGGCGCCTGGTCCGGGCGGCTCCCCCCGCAGGGGATGGGACCGGCTCCGGTTCGGTAAGGGGAGGCACCCGATCGTCGAGGATGTGCAGGCCGGTCTGGGTCGACGAGCGATCGACTCGCTGCGTGCGGGGGTCGTGGTGCTCGACGCCGAGGACCTGCCGGTGCTGGTCAACCCCGCAGCCCGGGCGTTGGGGCTGTTGCGTACCGGGGCGCAGCCGGGTTCGGTCGTCGCGCACCCGTTGGTCCGTACCCTGGCCGGGCAGGTCCGACGCACCGGGGTGCGTCGCGAGATCGAACTCGACCTGCCCCGGGGCCGCGACAACGGCGGGGAGAACCCGCTGGGGGTGCACCTGCGGGCGATGGGGCTGGGCAACGGCCATGTGGCCGTGGAGGCGGTCGACGTCACCGAATCCCATCGACTGGCCCGGGTCCGCCGGGATTTCGTGGCCAACGTCAGTCACGAATTGAAGACGCCGATCGGCGCGCTGCAACTGCTGGCCGAGGCCCTGCTGGACGCCACCGAGCCGACGAGCGCCGGGCCGCCGGACCGATCCGAGGATCTGGTCGCCGCGCGTCGCTTCGCCGAACGGATCCAGCACGAGTCGACCCGGCTGGGCCGGCTGGTGCAGGAGTTGCTGGAGCTGACCCGGTTGCAGGGCGCCGAACCGCAGCCCGCCCCGGAACCGGTCGCGGTGGACTGGGTGATCTCCGAGGTGATGGACCGCACCCGGACCGCGGCCACCGCCCGACGGATCACCGTGGCGGTCGAGGGGCAGCGTGGGCTGACGGTGTACGGCAGCGACAGCCAGTTGGCCACGGCGGTGGCGAATCTGGTGGAGAACGCGGTCAACTACTCGAGCGCGGACACCACCGTCCTGGTCACCGTCCGGGCCACGGCCGATCATGTCGAGATCGCCGTCACCGACCAGGGCATCGGCATCGCCCCCACCGACGTGGACCGGGTCTTCGAGCGCTTCTACCGGACCGACCAGGCCCGTTCCCGCGCCACCGGTGGCACCGGGCTCGGGTTGGCGATCGTCAAGCACATCGCCAGCAACCATGGCGGACGGGTCGAGGTGACGAGCACCCTGGGTGGTGGGTCGACCTTCACCCTCCGACTGCCCGCCCGTCCCCCGGAGGATCTGCTGTCCGCCCTGCCGTCGGTGGGTGTCGATCCCGGTCCGGCCGAGGTCCCGCAGAGTTGAGTGCGAATGGAAAGGAAAGCCGTTGAGCCGCGTACTGGTGGTCGAGGACGAGGAGTCGTTCTCCGACGCCCTGTCGTACATGCTCCGTAAGGAGGGCTTCGAGGTCTCCGTGGCCGCCACGGGCACCGCGGCCCTGACCGAGTTCGACCGCAGCGGCGCCGACATCGTGCTGCTCGACCTGATGCTGCCCGAGATGTCCGGTACCGAGGTCTGTCGTCAGCTACGCCAGCGCTCGCACGTACCGATCATCATGGTCACCGCCCGGGACAGTGAGATCGACAAGGTGGTGGGCCTGGAGATCGGGGCCGACGACTACGTCACCAAGCCGTACTCGCCCCGGGAACTGGTGGCCCGGATCCGGGCGGTGCTGCGCCGCCAGAGCGTGGAGGCCGTGGAGTCGGGCTCCGCGACCCTGGCCGCCGGCCCGGTCCGGATGGACATCGAGCGGCACGTCGTCACGGTCTCCGGGGCTGCGGTGCAACTGCCACTCAAGGAGTTCGAGCTGCTGGAACTGCTGCTGCGCAACGCCGGGCGGGTGCTCACCCGGGGCCAGCTGATCGACCGGGTCTGGGGCGCCGACTACGTGGGCGACACCAAGACCCTGGACGTGCACGTCAAGCGCCTGCGCTCCAAGATCGAGCCGGAGCCCTCCAGCCCTCGGCACATCGTCACCGTGCGGGGCCTCGGGTACAAGTTCGAGCCCTGATCGTCGCAGTCAGGCCGGGCCGTCGCGGTCAGGCCGGGCCGTCGCAGTCAGGCCGGGTCGTCGCGGTCAGGCCGGGTCGTCGCGGTCAGGCCGGGTCGGCGGGGTGCGGGGCGGCCAGGCCCTGCCGCAGCCGGGTCGCGCACAGCTCGGCGAGCTTCGCGTACGCGGAAGCGCCGATGAGGGCGGTCAGCTCCGGACCGTACGACAGGTACATCGGCTCCGCCCCGACGTGCGCGTCCGTGGAGGAGGTGCACCACCAGTCGAGGTCGTGACCACCGGCGCCCCAGCCCCGCCGGTCGAACTCGGCGAGGGTGGAGACCAGCACCTTCGTGTTGTCCGGCCGGGTGACCCAGTCCTGATCCCGGCGGATCGGCAACTGCCAGCACACGTCCGGCTTGTACTCCAGCGGATGCACCCCGTCGCGCAGCGCCTGGGCGTGCAGGGCGCAGCCACCACCGGCCGGGAAGTCCGCGTCGTTGAGGAAGACACAGGGTCCCTCGGTGTCCTGGGTGGCCGTCCGCCGGGCCGGGTTCTTGCCGTCCACGGTGTCGTTCTCGGTCCAGTTCTTGAACCCCCGACGGAAGTGCTGCCAGGTGGCCGGGGTCAGTCGCTTGACCGCCGCCCGGACCCGCTTCTCGTCGTCGGAGTCGGTGAAGAAGGCCCCGTGCGAGCAGCAGCCGTCGGCGGCCCGCCCGGCGATGATGCCGTGGCAGCCCTGACCGAAGATGCACGTCCAGCGGGAGAGCAACCAGGTGAGATCGGCGCGTACCAGGTGCCGCTCGTCCGCCGGGTCGACGAATTCGATCCACTCCCGGGGGAAGTCCAGCGGCACCTCACGGCTGCGCGGGTCCGCCGGGTCGTCCACCAGCACGCGGAGTTCGATCTGCCCTGTCACCCGGCCCAGCGTACGCGGGGTGGGGCGGGTGGGCCGGGCAGTGCCGCGAACGGGTTGCCCTAGGGTCGGGCCCATGCGACTGGGTGTCCTCGACGTCGGTTCCAACACGGTGCACCTGCTGGTGGTCGACGCCCAACCGGGTGGGCATCCCTGGCCGGCGCACTCCGAGAAGACGGTGCTGCGGCTGGCCGAGCAACTGGGGCCGGACGGTGCGCTGCCCCCGGCCGGCGCGGACGCCCTGGTCGAGGCGGTGGGCGCGGCCCGTGCCTCGGCCACCGCGCTGAAGGTCGACGAACTGCTCGCCTTCGCCACCTCCGCGGTGCGCGACGCGACCAACGGCGCCGAGGTGCTCGCCCGGGTTCAGGAGACCACCGGCGTACGCCTGGAGGTGCTCCCGGGCGCCGACGAGGCCCGGATGACCTTCCTGGCGGTACGCCGGTGGTTCGGTTGGTCGGCCGGTCGGCTGCTGGTGCTGGACATCGGGGGTGGCTCGCTGGAGATCGCGGCCGGTGCCGACGAGTACCCCGACCTGGCGGTCTCCCTGCCGCTGGGGGCGGGACGGCTGACCCGGGACCGGCTGGCGGTAGATCCGCAGAGCGCGGCGCCGCCGGGACCCCAGGCGGTCGACGAGCTTCGGGAGTACGTGGAGAGCCTGCTCGAACCGGTGGCCGAGCGGATGGCCGAGGTGGGCTGGGAACGCCCGGTGGCGACCTCCAAGACCTTCCGTACCCTGGCCCGGTTGGCCGGGGCCGCCCCCAGCGGAGCCGGCATCCGGACCCGACGCCGACTCACCCGCGCCGGGCTGCGCCAGGTGCTCGGCTTCATCCGGCACATCGCCCCCGCCCAGTTGGCCGAGTTGGAGGGGGTCAGCCGCGCTCGGGCACACCAGTTGCTGGCCGGTGCGGTGGTCGCCGAGTCGGTGATGCGCCGCCTGGGCGTCGACTCTTTGGACATCTGCCCGTGGGCGCTGCGTGAGGGAGTGATCCTCGATCGGTTGGATCGGTTGGCGCCAGAGTGACACCCTCAGCCGTTTTGACCGGATTGCTGAGCTCTCGTCGCTTTGGTGCAATCGATGGCGGCTACCCTCGGTGGTGTGACTTCCCGCGTTCCCGTACTCCTGTCCACCTCCTCGGTCTTCCCTGAACGCACCGCGGCGGCCTTCCAGCTGGCCGCCGAACTCGGCTACGACGGGATCGAGGTGATGGTCTGGACCGACGCCGTCAGCCAGGACGCCGGGGCGCTACGGGGACTCGCCGAGCACTACGGGGTGCCGGTGCTCTCCGTGCACGCCCCCTGCCTGCTGGTGACCCAGCGGGTCTGGAGCCCGGACCCCTGGGAGCGGCTGCGTCGCTCGGCCATCCTGGCCGAGACGCTCCAGGCGCCGACCGTGGTGGTGCACCCGCCCTTCACCTGGCAGCGGGACTACGCCCGCACCTTCGCCGACGGGCTGGACGAGGTGGCCGGGGAGTTCGGCGGAATACACATCGCGGTGGAGAACATGTACCCGGTTCGGATGGCCGGTCGGCAGTTCGTGCCGTACGCGCCCGGATGGGATCCGACCACGGTCGGCTACGCCTCGTACACCCTGGATCTGTCGCACTGCGCCGCCTCGCACACGGACGCCCTGGGGATGGCCGACCGGATGGGCACGGGCCTGGCCCATGTGCATCTGGGTGACGGCACCGGCGAGGGCCGGGACGAGCACCTGGTGCCCGGCCGGGGCGGTCAACCCTGCGCCGAGCTGCTGCGTTCGCTGGCCGGGCGGGGCTTCACCGGCTCGGTGGCGGTCGAGGTGACCACCCGGGGCGCGAAGAGCCGGCAGGACCGCGAGGCGGACCTGCGTGAGTCCCTGGCCTTCGCCCGCGAGCACCTCAGCGCCACGCCGGTCGAAGCCTGAGCGCCCGGTCGAGGCCTGAGCGCTCGGTCGAGGCCTGAGCGGTGGTCAGGACACCGGGGCCAGCGGATCGGTCTGGGTCGGCACGGCCGCCCGCTTGCGGGCCCGGTGCGCGGCCACGTGGGAGCGGGTGGCGCACCGCTCCGAGCAGAACCGGCGGCAGCAGTTCGACGAGGTGTCCAGGTAGACGTTGCCGCAGCGGTCGTCCGCACAGACACCGAAACGGGCGCTACCGTACTCGCAGAGCCAGACCGACAGCCCCCACACCGCACCGGCGAGGAATTCCGAGCTGACCGAGGAGCCCCGGCTGGTCACATGCATGTGCCAGTCGCTGGAGTCGTGGCCGGAGATGCGCGGCTGCACCGGGAACGCCTCCAGCAGCGAGTTCAACTCGGCCACCGCCTCGGCGTCGCGCCCGGAGGTGCCGTACTCGAAGACGTCGCGCAACCGCTTCTGCATCCGCCGGAAGACCGCCAGGTCGCGCTCCGCGACCTCGTCGCGCATCCAGGCGTTGTCGTCAGGGAAAATAGCCCGTAGGTCGTCGAGGCCGTCCAGGCGGGCGTTGACAAGGTCAACTCCGGTCCGGGCGTACGCGTCGAAGTTCACCCCTCCAAAGGTAGTCCACTCATCCGCCGCGCGGCGCGTCGATGTAGTGCGGCAGGAATCGCGCATAGCCGTCGGTGATCAGGCTCGCGCTCTCCCGCAGCCCCACCCCGGCCGACTCGCCGTCGACGGTCCAGCTGCCCAGCACCAGCCGATTCCCGGCGAATTCCGGCAGGGCCCGGAACTCCTGATAGCAGAAACCCTCGTCGCCGTAGTCACCCGGATTGTCGATTTCGCCGGTGGGGGTGACGATGCGTACCGCCGCACCCTCCCGACCGAGCAGGGGCTTGGCCACGTACTCCGACATCCCGCGCGGTGAGTCGAGGTAGGCCGGCAGCAGCAGCTCGTGGTCGGGGTACAGCTCCCAGAGCACCGCCAGCAACGCCTTGTTGGACAGCAGCAGCTTCCAGGCCGGCTCGATCCAGGTGGTCGGGGTGCCCGGTTCCAGGGCCAGCGGGCCGTACGGCTCGGCGAGCATCCACTCCCAGGGGTACAGCTTGAAGCAGGTGGTGATGGGCTGGTCGGTCCGGTCGACGAAGCGACGGCCGTCCCAACCGATCTGCTGGATCGGCAGCAGGGTGACCTCCAGCCCGGCCTGGCGGGCGGTCTCGGCCAGGTAACCGGCGGTCATGTGGTCCTCGCCGGACTCCTCCTCGTTCGACCAGACCACATGCACCCGGCGATCGTGCAGGCCGGCACCGATCTTGGCCCAGGCGCCGACCAGTCGCTCGTGCAGGCTGTTCCACTGGTCCAGCTCCGGCCGGGTGTGCTCCAGCCAGAACCACTGGATGATGCTCGCCTCGACCAGGGCGGTGGGGGTGTCGGCGTTGTACTCCAGCATCTTCGGCGGCCAACTGCCGTCGTACCAGAGGTCGAACCGGCCGTAGAGGGTGGGCGGGGACTCCCGCAGGGAACGGGCCACCGCCTCGGCCGCCCACTTGGGGATGCCGAACTCGGCGTACCGGTTGCGAGCCACCACATGCTCGGCGGCGGCCACCGACATCCGGTGCAGCTCCTCGGTGGCCTCCTCCAACCGCAGCACCTCGTCCAGGTCGAAGGCGTAGGCGGCGGTCTCGTCCCAGTACGACATCACCTCGCCGTCGGGCAGTTCGGTGTCCACATACACCAGACCCTGTTCCCGGATGGTGCTGTCCCAGTCGGGACGCGGGCTGACCTCGACGCGGCGCATCTCAGCCCCCGCAGGAGGCCTGGTGGGAGCCGAAACCGCCGCGCTCGGGCACGGCCGAGGCCACCGGCTCCGTCACCGGGCGACCGACCCCGATCTCGGCGCCGGGTGACGGGGTACGCACCGCCATCGCCACGGTGTCGCCACCCCCACCCGGACCCATCGCACAGTCGTCGTCATCGTCGTCGGAGGTCATGTTGCAGCCGGAGAGCGCGAGCGCCAGCGCGGTGAGGGCACCGAGTTGCACGGAGGCGGAGCGGAGGCGGCGTCGGGGGAGTTGTTTCACGCCATCGTTGTAACCGATGAACGCCAGGCTCGCCGCCCCGGGCTGGGGTTCAAAGGAGTATGGAAGGCTGCCCTTCCCCCTCGAAGTGTTGAAAGGGGGCCCTTCCTTACAACGCGGGCGGGGTGGGCTGGGGCCGCAATCTGGGGGCGGGGTGGGCGATACCCTCGGCTCATGCTCCGTTCCGTGATTCTCGCCGCCTCCCGGTCATCCCGGGTCGAGCGGCTCGTCGCGACGGCCCCGTTCTCCCGGGACGTCGTGCGCCGGTTCGTCGCCGGTGCGCAGACCGCCGACGCGTTGCGCGTGACCCGCGAACTCGTCAACGGTGGCCTAGCGGTCACCCTGGACCACCTCGGCGAAGACACTGTCAACCCCGAGCAGGCCACTGCCGTACGCGACGAGTACCTCGCCCTGCTGGGGCGGCTGGCCGAGGAGGGGTTGACCCCTGCGGCCGAGGTGAGTGTCAAGCTCTCCGCGCTCGGTCAAGCCTTCGACGAGCAGTTGGCCTACGACAACGCCCGGGCGATCTGCGCCGCCGCCGAGGCCGCGCGGACCACGGTCACCCTGGACATGGAGGACCACACCACCACCGACTCGACTCTCGACATCCTGGCCAAGCTGCGCAAGGACTACCCCTCGACCGGGGCGGTGCTCCAGGCCTATCTGCGGCGTACCGAGTCGGACTGTCGTGACCTGGCCGCCGCCGGGTCCCGGGTGCGGTTGTGCAAGGGGGCCTACAAGGAGCCCGAGTCGGTGGCCTACCAGTCGGCCCGCGAGGTGGACAAGTCCTACGTGCGGTGCCTGAACATCCTGATGTCGGGCGGCGGCTACCCGATGCTGGCCACCCACGACCCCCGACTGATCGCCATCGGGGAGGACCGGGCCCGCTGGTTCGACCGGGCGCCGGACCGTTTCGAGTTCCAGATGCTCTACGGCATCCGGCCCGAGGAGCAGGACCGGCTGGCCGGCGAGGGCTACACCGTGCGTACGTATGTGCCGTACGGCGACGACTGGTACGGCTACCTGATGCGCCGGCTGGCCGAGCGTCCCGCCAACCTGGCCTTCTTCGCCCGCGCCCTGACCTCCCGCAAGTAACCACCCTCGCCCGACGGACCACGGCAGGTTCCACCGGACCCTGCCGTGGTCCCGTCTTGACGTCGGTTGGCTAATGGCATTAGCCTAAGGGCTATGAACACTAGCTTTGTGAAGCGTGGCGACGGGCGAATCGCCTACGAGGTGCACGGTCGGGGGCCGCTGGTGGTGCTCTCGCACGGCATGGGGGAGAACCGCCACTCCTACCGGCACCTGATCCCCCTGCTGGTGGCGGCCGGCTACCGGGTGGCCTCGGTCGACGTACGGGGCCACGGCGACTCCACCACCGGGTGGGCCAGCTACGCCCCGGCCGAGGTGGGAGGCGATCTGCTGGCGGTGATCCGGGAACTCGGCGGTGGGCCGGCCACCCTGGTCGGCAACTCCTCCAGCGCCGCCGCCGTGGTCTTCGCCGCCGCCGAGGAACCGGCCCTGGTCAACGGGATCGTGCTGGTCGGCGCCTTCGTCACGGAGCCGAAGCTCAACCCCTTCATGCGGCTCGGGGTGTGGGCGGTGGTGCACAGTCCCCGGCTGTTCGGCATGTTCCACCGCACCCTGTTCCCGGTCCACCGCCCGGCAGACGACGCGCAGTACCGCAAGAGCCTGGTGACCGCGCTTCGTCGGCCCGGCCGGATGCTGCCGGTCCGCGAGGTGGCCGCCCCGGTAGCGCCACACTGGACCACCCTCGCTCCGCAGGTGAGTCAACCGGTGCTGGTGCTGATGGGCACGAAGGACCCGGACTTCCCCGACCCCGGTGCCGAGGCCCGGGCCGCCCGGCGCCTCTTCCCCCTCGCCGAGGCACGGATGATCACCGACGCCGGGCACTACCCGCACGCCGACCGTCCCGAGGCGATGGCCGCCGAGCTGACCACCTTCATGGCGGTGACCGATCGTGCCTAGGGTCGGGCTGAACCCGCAGATCGTGGTGCGCGAGGCGGCCCTGCTGGCCGACGAGGTCGGCTACCAGCAGCTCACCCTGGCCGCGCTGGCCGGTCGGCTCGGGGTCGCGTTGCCCAGCCTCTACAAGCACATCAAGGGCGCCGAGGCGTTGGCGCAGAAGCTGGCCGCCCTGGCCACGGCCGAACTCGCCGAGGAGATGACCACGGCCGCCGCCGGTCGCAGCCGGGAGGAGGCCCTGCGGGCCGTGGCCACCGCCTACCGGTCGTACGCCCGACGGCATCCCGGCCGCTACCCGATGGCCCAGCGGGTGCCGGATCCGGCCGACCCGGCGCATGTGGCCGCCGGAGAGCGCGCGGTCGGGGTGGTCTACGCCATCCTGCGCGGGTACGGCATCGAGGGCGACAGCGCGGTCGACGGGGTACGCATGTTCCGGGCCGCCGTGCACGGCTTCGTGGCCCTGGAAGCGGAGGGCGACTTCGGCCTGCCCCGGGAGGTCGACCGCTCCTTCGAGCAGATGATCACGGCCCTCGATGTGGCCTTCTCGGCCTGGCCGGGCGGCGCCGACCTGGACTGACGGCATGGCGGGTCATCGACTTACCCGCCGGGGCTCGTAGCATGGGCCGGTGCGCCGCCACGACTCGCCGCGGCTGCTCGCAGCCACGCGGCCCCGCCTGTTCACCGCCCTGCTAGCCGTCACCGTCCTGACCCTCACCAGCGCCGCCTCCTGCGGCGACGACGAGCCACCGATCGCGCTGGCCTCGGCCGTGCGGGCGCCGGTGGCGGAGGAGATCGACGCCCCGGCCACGGTCGTCGCCCGGGCGGCGGCCACCCTGACCGCTCCCGCCGACGGCACCCTGCGCAGCCTCCGCGTCGAGCCGGGGCAGCGGGTCAGGCGCGGCCAGGTGCTCGCCGTGATCGACTCACCCTCGGCCCGGGAGCGCCTGCGGCAGGCCCGGAAGGCGCTCGACGCCGCCAAGCGGGCCGGTGGGGGTGGCGGCGGCAACCTGGTCGGATCGCTGCGGGGCACCGACCGGGCCGCCGCGCAGGCACACGCCGCCGCCCGCGCCGCCGCCGGCAAGATCAGCGACCCGAAGCTGCGCAAGGCACTGCTCGCGCAGGTCGAGTCCGCGCAGCGGCAGTACGACGCCGCCGCGCGCGCCGCCGACCAGGCGGTACGCGAGGTGCAGCGCGGGGTACGCAGTCTCAACTCCGCCGTCGGGGCCCTGGCCACCGCCCAACGCCTACAGGCCCAGCAGGCGTACGACCTGGCCAAGGCGACGGTCGACGCGTTGACCCTGCGGGCACCGATCGCCGGGGTGGTCCAGCCGGGCGGGGTCAGCTCCGGGGATGCCTCGACGAGCGCCCTGGCGGGGTTGCTCGGCGGCGGGGGTGCCCTGCCGCCCGGCCTCGATCCGGGTGCGCTCGGTGCCCCCGCGGCCGGCCCGCCCGCCGGGGTGGACACGGCCGTCCCGGTGGGCGGTCGGGTAACCGCCGGAACCCCGGTGTTGACCGTGGTGGACACCGGGGAGCTGGGTCTGCTGGCCGAGGTGGACGAGACCGACGTGCTGCTGGTCCAGGCCGGTCTCACCGGCACGGTCGAGTTGGACGCCGTCCCCGGCGCCAGCTACCCGACCACGGTCCGCTCGATCGACGTACTGCCCAGCACCTCGGCCCGGGGCGGGGTCAGTTACCGGGTCCGGCTCTCCCTGGGGGCGGGTCAGTTCGGTGAGGCGGAACCGGCACCGACCCCGCGCCCCGGGATGAACGCGGTGCTGCGGTTGCAGGTCCGTCAGGCCAGCGACGCGGTGACCGTGCCCGCCTCCGCGATCTTCTCCGCCGACGGACGGGACACCGTCTGGGTGGTACGCGAGGGCCGGGTGGGACGGGCCTCGGTCACGGTCGGCGTGCAGGGTCAGGATCTGGTGCAGATCGTCGACGGGGTGCAGCCCGGTGACCGGGTGGTGGTGCGCGGCACCGATCAGGTGCGCGACGGCCAGGAGGTCGGGTGAACCCCGCCATCGAGGCGGTCGAGGTGTCCCGGACGTACCAGCTCGACGGGGTGTCCGTACCGGCCCTGCGGGGGGTGACCCTGACCGTGGCGGCCGGTGACTACGTGGCGCTGATCGGGCCCTCCGGGTCCGGGAAGTCCACCCTGATGCATCTGCTCGGGGGCCTGGACCGACCGACCGGGGGACGGCTGGTGATCGGTGGGCGGGAGGTGGGGACCCTGTCCCCGCCCGAGTTGGCCCGACTGCGTAACGAGACCATCGGCTTCGTCTTCCAGGCGTTCCACCTGTTGCCGCGTACCACCGCGGTGGACAACGTGGCCCTGCCGCTGGTGTACCGGGGGGTTGGGGCCCGCCAGCGACGGGCGCGGGCCGCGGCCATGCTGGAACGGGTCGGCCTGGGGCACCGCCTGGACCATCGGCCCAACCAGCTTTCCGGCGGCGAGCAGCAGCGGGTGGCGATCGCCCGTGCCCTGGTCACCGACCCGACCGTGCTGCTCGCCGATGAGCCGACCGGCAACCTGGACAGCACCACCGGGGCCGCCGTACTGGAGCTGCTGGAGCGGCTCAACGCCGAGTCGGGGGTGGCGTTGGTGATGGTCACCCACGACTCGGAGGTGGCCGCCCGGGCCCGCCGCCGGATCACCATGCGCGACGGCGTCGTCGTCGCCGACAGCGCGGTGGCCGGCACTCCCGGTGGGGTCGACTCGGGCGGGGCCGCCTCGTGAGGCTGGCCGAGGCGTGGCGGGTGGCGGCGGACGCGCTGCGGGCCAACCGGATGCGCAGCCTGCTGACCATGCTCGGGGTGATCATCGGGGTCGCCTCCGTGGTGCTGCTGGTGGCGATCGGCACCGGCACCAAACAGACCGTCGAACAGCAGGTCGAGGGGCTGGGCTCCAACCTGCTGCTGGTCGTACCGGGGCGGCTGGACGTGGGCTCGGCCCCGGCGGTCTCCCCGCTGACCCTGCAGGACGCGGAGGCCGTCGGCCGAGTGGTCGGCGACCCTTCCCGGGTGGCCGTGACGGTGGCCTCCGGGGCCACCGTCCGGGCCGGTGGTCGGCAGGATTTCACCACCGTGCAGGGGGTGCTGGAGACCACCCCGACGGTCTTCGCCCGGGAGTTGGCCCGAGGCCGCTACCTGACCCGGTCCGACGTGGACACCGGCCGCCGGGTCGCGGTCCTCGGTGACTCCGTCGCCCGGATCCTCTTCCCCGACCGGGAGGCCGTCGGGCAGCAGGTGAACCTGGCCGGGGTGCGGTTCCGGGTGATCGGGGTGTTCACCCCGCTCGGGCAGAGCCTCGGCGTCGACCGGGACGACGAGGTGCACATTCCGGTGACCGCCGCCCAGCGGCTGTACGGCACCCAGCGGGTGGACGCGATCGCGGTGCGGGCACCGGACCGGGACCGGATCGAGGAACTCGGCCAGCGGATCGTGACCGAGTTGAACGGTCGGCACCCGGGTACGGAGTTCAGTGCCGTCACCCAGGAACAGATCCTCGGTGTCCTCGGCGACATCCTGGGCATCCTGACCGGGGTGCTGGCCGCCATCGCCGGCATCTCGCTGCTGGTCGGCGGGGTGGGGGTCTCCAACATCATGCTCGTCTCGGTACGCGAACGGACCCGGGAGATCGGCCTGCGCAAGGCGGTCGGCGCCCGCCCTCGGGACATCGGGGTGCAGTTCCTGCTGGAGGCGGTGCTGCTCACCTCGATCGGCGGGCTGACCGGGATGGCCCTGGGGGTGGGGGGAGCCCTGCTGGTGGCTGCGGTCTCGCCCATCCCGGCGGCGGTGACCTGGTGGTCGTTGGCGCTGGCCTTCGGCGTCTCGGCGGCGGTGGGGATCATCTTCGGGGTGGTACCCGCCCAACGGGCCGGCCGCCTGGACCCGGTGGTCGCCCTGCGGGCCGAGTGAACCCCGCCATCCCGATGGCCGAAGATGATCACTGTCGGCAATTTGTGCGCACGCCACCCGACCAGGGGTTTTCCGCCGGCCTTCCGGTTCCAGATCGTGATCAGTTGCAGGAAGGGATCGCGCCGGTCACAGCCGTCCCGCTACCGTACTGGTAACACGCGCGTCGCCGGCCGCGCGGGAGGACCCGTGGGGCGGCACGCGCAGGGCATGGGATTGGTCGGGTGAGCCATGGCCGGGTCACCGTCCGACGGTCGGCTGTCGGATGTCAAGTTCCTGACCGTCGCCGAGGTGGCGACCGTCATGCGAGTGTCGAAGATGACGGTCTACCGTCTCGTGCACAGCGGCGAGTTGGCCGCTGTGCGAGTCGGCAGGTCGTTCCGGGTGCCGGAGCACGCCGTACACGAGTACCTCCGTGGCGCCTTCCAGGAGACCGCCTGACCCGGGTGTCAGGCCGTCCGGGTAGGGCCCCGTAACCGGCATCGACCGGGGGTGCGTTGGTCCGGATGACGTGGTCCCGCTACGCTGGACAGCGATCGTGACCGTTGGTGCGCCCGCCGCCCACCCCGCCGGTCCGGTCCATTGTCCGTAAGCGGTCGCCGACGTCACCGGTTCGTGGCGTCTTCCGGTCGCGCCGCATGTTGCATCGAAAGGCTTTCGTATGGGCTCGGTGGTCAAGAAGCGCCGCAAGCGCATGGCTAAGAAGAAGCACCGCAAGCTGCTGCGCAAGACCCGCGTCCAGCGTCGCCGTCTCGGCAAGTGACGGATGCCGGGCGCTGACCCGGCCTTCGCCGCTTGCCAACTGTCGACCCTCGGAGGCTCAGGTGATCAGGCCGTGGCTGTCCCGGCTCGGTCTCAGCCGCCGGGGTAGGTGCGAGACATGACCCCCGGTGGCTCGTCGAGCCTTCCGGGGGTCGTCGTCGTGACCGGGGTCAGCCGATACCTCGGTGCCCATGTCGCCGCCCGACTGGCTGCCGACCCGCGCATCGAGCGGGTCATCGGCATCGACCTGCCCGACCCGAGTCCGGAGGTCGCCGGCCTGCTGGAGCAGGTGGAGCGGATCCGGCTGGACACCGGTTCGGTCAGTGGCCTCCTCGCCGACCTGGATGTCGACACGGTGGTGCATCTGGCCCTGGTCAGCGCCCCGGATCAGCAGCAGGGCGGCCGGTCGGCGATGAAGGAACAGAACGTCATCGGCACCATGCAGCTCCTCGCCGCCTGCCAGCGGGCACCCCGGCTGCGCAAGCTCGTGGTCCGGTCCTCGACCGCGGCGTACGGGGCCTCCTTCCGGGACCCGGCGGTCTTCACCGAGGAGACCGAGCCCCGTGAGGTGCCGCGCGGCGGTTTCGGTCGGGACATCCTCGACATCGAGGGCTACGTGCGTGGCTTCCGGCGCCGACGGCCCGATGTCACCGCCACGGTGCTGCGGTTCGCCCCGTTCATCGGATCGACGGCCGACACCACCCTGACCCGCTACTTCTCGCTGCCGGTGGTGCCCACGATCCTCGGCCGGGACGCCCGGTTGCAGTTCCTGCACTTCGACGACGCCCTTGAGGTGATTCACCGCTCGGTGACCGAGGAGCACCCGGGCACGTACAACGTCGCCGGTCCGGGGGTGCTCGCGATGTCCCAGGCGATCCGCCGGGCCGGCCGGGTGGCCGTGCCGATCCTGGAACCGGGCCTGTCCGGAGCTGCGGCCCTGGCCCGGACCATGGGGCTCGGTCGCTACGGCCTGGACCAGGTGGACCTGCTCGTGCATGGCCGGGTGGTGGACATCACCCGCCTGGAGCGGGAGTACGGCTTCACCCCCCGGTCCACCGCAGCCGCATTCGACGACTTCATCCGGGCCCACCACGGGCGGTCGGTGGTGACGCGCGAGCAACTGGCCGCCGCCGAGAAACTCGTGCTGGAGCAGATCCGGCGGGTCCGCGCGGCCGTGCGGGAGCAGCAGTGAGCGAGCCGGAGATGCGCAGCGACGACGAAACACGCCTGGAGAATCCGCCCTCGGCGGTCGACCCTCCTCGGCACAACGGGCACCACCCGGCGCCCCGGCAGTCGGCGGTGCCGGAAAGCCCCGGGGACCTCTGGGACAAGCGGATCGCGGGCGGACTGGCCTTCCTGCGTCGGCGGCTGGCCGGCGACTACGAGGTCGACGAGTTCGGCTTCGACCCGGAGCTGACCGAGGCGGTCTTCCATCCGCTGCTGCGTCGGCTCTACCGGGACTGGTTCCGTACCGAGGTCACCGGGTTGGAGCACATCTCCGCCGAGGGGGCGGGGCTGGTGGTCGGCAACCACTCCGGCACGGTGGCGCTGGACGCCCTGATCCTCTCCACCGCCCTGCACCACGAGCACCCGGCCCACCGCTACCTGCGGCTGCTCGGTGCCGACCTGGTCTTCCGGATGCCGGTGGTCTCCGAGATCGCCCGCAAGACCGGGGGCACCATGGCCTGCAACCCGGACGCCGAACGGCTGTTGCGCGGCGGCGAACTGGTCGGGGTCTTCCCGGAGGGCTTCAAGGGCATCGGCAAGCTGTACGCGGAGCGTTACAAGCTGCAACGCTTCGGCCGAGGGGGTTTCGTCTCGGCGGCCCTGCGTACCGGCACCCCGATCATCCCGGTGGCGATCGTCGGTGGCGAGGAGATCTACCCGATGCTCGCCGACCTCAAGCCCCTGGCCCGGCTGCTCAAGCTGCCCTACTTCCCGGTGACCCCGACCTTCCCCTGGCTGGGGCCGCTGGGCATGGTGCCGCTGCCGAGCAAGTGGCTGATCGAGTTCTGCCCGCCGATCCCCACCGCACATCTGGTCGATTCCGCGGACGACCCCCTCGTCGTGTTCAACCTCGCCGACCAGGTTCGCGAGACCATCCAGCAGACCCTGCACGAACTCCTCGAACGACGCCCGGACCCCTTCGGTCCCTAGGGCCTGCCTGGGGCGACCCGGCGGGTCAGCGTACGGGGCGCCGTTCCCCGGAGGGGCGGTCACCGCGGCGACGGCGCTGCAACGCCATGCCGGCCGTGACCGCTCCCGCCACCAGCCCGGCAGCGGCCGTGGAGGGCACAGCGATCTTGATGGCCCGGCGGCCGGTGCGGAAGTCCCGTACCTCCCAGCCGCGCTGGCGTGCCTGGCGTAGCAGGGCGGTATCCGGATTGACCGCGACCGCCCGGCCCACCGCCGACAGCATCGGCAGGTCGTTGGCCGAGTCGCTGTAGGCGCTGCAACGGCTGAGGTCCAGCCCCTCCACCGCAGCCAGGGCGGTGACCGCCTCGGCCTTGACCGGCCCGTGCATGAGGTCACCGACCAACCGGCCGGTGTACGCCCCGTCGACCACCTCGGCGACGGTACCGATCGCGCCGGTCAGGTTGAGTCGGGCGGCGATCACCCGGCCGATCTCCACCGGCGCTGCGCTGACCAGCCAGACCCGCTCACCGGCGTCCAGGTGGCCCTGCGCCAGCCGCCTGGTCCCGGTCCAGATCCGGGGGGCCATCAGCTCGTCGAAGATCTCCTCCGCCAGGCGTTCGATGTCCTCGACCCGCCAGCCCTCGATGAAGGCCAGGGCGGCCTCCTTGGCCTGCGACATGTCCCCGGCGTGCTCGCGGGCCAGGAGCCGGAAGCGGAGTTGTTGCCAGGCGAACCGGGCCAGATCGGCCGTGGTGAAGTAGTTGCGGGCGGCCAGACCGCGAGCGAACCAGTAGATCGAGGCACCCTGCATCATCGTGTTGTCCACGTCGAAGAAGGCCGCCGCGCGTGGATTCGGCGCGACCGGGGGAGCCGGCTCGGTCTCGGCCCAACCTGTGGTGTGCCCGTGCACATCCGTGCTGACGGTCACCTTCCGGTTGCGCGCCACCGACGCCCCCTCACCTCGTCCGGATCTCTGCTGCCCCTCCGCGAGGGTAACCGTCGGCCGCGGTGCCGACCGGGGAGTTGTCCGGCCGGGAGGTGTCACACGCTGTTCAGTCGCAGGTGCCGGGCAGTGGGCCCAGGCTGTCGCTACCGGTGCCGACCGGTTGGCCGCAGGCGATCGTGGTACGCAGGGCCTCGGCGCGTTCGGTCACCGAGGCCAACAGCAGCAGGGACTGGGCGGTCCGCTCCCGGTGGGCACGGGAGCCGTTGTCCAGCAGGGCGTTGAGCGCCCGTCGCTGCCGGACGAGGAAGGTGTCCACCGCGTCGAGCGCCGCCGGATCGGAGCGCTGCGCCGCGGTCTCGGTCAGCAGGCGTACGCCCTGCCGGGTGTCGGCGTCCATGTCATCGAGCACCGCGCGGTAGCCGGACCGGCTGCCGCCCAGGGCCGAGGCTTCGGCCAGTCGGGTGCGGGCGAAGTCGAGGAAGAGTTGCCCACGACTGATCTCGGAGTTGGCCAGCGCGAGCTGGGCCCGCTCGGTGCTGCGCTTCATGCCGTACAGCGCGTCGCCGGGTACGGCGTTCTCGCTGGCGGCCGAGATGCCGGAGACCGCGATGGCACCGGCCGCGATGCCGACCAGGATGGCACCCCGGGCGCGAGCCCGACGCGCGCTGACGGCCGGCAGCAAGGCCCGGTTGGTGCTGACCTTCTCGGCCGGGGCGCTGATGCCCTCGCGCTCCGCGGTGGCCACCAACATGGCCCGCAGGCCGGTCCGGAACTCCGGATCCACCTCGGGCTTCAGCGGGTCGGCACGCAACTGCCGACCCAGCCCCACCAAGGGCGTCAGCTGGTCGTCTAGCCGGGAGCGGACATGATGGCGTCGGCCACCGTTCGCTTCGTCGAGAAGCTGCGCGAAGCGCTCGGCGCGCCGTCGGGAGAAGAGGGTGTCGTCCACCGCGGCACCTCCTCTCGCTGGGCGCGGCCGGTCGGCCGCGATCGCCACCAGCGACCGGTGAGCGCGTGACATCACGGCGGACTTGCCGGCGTCGTTGCCCGTCGTCCGTAGCCCGAGGCCAGGCTGTCACCGGTCGCACCCGGAGAAACGCGCCGTGCCGGGATGGGGTTACGGGCCGGCCGGAGTCGGAAATCACCCAAAGTGATGGCGGTGAGTGCCAGGTCGGGACCGGCGTCGGCCGGATGACCGGCCGGTCTGCGCCGGGCCGGTCACGCCTGGAAACCGTCCGGCAGCAGCCGGGCCAGCGCGCGGACCGCACGGTACTGGAGGGCCTTGATCGCCCCCTCGTTCTTGCCCATCGCCCGGGCCGTCTCGGCCACCGAGAACCCCTGGAGGAAGCGCAGCACGATGCACTCCTGCTGCTCCGGGTTCAGCCGTTTGACGGCGGTCAGCAGGGCGACATTGGTGATGTGCTCCACCACGGCCGCCTCCGGGCTGCCCTCCGGGCCACGATCCTCCCGGTCGGCGTCGAGCACGTCCCCGGTGGTCACCTCCAACCGGTACCGACCCGACTTGAAGTGGTCGGCGACCAGGTTGCGGGCGATGGTGACCAGCCAGGCACCGAGGTCACGGCCCTGCCAGGTGAAGCTGCCGATGCGTTTGAGGGCCCGCAGGAAGGTGTCCGAGGTCAGGTCCTCGGCGAGTTGCCGGTTGCCGACCCGGAAGTAGACGAAGCGGAAGACGGTGTCGACATAGCGGTCGTAGATCAACCCGAAGGCCTCGGCCTCACCGGCCTGGGCCCGTTCCACCAGGGCCCACACCTCGATGGCCGGATCGGAGGGATCCGGACGGCTCGGGTATCCGGTGGAGGTGCCCACCGAGGCGGTTACCGCGGGGATCACCGCCGTCTCGGCTGTCGGCAGGTCGGCGACCGGGGCGTCACCGCCGCTGCGTCGGGCCTGGGCCGGCATGGTCGGTCGACTCGGGGTGGCTACCCCGCCGCCGGCCGGCATCGCGTTGGCCCCGGGCACCGCTGGTCGGTGTGGTGGCTCGTTCGGGTGTGGTCGGTTGCCGTACCGACGCGTGGTGCTCTCACCTCGGCTGGCCAGGTTGCCCGTCGTGCTCTGCGGGGCGTGGGCGGCCTCGCGTTCGTTCACCGGGACCCGCGTCGCCGGACCGGTGAGGCCCGTCGGACGGTGCGCGAAACCGAAGGTGGTCATCGGGCCACCTCCATTCCATCGCTGACGAGGACGTCGGCGGTGGCCGGTTGACCGGCCGGATCACCGCCGGACAGGTCGACTCCGGGGCGTGCCGACTTGCGGCAGTACCCCTTGAGGTGCAGGTCCAAAGCGCTGACGGGCACGGGGGCCTCCTCGGGCTGAGGGGTGTCGACTCACGGCAAATGGGGTGAGCCGACCCGAGTGATGATAGGGCCAACGTCACCCGCGCGTGGCAAGTCCGTTACACAGGGCCAAAGTATTTCCCTACGTGTCGCACCACTGCCGGACCGGTTGTCCGTCGAGTGTGGTTGACAATCGCCGGTCCACCTGATCTGAAGCAGTTGTGCAGGTCAGGTCGATGATGGAGGGTGCCGCCAGGCGCTACCGCAGGGGTTGGGTAGGGCCGGTCAGTCTCCCTCGTCCGGGTGAACTCGACGCCGCTGCGCCGTACCCTCGGTGACGTTCGCAGGTTCCGTCAACGGGACTGTCGCGCTTGCGGCAGCCGGGTCGATGAGTGCACCCGGGGACCGATCGCCGACCGCGCGCGTAACCTGGCGAGGTTGAAGTGCCCGACCGAGGTCGGACCGAGCAGCCGACATCACCCCGGCACGACGGAGGAGAGCGATGCCTGAGCCCCGCCTGATCCTGATCACCCGCCCTGGCTGTCACCTGTGCGAGGACGCCAAAGCAGCGCTGGACCGGGTGGTCGCGGTCACCGGCGACCAGTGGACCGAGCGGGACGTCAGCGGTGACATCGAGCTGGAGCGTGAGTACGGCGACCGGCTGCCGGTGGTGCTGCTCGACGGCAAGGAGCACGGTTACTGGCGGGTCGAGGAGGAACGGCTGCTGCGCGACCTGACCACGCCGCAGCTCTAGCGGGGGCCCGACGAGGTGAGGGGCGCCGATAGAGTGCCGCGATGACCCCTTCGCACCCCCACCTGGTCTGGGACTGGAACGGGACCCTGCTGGACGATCTGAGTCTCGTGGTGGCCTGCACCAATACCGTCTTCACCCGCGAGGGTGGGCCGACGGTGACGGCGGAGGAGCACCGGGTCCGGTTTCGTCGACCGATCGCCGACTACTACGCCGAGGTGCTCGGTAGGGCGGTGGACGACGAGGCCTTCGGCCGACTGGACCGGATCTTCCATGAGGCGTACCGGCGGGGTCTGACCAGCTGTGCCCTCGCCCACGACGCGGTGGACGCGATGGCGGCCTGGCCGGGCAGCCAGTCCCTGCTGTCCATGTGGTTTCACGACGAACTGGTGCCGACGGTGCAGACCTACGGCCTGACCAGCCGATTCGCCCGGGTAGACGGACTGCGGGCCACGGTCGGCGGCGACCGTAAGGCCGAGTCGCTGGTGCGGCACCTGGCCGAACTCGGCGTCGACGGCCGCTCGGTGGTGCTGGTCGGCGACTCGCTCGACGACGCCGATGCGGCTCTCGCCGTCGGGGGCCGTGCCGTGCTCTATTCCGGTGGCTTCACGGACCGCGCTCGCCTGATCGCTTCCGGTCATCCGGTGGCCGAGACCCTGACCGAGGCGGTGACTCTCGCCACCAGCCTGGCCGCCCCGGCGCGCTGATCATGAATTCGTACGGCGACAACATCATGATCAACGAATTGGGTGGGGGCCGGTGGAGCGCGGGTAATTGGTCAGAGAAGTCGGGATTGAGGGATAATCGCGCCGATGTTCCGCGGGAAGCGGGAGCAAGCGTCGATCTTGTCGGGCGGAGGGGCTGGTGGGGACGGGGGAGGAAAGAGCAAGATCGCGATTTGTGCACGTCTTCACAGGCGCCTACTCTGTAATTCCGACGCGCCCCTGCTAGCACAGCCGGCAACTCCGGTCGCCAGCGGGAGTCCCAAACGGCCGGCCCGTGGAGTTGGTCAAGGATCGCACCGCACGGAGTCTCATGAGTCAGCACCGTCACCCTGGCGCGCCCGGCCGCGCCGGTGCCGTACCGGCGCTTCCGGATCTTCCCGAGGCGACGGTGGCACGGCTCCCCGAGTACCTTCGTGCCCTGCACAACCTGACTGAAACCGGTAATGAGACGGTTTCCAGTGAAGGGCTCGCCAACGCCGCCGGGGTCAACTCCGCCAAGCTCCGCAAGGACCTGTCCCACCTGGGCTCGTACGGCACCCGTGGGGTCGGCTACGACGTGGCCCTGCTGATCGAGCAGATCGAGTACGTGCTCGGGCTCACTCAACGTCGGGCGGTCGCCCTGGTCGGGGTGGGTAATCTCGGTCACGCCCTGGCCGGCTACGACGGCTTCGCCAGTCGTGGTTTCCGGATCGCCGCCCTGTTCGACGCCGATCCGGCCCGGGTCGGCGAGGAGATCCACGGGATGATCGTCCGGCACATCGAGGAACTGCCCCGGGTGGCGGCCGAGGAGTCGATAGCGATCGGCGTCATCGCCACCCCCGCGTCGGCCGCCCAGCGGGTCGCCGACCAACTCGTCGCCGTCGGCGTGACGAGCATCCTGAACTTCGCACCCTGCGTACTCTCGGTGCCGGACGGGGTCGACGTACGCAAGGTCGACCTCGCCATCGAGTTGCAGATTCTGTCGTTCCACGAGCACCGCAAGGCGTCCTTGACCGGTCTGCCCCGCACGGGGGGATCCGCCCTGACCGCCCTGCCCGGTGGTCTCGCGGTCACTGAGGGCCAGGAGGCGATCGGAACGTGAAGCTTCTCGTCGTGGGTGCCTCCTACCGCACCGCACCGGTCGACACCCTGGAGCGGCTCGCGGTCGCCCCGGGGGATCTCACCCGCATCCTGGGCCGCCTGGTCGCCCAGCCGTACGTCAGCGAGGCCGTGCTGGTCTCCACCTGCAACCGGGTGGAGGTCTACGCGGCGGTGTCCGGTTTCCACGGTGGCCTCGGTGACATCTGCGCCGTTCTGGCCGAACAGGCCGACTGCCAGCCGTCCGCGCTGGCCACCCACCTCTACGTGCACTTCGACTCCGCCGCGGTCGACCACGTCTTCCGGGTCGCCGCCGGGTTGGACTCGATGGTGATCGGCGAGGCGCAGATCCTCGGTCAGCTCCGGGACGCCTATCACGGCGCCACCAACGCGGACACCGCCGGTCGGCTGCTGCACGAGCTGATGCAGCAGGCCCTGCGGGTGGGCAAGCGGGCCCACTCCGAGACCGGCATCGACCGGGCCGGGCAGAGCGTGGTCACCGCCGCCTTGGGGCTGGCCGCCGGTCATCTCGGCGACGAACTCGCCGGTCGACCCGCGCTCATCGTCGGCGCGGGGGCGATGGGCTCGCTGGGGGTGGCGACGCTGTCCCGGCTCGCTGCCGGCCCGTTGACCGTGACCAACCGCAGCGCCGAGCGGGCGGTACGGCTGGCCGAGTCGTACGGCGCCACCGCGCGACCGATGGCCGAGCTGGCCGACACGCTTTCCACAGTGGACATCGTAGTGGCCGCCACCGCGGCCACGGAGCCGGTCCTCACCCGGGAGATCGTCGCCGGTGCGGTGGCTGGTCGGGCCCCCGGACGCGGGCCCCTGGTCCTGCTGGACCTGGCCGTACCCCGGGACGTCGGGCCCGGGGTGGCCGAGCTGCCCGGCGTCGAGGTGATCGACATCGACCGGATGGGCGCGCTGCTCGCCGACGGCCCGGTCGCCACGGACGCGGCCGCGGTCGAACGGATCGTGGCCGGTGAGGTCGAATCCTTCCTGACCTGGCTGCGTGGCGCGGACGTGGCACCCACCGTGGCCGCCCTGCGTGGCCGGGCCGAGGACGTGATCAGCGCCGAACTGCGCCGCCTGGCCCAGCGCCGTTCCGACCTCACCGACGACCAACGCGCCGAGGTGGCCCGCACGGTGCACCGGGTGGTGCAGCGGCTGTTGCACCAGCCGACCGTACGGGTCCGCCAGCTCGCCGCCGAGCCCGGCGGTGACCAGTACGCCGCCCTGCTGCGCGAACTGTTCGACCTGGAAGTACCACAGACCTCCCCGGTGGACACGGTCCCCGACATCACCCCAACCAACGGAGGTGAACGATGAGCCGGCGGCAACCCAGTGACCCGCTGCGTCTCGGCACCCGGGGCAGCAAGCTGGCGATGGCCCAGTCCGGGCACGTCGCCGAGGCCCTGACCGCCCGCACCGGACGCCCGGTGGAACTGGTCGAGGTGATCACCGCTGGTGACCGGTCCACCGCGCCGGTGCACCGCCTCGGGGTCGGGGTGTTCGTCTCCGCGCTGCGCGACGCGCTGGTCGCCGGAGAGATCGACTTCGCGGTCCACTCGTACAAGGACCTGCCGACCGCGATGCCGGCCGACCTGCACATCGCGGCGGTGCCCCCGCGCGAGGACCCGCGTGACGCGCTCGTCGCCCGCGACGGGAAGACGCTGGCCGAACTCGCCTCCGGGGCGCAGGTCGGCACCGGGGCGCTGCGCCGGATCGCCCAGTTGCACGCCCTGGGCATGCAACTGTCGGTCATCCCCATTCGCGGCAACATCGACACCCGGCTGGCTCGGGTGCTCGGCCCGGAGACCGACCTGGACGCGGTCGTCCTGGCTCGGGCAGGGCTGGCCCGAATCGGCCGGCTCGACGTCATCAGCGAGACCCTCGACCCGATGCTGATGCTGCCGGCTCCCGCCCAGGGTGCGCTGGCGGTGGAGTGCCGTGTCGACGACCCGGAGATGCTCGAACTGCTAGGTACGCTTGACCACGCACCGTCACGCGCCGCTGTCACTGCGGAGCGGGCGATGCTGGCCACCCTGGAGGCCGGGTGCTCCGCCCCGGTCGCCGCCTACGCCGTCGTCGCCGAAGGTGAGCCCACCGGCTCCGGTGACGACGGTGATGTTGTCCAGGAGATCTACCTGCGCGGGGCGGTGATCAGCCCGGACGGCGTCCGCGACATCCGGCTGTCCCGCACCGGAACGCTCGCCGAAGCTACGGAGATCGGTAAGGCACTCGCCACCGAACTCCTCGACCTCGGCGCCGACTCGATCCTCGGCCCGCAAGGACACAACGGCCCGGGGAACCAGCAATTTGGGAGCACAGAATGACCCGCACCCGTAAGCCCGTAGGCCGTATCGCGTTCGTCGGGGCTGGACCCGGCGACCCGGGCCTGCTGACCCGCCGGGCGCACGACGCCCTGGTCGACGCCGATCAGGTGGTGTACGACCGGGGAGTCCCCGAGTCGTTGCTCGACGTGGTCCGGGCCGAGGCCAAGGCCGAGACCGAGTTCACCCCGGCCGAAGGGGTGCCGGGTGACGTGGCGAAGGTGCTCATCTCGGCCGCCCGCGCCGGGCAGAACGCGGTGCATCTCGTGGCCGGCGACCCCTTCGGCCACGACTCGGTGGTCAAGGAGGTGCAGGCGGTGGCGCGTACCGCCGCCCACTTCGAGGTGGTGCCCGGGGTCAGCCAGGCCGAGGGGGTGTCCACCTACGCCGGGGTGCCCCTGCCCGGCGTACGCACCACCGCCGACGTGGAGGACGTCAGCACCCTGGACTTCGACGCGCTGGCCTCGGCGGTGCAGCGTGGCTCGCTGGCGCTCGCCGTGGACGCCGGTGACCTGGCCGCGATCCGGGACGGGCTGCTGGCCGCCGGGGTGGACGGCACCACCGCGGTCGGAGTCACCGGTGACGGCACCGGGGAGACCCAGTACACCACCACCTCGACGGTCGACTCGTTCGTCGCGGCGGCACTCGGCTTCACCGGCCGGGTGGTGTTGACCGTGGGCGACGGGGTCACCCAGCGGGACAAGCTCAGCTGGTGGGAGAATCGCCCGCTGTACGGCTGGAAGGTGCTGGTTCCCCGGACCAAGGAGCAGGCCGGGGTGATGAGTGCCCGGCTGCGCGCCTACGGTGCCATCCCGTGCGAGGTGCCGACCATCGCGGTGGAGCCGCCGCGTACCCCGGCCCAGATGGAGCGGGCGGTCAAGGGCCTGGTCGACGGCCGGTACGCCTGGGTGATCTTCACTTCGGTCAACGCGGTACGCGCGGTCTGGGAGAAGTTCGCCGAGCACGGCCTCGACGCCCGGCACTTCGGCGGCGTGAAGATCGCCTGCATCGGTGAGGCTACCGCCGAGGCGGTCCGCGCCTTCGGCATCCAGCCGGAACTGATCCCCACCGGGGAGCAGTCCTCCGAGGGGCTGCTGGCCGAGTTCTCGCCGCACGACGAGGTGCTCGACCCGGTCGGCCGGGTGCTGCTGCCCCGCGCCGACATCGCCACCGAGACCCTCGCCGCCGGGCTCACCGAGCGCGGCTGGGAGGTCGACGACGTGACCGCCTACCGTACGGTCCGGGCCGCCCCGCCGCCCGCCGAGATCCGGGACGCCATCAAATCCGGTGGGTTCGACGCCGTTCTCTTCACGTCAAGCTCGACAGTGCGCAATCTTGTCGGTATCGCCGGCAAGCCGCACGCGCGTACCGTTGTCGCAGTGATCGGGCCCAAGACCGCGGAGACCGCCACGGAGTTCGGCCTGCGGGTCGACGTCCAGCCGCCGCACGCCTCCGTACCCGACCTGGTGGAGGCGCTCGCCGGCTACGCCGTCGAACTGCGGGAGAAGCTCGCCGCGATGCCGGCGAAGCAGCGCCGTGGCTCGAAGGTCCAGGGGCCGACCGCGCTGAGGTTCCGGTAGCCGCTAGGAGACCCACCATGCCGTACCCCGAGCACCGGCCCCGCCGGCTGCGTCGTAACGCAGCCGTGCGGCGGCTGGTCGCCGAGACCCGTCCCGCCCCGGCCGAGCTGGTCGTACCGATGTTCGTCAAGGAGGGGCTGACCGAGCCCCGCCCGATCGGCTCGCTGCCGGGTGTGCTTCAGCACACCCGGGACTCCCTGCGCAAGGCCGCGGCGGAGGCGGTGCAGGCCGGGGTCGGCGGGATCATGCTCTTCGGGGTGCCGGCGGCGCGTGACGAGTGCGGGGCCGGCGGCATCGACCCCAACGGCATCCTCAACGTGGCCATCCGGGACGTGGTCTCCGAGGTCGGCGACGCGACCGTGGTGATGAGCGACCTGTGCCTGGACGAGTTCACCTCGCACGGGCACTGTGGGGTGCTCACCCCCGACGGCTCGGTGGACAACGACGCCACCCTCGCCGCGTACGCCGAGATGGCGGTCGCCCAGGCCGCCGCCGGGGTGTCGGTGGTCGGGCCCTCCGGGATGATGGACGGCCAGGTGGGCGCGGTACGCCGGGCGCTGGACGCGGCCGGGTACACCGACGTGGCGGTCCTGGCCTACGCGGCCAAGTACGCCTCCGCGTTCTACGGCCCGTTCCGGGAGGCGGTCGAGTCGTCGCTGGACGGGGACCGGCGCACCTACCAGCAGGATCCGGCCAACCTGCGCGAGTCGCTGCGTGAGGTCGAGCTGGACGTGGCCGAGGGCGCCGACATGGTGATGGTCAAGCCGGCCCTGCCCTACCTCGACGTGGTCTCGGCGGTCCGGGCCGCGGTGCAGGTGCCGGTCGCCGCCTACCAGGTCTCCGGGGAGTACGCGATGGTCGAGGCGGCCGCCGCGAACGGCTGGATCGACCGCGAGCAGGTGATGCTGGAGACCCTGACCTCGATCCGGCGCGCGGGCGCGCAGATCATCCTCACCTACTGGGCCGTCGAGGCCGCCGAACTGCTCCGCCAGCGCTACTGACCCCCCGTCGAGCCGCCGGTCCCCGCCGTCCGCCCGCCTGTCCGGCCCCGCCGACCTCACCTACTCCGGCCCCTTTGCTCTGCTTCACTCCACGCACCAGATCCGGGCCTGAACCTGTGCGTGGGTTGAAGCAGAGCAAAGGGGCCGACTGAGAGGTGGCCGGAGGGCTAGTTATCCCCGTCGACCGTCGCGCGGGTCGAGGCCGGGACCCTGACGCCCAGCCTGGGGTGCTGGAACGGCTACTCGGCTCAGCCGGGCTCTACCTGGTGGCCGTCGACCAGGAGGGGCGGGTCGTGCTCCCGATGGAGGTGTGGGACGACACGCGCGACGGCGCGGACCGTCGTTACCCGGCGCACCTGAACACCATTCTCGATCCGGAGCCGGGTGAGTGGTGGGCGGACATCTACGGGCTGGCCCGGCCGCCGGAGACCTTTCATCGCTGCCGATTCGATCGGGAGGCCCGGCGACGGCGCAGCCAGTGGGAGGTACGGGTGGCGAAGTACCGCAACGTGCCACCGCCACCGAACCCGGCAGCCTGGGACTACTGACCCGGGCTCAGCGGGTGGGGTCCAGGCGGTGCACCAGTTCGGCGACGTCCACGCTGTACTCACACCACTCGCGGTCCGGCCGGTAGCCCAGCTCGGCGTTGACCTTGAGCATCGCCTCGTTGGCCTGGGCGTTCCAGGTCTGGACCTCCTCCAGTTGCGGCTCGGCCGAGCGCAACTCCAGCAGCATCCGAGCCTTGATCGCCCGGTCGATGCCGTAGCCCTGGTGATCCTGCACCACGATGGTGTCGTACTGGTCGGCGCGGGTGGGGTGCTGGGCCGGCACCACCACCTCGGTCAACCCGGCCACCTCCCCGGTCTGCTCGTGCAGAGCGAGCACGATGTACGGCTTCATGCCGCGTCGGTGCAGGCAGTCCAGGCTGTCGCGCAGTCGCTGGGGGTCGTACGAACTCGGCCGCAGCTCGCCGTCCTCGACGTCCCGGATCTCGGCCTTGGCCCGCGCGTACGCCTCGATCAGTTCGTCCGGTGGCCCGCCCGGGTGGAACTGGACGTGGTAGCCCGTCCCGAGGCCGGTGGACATCTGCGCCAACTCGGCCCAGTCGACCTCGTTCAGGTCGAGCACGCTGCGGGTCTCGACGTACTCCCGGGCGAAGCCCAAGGACTCGTAGAAGGCGATCGCCGGGGTGCCGCCGACGACCTCCACCCCGATCGACTCGAAGCCCTCCTGGTAGACCCGACGGGCGGCGCGTAGCACCAGGTCCCGGCCGATCCCGCGGCGCCGCACGGAGGGGTGCACCAGCACTTCGAGCACGCCGATGCTGCCGAGCAGCAGTACGTGCACATGCCCCAGGATCGGCCCGGGGGTGCCGTCTGCGGCCGGCTCGGCCTGAGCCACCCAGGAAATTCGCCGCTCGCCCGGCATCACTTCGGCGAGATACTCCCGTAGACAGGTCTCACGCCATGGCGGATCCTGCGGGAGATCGGTCGCCAAGATCGCGTTGAGCGTCTCCAGCAGCGATGCGATCTCAGCGGACGACGCGTTCCTGGGGTCCCACTCGCGCACCATCACCCGTCTAGCTTGCCGTCAAGTGCAGCCTGGGGGAAGTGTCCAGTTCTCCAATGTGTGGAAACGATCAATTTAAGTGCGGCTGGCCTGTCCGTACCGGTTGGCGGTGTTGAAGACATCTTGGGCGTATGGCCGGACGTTGTTGTACGACAGGATGGCGTTCCACCAGTCCCCGGGAATCGTCAGGTTGCGATTGCCCCGGCACAGGTAGACCCCGGCGGCCAGCGCGGCGTCATGGATGTTGTGCGGGTCCTTGCGTCCGTCGTTGTCGGCATCCGCGCCCACCTCCTGCCAGGTGGTCGGGATGAACTGCATCGGTCCGATCGCCCGGTCGTAGGTGGTGTCCCCGTCCAGTGCACCGCGGTCGGTGTCGGCGATCCGCATCCGGCCGCCCTGCCCGTCCAGCGGCAGGCCGATGATCTCCGGGATGGCCCGACCGTCCGCTCCCAGGCGGGCGTTGTTGGCCTGCCCGTGCCGTGATTCGACGAAGCCGATCGCGGCCAGGGTCGTCCAGCTCAGTCCGCAACTGCGGTTGGTCTCGGCGAGGACCATCTCGGCGTAGCCGTACGCCTGCATTGCGACCGGATCGATGCCGACCTTGGCGCCGACCTCCCGGGCCCAACCGGCGAGCGCGTCGGAGGGCCGCCCACCGACCGGCACGGCACCGGGCGGCGCGGCGGTGCCCGGCGCGTTCGGCGGTGTCATGCCGGGGGGCAGGGTGGCGAGGGGCGGAAGGGCACCGGGCGGGGGCGCCACCTCGGACGAGGGGGGCGCGTCGGCCGCCCCGGGTCCGTCGGTGGCGGCGACCGGCGAAGGCCCGCCGATGGTCGCCGGTACCAGCATCGCGCCGGCCGTGGCGGTCGCGGCCACCAGCGCCAGGAGGAACACCCCGGGCAGGGTGAGCCGCCCACTCGGCCGCTTCGACCACTCCCGGGCAGCCCGAGCTGCCGCCCGAGGACCCGGCACCCGTACGGCGTGCGCGAAGCGCGTCCGGCGGCGTCGGGCGACCAGTGCCGTCGAGTCCGGCGTGGACGCCGCCGGAGCCGTGGCCTCCTCGGTCTTGCCGGTCGCTGGGGTGTCGCTCGCGGAGTCGGTCTTGCCGGGCGTTGGGGTGTCGCTCGGGGTCTCGGTCTTGCCGGGCGTTGGGGTGTCGCCGCCGGACTTGCCGGTTCCGGCCGACGGCTCGGTCGGGGGGCGTTCGCCGATGGCCTGGGGTGCGGGATCGTCCTTGGGCGTCGGCCGGGACTTCCCGGTCGGCTCGGTGGAGCGCAGCCAGGGTCGGCGAGGTCGGGGCAGCCTGCTGATCCGGCCCTCCGGCGCGACATCGGAGTCGGCACGCGGAGTGGCCGACCGTAGGGGGCGGTGGGGGGTGTTCTGGTCGCCGTCTGCCACCTGTCGAGTATCACCCATGTTTTCGTGGGTGCCAGGTTCGGCCGTACCCTGATGCCATGCCCCGGTACGAGTTCCGTTGCCGCGCTTGCGGCGACACCTTCGAGGTCAACCGTCCGATGGCCCGGGCCGGTGAGCCGGCGTCCTGCCCGCAGGGGCACTCCGACACAGTCAAGCTGCTCTCCACTGTCGCGGTCACCGGCCGCGGCGCCGGTGCCACCGGTGCTGCTCCGGCACCCGGGGGTGGATGTTGCGGCGGTGGCTGCGGCTGTTAGGCCGTTCTGCGGGAAAGGCTGATGGCCGTCTTGCCCGGATGCCGGGTCTGATGGCACCTTGGGGCGGAGCCTCGACCGGCCGTTCTCGCGATGCGTGACGATTCGGCTTCGTGGAGTATGGGTCGAGGCCAGGGGGAGGTGTCGCGCGGGTGTCGTCAAGGATGCACCTCCCGGCCGGCTGGGTGACTTTCGTCTTCACCGACATCGAGGGCTCCACCCGGCTGGCGCAGCTGCTCGGCCCGGGCTACCGACCGGTGCTGGCCGAGCATCGTCGGCTGCTGCGCCGGACGATCGCCGCCACCGAGGGGGCGGAGCTGCTGACCGAGGGCGACTCCTTCTTCCTGGCCTTCGACGACGCCAGTGCGGCCATCACCGCCTGCCTGACCGCCCAACGTGCCCTCCGGGAGCACGAGTGGCCGACCCCGGAGTCGGCGCCCCGGGTGCGGATGGGCCTGCACACCGGTTGGGCCGAGCCACGCGACGGTGAGTACGCCAGCCCGGAGGTGCACCGGGCCGCGCGAGTGGCCGCCGCCGCGCACGGTGGACAGGTGCTCTGCTCGGCGGCGACCGCCCGGCACGCCGACCCGTTGCCGACCGGCGCCTCCCTGCTGGACCTCGGGCTGCACCGGTTGCGGGGGTTCGACGACCGGGAACGCCTCTTCCAACTCGTCGCGCCCGGACTGGAGCGGCAGTTCCCCCGGCCGCGTACCGCCGACGCCGAAGCCCACAACCTGCCCGTCCAGGTCACCTCCTTCGTCGGTCGGCAGGCTGAGCGCGCCGACCTCCGCGAGCTTGTCGTGCGGCATCGGCTGGTCACCGTGCTGGGTGCCGGTGGCGGCGGCAAGACCCGGCTGGCTGTGGAGGTCGCCACCGACCTGGTCGAGGAGTACCCGGACGGGGTCTGGTTCGTCGACATCGCCTCGGTCACCGACTCGGGGTTGGTGGCCTTCGCGATCGCCGCGGTGCTCGGGCTGCGTCCCGAGCCAGGACGTCCGATGATCGACACCCTGGTGGAGTACGCCGCCAACCGCCGGATGCTGATCGTGCTGGACACCTGCGACGCCCAGCCGTCCGCCTGCGCGGAAGCGGTCACCCGGCTGCTGGCCGGTGGCAGTGGGGTGCGGGTGCTGGCCACCACCCGGGAACCCCTGGCCCTGCCCGGCGAGCTGGTGTGGCGGATTCCGCCGCTGTCGGTCGACCCGCCCGCGGACGGTTCCGAGAGCGACGCGGTCGCGTTGCTGCTGGACCGTACGGCGGCGGCCCGGGGCGGTCGAAAGCCCGATCCGGCCGAGTCCGCCGACCTGCGTCGGGTGGTACGGCGGTTGGACGGCCTGCCCCTGGCCATAGAGCTGGCCGCTGCGCGGCTGCGGGTGCTCTCGGTCGGGCAGCTCGCCGAACGACTGGACGACGTGCTCGGCACCCTGGACGCCGGTCGGGACGACCCACCCCAGTCCCCGGCCGCCGACCGCCCGCAGTCGCCGGTCGGGTCGACCGGCGACGAGCAGCCGGAGCTGTCGGTGCGTACGGCGGCCGAACGGCACCTGACCATGCAGGCCACCGTCACCTGGTCGTACCGGACCCTGGGCCCGCGGGCCGCGCGGCTGCTGCGCTGGTTGGCGGTGTTCGCCGGTCCGGTCGATCTGGAGACGGTGGAGTGGCTGCTCGGCGACGATCCACTGGACCCCCTCTCGGTGCTGGTGGACAAGTCCCTGGTCCTGGCCGAGCCGCACGCTTCGGGTTACACCTACCGGATGCTGGATCCCATCCGGGCGTACGCGGCCCGGCGGCTGGCCGAGGCCGGGGAGGAGCGGGACGCCCGCAACCGCCATGTGGCGTGGTCCGCGCACGCCCTCGAACAGGCCCATCTCGGCCCGGACGGGGAACCGGTGACCCTGTCGCTGTACGCGCTGGATCCCCTGGCCGGGGAGGTGCGGGCCGCCCTGCGGTGGTGCGCCACCGGGGGCAGCGCCCGGATCGGGCTGCGGTTGGCCGGCGGCCTGGAACAGTGGTGGCGCGAGCGGGGGCTGGCGCGGGAGGGCCGACTCTGGCTGTTCCGCCTGTACGGCCGACTCGCGGAGACCGGCGAGGTGGTCCCGGAAGGAGAGCTGGCGGCGGCGTACCACCTGCATTCGCTGCATGCCGGCGCCGATGGCGAGTACGCCGAGGAACTGCGGTACTCACAGCGGGCGGAGGCCGCTGCCCGGCAGGCCGGTGATGTCGGCCTGCTGGCCCGGGTGCTCGCCGGTCGGGCGGCGCCGCTGGTCGACCTGGGACAGTTCGCCGAGGCGGAGCGGATCTGTCGGGAGGTCATCGACTGGGCGCACGAGCAGGGGGTGGACTCCGAGGCCTTGTTCGCCGTGTTCCGGCTGGCCGAGCTGCTGTGGCTGCGGGGCGAGCTGGACGAGGCGGCGGAGCTGCTCGGCGCGGCCCGGCCGGTCGAGGCGGCCCGGCCGGTCGAGCGGGGGCGCCGCTCGGTGGACATGCTGCTCGGCATGGTCGCCTTGGCCCGAGGTGACCTGGTGGCGGCGCACGAGCACCTGCTGGCGGCGCTGCGGTCCCGGATGCACCACGGCTTCCACGGCCGTGCCTGCGACACCCTGAACGCCATCGCCGTACGGTGTGCCGTGGGGGGTGCGCCGCTGA
This sequence comes from Micromonospora sp. DT229, assembly GCF_049844505.1. NCBI lineage: Bacteria > Bacillati > Actinomycetota > Actinomycetes > Micromonosporales > Micromonosporaceae > Micromonospora > Micromonospora sp. DT229. The sequence continues at coordinate 208,098 of NZ_JBNCLD010000002.1, read as the reverse complement.
CCGCGGCCCGGCTGTTCGGCGCGGCGCAGGTGACCCGGGCGACCCTGCGGTCCACCCCCGGGATCTACGACGCCTACTGGATGCAACAGCAGGCCGCGCTGCGGCGGATCCTCGGCGACACCGCCTTCGACGAGGCGTACGGCGAAGGCGCCGAGTTGGGTCTGGACGAGGCGGTGGCGCTGGCGCTCGGTGTCGAACATCCCGACCTGGCGGCCGACTCGGACTGGTTCGCGGCCGAGGACTGCCGTAGCGGGCCCTGTCAGTCCGCTGCCACCGCCGACTGACCTGTTCGCGGGCCCTCCGCTGCGGGCACCCCCACCGCGGGCCCGGCGATCGTGGTCGGCCGGGCCCGCAGTGGGCTGCGGTGGTCAGGATCGGGCGTATCGCTCGGCTTCGGCCTTCATCCGGGCGGCCCGGTCGATGTCGGCCTGCGACACCGCGGCGACCGAGCCGAAGACGGAAACGGCCTGGTAGTAGGTCCAGGCGAGGCTGGTGCAGGCCGGGCGGACGACGGAGTTGTAGGTGGCGCAGACCCGCTTCAGGTCCTCGTAGAAGGCGCTGTCCAGGCGGGACTTGTTGGCGCTGAACTGGCCGACCGCCTTGTAGTTGCGGTAGCCGAAGTCGTGCCGGAAGCAGGCGTTGGAGAACTTGAATCCGAGGGGGTTGTCCGGGCTGGACGAGCAGTAGTCGGTGGACCAGTCGAACTTGTACTCCGCCCAGGCGGCGCGGTTCTGCCGGGCCGAGTTCCAGGCGTTGTAGCTGCTGGCGCTGGTCTGCGTCCAACTGGACAGCACGGACAGCTTCTGTGCCGGGGTCACGGCGGCGGCCGCCGGGGAGGCGGCGGAGACCACGGTGAGCAGCGCAAATACGCCCGAGGCGAGGAGGGTGGCGAGTCGTCTGGGCACTGGGGGAACCTCCGCTGGGGGTGGGGGCGGTGGGGGTTACCGGCGAGTCACCGGTGCCATCAGTGTCGATCAATACTTTGGCGGCTCGGTGTTACTCGCGGGAAATATTGATGACCGGTGCTGAAACAGACGAATCCCCGGGAGCTCAGGCTCCCGGGGATTCGGCCACCAGGTGGCGGCGCTGCGGACCTAGTCGAAGAAGCGGGCCAGATGGGCGGGGGAGGGGGCGGGATCGTCGGGCCCGAGGGGGGTCAGGTCCGCGAAGATGGAAGCGCCGTCGGTGCCGGCGTGCAGCGGATACCACCGGGGGGTGCCCGGCGGGCGCATCACGCAGACCCCTTTGATCGTCTGTACGTCCAGCAGCCGCACATGGGTGGGGTCGGCGACCGCGTTCACATGCCCCCACCAGGGACTCATCACATGCAGGACCCCGCCGGGGCGGAGCACCCGGTGGCACTCGTCCAGCAGCGGCAGAAAATCGATCAGGTGCTCCAGGATGTGCACCGCGAACAGCACGTCCACGGAGTCGTCGGCCAGCGGGAGGGAACCCGACAGGTCGGCCACCGCATCCACTCCGGGCGCCGGGAAGATGTCCAATCCCAGATTGCCGGGCCACTGCTTGGTGGCCCCGCACCCCAGGTCCACCACCACCGGGTCGCGCCCGCCCACCCGTACCCGGCACCAGATGCCGAAGACTCCGGCCAGGCGGCCCACCCGGTCGCGTACCAGCCGTAGTTGGGCCGGGTCGTCCACCTCCCCGCTCAGGTGGGCGACGCCCCGGTCGAAGCGGACGTCGACTCGTAGCGGGTGCAGCCGATCGTCGTGCCGGACCTGGTCCGTCCACGCCTCGGTGAGGAACTCGTCCACCGCCCGTAGCCGCTCGCCCGAGGGCGCAGTGCGTGCCAGTGCCACCATCCAGGCCACCTCCGGCGGCCCGTTACCCGGATAGCTGCCCGGTATGCGTCGGTTGTTCCAGAAAAAGCCTCTGGCCTCGGGTCAGGACTCCACGATCCGGCCCGCGGTCACCTCCAGTCGGCGGTCCAGGCGCACCGCGTCGAGCATCCGCCGATCGTGGGTCACCAGCAGCAAGGTGCCCGGGTAGCTGTCCAGGGCCGACTCCAACTGCTCGATGGCCGGAAGATCCAGATGGTTGGTCGGCTCGTCCAGCACCAGCAGGTTGACCCCGCGCCCCTGCAACAACGCCAACGCGGCCCGGGTCCGCTCGCCGGGAGACAAGGTGGCGGCCGGACGCAACACATGCTGGGCCCGCAGCCCGAACTTGGCCAGCAGGGTCCGGGCATCGGCGGGGGACAGATCCGGTACGGCCGCCCGGAAGGCGTCCAGCAGTGGCACGTCCCCGAGGAACAGCCCTCGGGCCTGGTCCACCTCGCCGACCACCACCCCCGGTCCCAGGGCGGCCTGCCCGGCGGCCAGCGGCAGCCGGCCGAGCAGGGCGCCCAGCAGGGTCGACTTGCCGGACCCGTTCGCCCCGGTCACCGCGACCCGGTCGGCCCAGTCGATCTGGAGGTTCACCGGGCCCAGGGTGAACTCGCCCCGGCGTACCACGGCGTCGCGGAGGGTGGCCACCACGGCGCCGGCGCGGGGCGCGGCGGCGATCTCCATCCGCAGCTCCCACTCCTTGCGGGGCTCCTCGACCACGTCCAGCCGTTCGATCAGCCGCTCCGTCTGCCGGGCCTTGGCGGCCTGCTTCTCGCTGGCCTCGGAGCGGAACTTCCGGCCGATCTTGTCGTTGTCGGTGGCCTTGCGCCGGGCGTTACGGACCCCCTTGTCCATCCACGACCGCTGGGTCCGGGCCCGCGCTTCCAGATTCGTCAGAGTGTCGGCGTACTCCTCGAACTCGGCGCGTGCCTGGCGGCGCGCCACCTCCCGCTCCTCCAGGTACGCCCCGTACCCGCCGCCGAACTGGTTCACCTGCTGCTGATGCAGGTCCAACTCCAGCACCCGGGTCACCGTCCGGGACAGGAACTCCCGGTCGTGGCTGACCAGCACCGTGCCGGCCCGCAACCCGGTGACGAACCGCTCCAACCGGTCCAACCCGGCCAGGTCCAGGTCGTTGGTGGGCTCGTCGAGCAGGAACACGTCGTATCGGCTGAGCAGCAGTGAGGCCAGTCCGGCGCGGGCCGCCTGCCCACCGGAGAGGCCGGTCATCTCCTGATCGAGGTCGACGCCGAGGCCCAACTCGGCGGCCACCTCCTCGGCCCGCTCGTCCAGATCCGCCCCGCCCAGTCCGAGCCAGCGTTCCAGGGCGTCGGCGTAGGCGTCGTCCGCGCCTGGCCGACCGACGGTCAGGGCCTCGGTCGCCGCGTCGAGGGCGGCCTGCGCGCCGGTCACCCCGGTACGCCGGGCCAGGAAGGCCCGTACCGTCTCACCAGGTCGTCGCTCCGGCTCCTGGGGCAGGTGTCCGATGCTCGCGCCGGGCGGGCTCACCGTGACGCTGCCGCCCTCCACCGGCGACAACCCGGCGAGGGTACGCAGCAGGGTCGACTTGCCCGCCCCGTTCGGCCCGACCAGGCCGATCACGTCCCCCGGGGCCACCACCAGGTCCAACCCGGTGAACAGGGTCCGGTCCCCGTGGCCGGCGGCCAGGTCCTTGACGATCAGTGTGGCGCTCACAAGCAGCCGAGCCTACCCGTGGCACGGTCAACGGTCTGCGGATTAACCACCCCTTGGTCCCTCGTGCTCTTGGTCCCTCGTGCCGGCCGGCGGCACGAGGCAGACTCAGGTCGTGCAGACCACTCTGGCGATCGACTGCGGTGGCGGTGGGATCAAGGCATCCGTCCTGGACGGCGCGGGCACCATGCGGGCGCAACCGCTGCGGGTACCCACGCCGTACCCCCTGCCCCCGGAACTGTTCGTCAAGACCCTGCTGGACCTGGGCGCCCGGCTGCCCTCGGCGGACCGGGTGACGGTCGGGATGCCGGGCATGATCCGGCACGGCGTGGTCGTGGCCACCCCGCACTACGTGACCCGCTCCGGCCCGCGTACCCGGGTCGACCCGACGCTGCTCGCCGAATGGTCCGGGTACGACGCCCGCAGCGCCCTGGCCGGCGCCTTCGGGCTGCCGACACTGGTGCTCAACGACGCCGAGGTGCACGGTGCCGGGGTGGTCGCCGGCACCGGCTGCGAGCTGGTGCTGACCCTGGGCACCGGGCTGGGCAGCGCGCTGTTCGACGGCGGGGTGCTCGCCCCGCACCTGGAGCTGTCGCACGCCCCGGTGCGCTGGGGCACCACCTACGACACCTACGTCGGCGAGCCGGAACGCCGGCGGCTGGGCGACGCCTTCTGGTCCCGACGGATCCGCCAGGTGGTGGAGGGGCTGCGCCCGGTGTTCCGCTGGGACCGGCTCTACCTCGGCGGCGGCAACTCCCGACTGATCCGCCCGGAACAACTCGCCCGGATGGGCGACGACGTCGTCGTGGTACCCAACAGCGCCGGCATAGTCGGCGGGGTTCGCGCCTGGGACCTTAAGCCCCGGTGAAAGGAAGGGCACCTTATTAACGCCTCGTGTAGAGGAAGGGCCCCTGCTTAACACCGCTGCCTGCGCGGGGCGGGACAAGAGTGCGGGAACAGTCGCGGTCCGGCCGTTGTTGTGCGAGCGTCAGAACAGCGCTGCGACGGGAGAGGTGGTCAAGATGGATCTTCTGGCCGAGTACCGACGGGCGACCCTGTTCTTCGAGTCGGGCGACCCCACCGGGGCGGCCCGGCTGCTCGAACCGATCATCGAGGCCGAGCCGGACAACGCCGCCGTACGGCAACTGCTGGCTCGGGCGTACTTCCAGTCCGCTCAGCTCGGTCGCGCCGAGGAGCACCTGCGGGAGCTGGTCGACCGCAACCCCAGCGACCACTACGCCCACCACGTGCTGGGCCGGACGCTGGAGCGGCTCAACCGGCACTTCGACGCGCTGCGCCACCTGCGCATCGCAGCGGCCATGCATGGCGCCAACGACGACTACCGGACCGCCCTGCGCCGGGTCGAGACCCGGCTGGGGGCAACCACCCGCTGAACATCGGAACCGCCGAAGGGGCAGCCCACCCGGGCTGCCCCTTCGGCGCGTCCGGACCCGATCACCGCCCTGCCTACCATGGGCACATGGGAGCCGACCGGACGGTGGACGCGGCATGAAGCTGAAGCTGGACCTGCACGAGATCTTCAACAAGGGTCACGACATCGACCGCGCGCTGCGCGGGATCATGGACGAGGCGGTCGCGAAGAAGGCCACCCTCGTCGAGATCATCCCCGGCAAGGGCTCCGGCCAGCTCAAGAAGCGGGTGCTGCGCTTCCTCGACCAGAAGGACGTCAAGCAGCTCTACCACCGCGTCGAGAAGGACTCCAAGAACTTCGGCCGCCTCTTCGTCCACTTCCGCTGGAAGTAACCCACCCCACCCCACCCCACCCCGCCCGACTCTCCCGCCGATCTTGCACTTTTGGTCGCTCTTCTGCGAGGTATACCCGTTTTGCGGAGACAAAAAGTGCAAGATCGCGGGGAGGGGAAGGGGCTCAGAGGGGGTAGGTGCGGGCTACGGCGAGCATTTCGGAGGTGTGGGAGCCGACTACGCCTACGTGCGGCGGGCGGGGGCGGAATCCGGGGAGCTGGTCCAGGCCGTCGCTGACGTCTTGGGCGCGTAGCGCTACCTGTGCCGCCCTGGGTTCGATGGTCAGGGTGATCTCGATGCCCTCCGGGGGTGGGGCGTGGAAGACCACCCCGAAGCCCCACCGGCCCTCGCGTGTCTCGATCGGCACCGGTCGGCCGGCCACCTGGGCGCTGCGGACCGTGGCCGTCGAGGTGTCCACGTGCAGGGTGGCCAGCCGTACCTGTCGTTGGGGGGTCAGCCGCAGGCGCAGGGTGCGCTGCCCGGCCGTGCTGGTGTCGGCCAGTACCTCCAGCCGGGGTGCGGGCAGCGGGGCCGCCTGCGCCGGGCCGCCCAGCAGGTCGGTGTGGGCCAGGCCGGGGAAGTCGTCCGCGATGGAGACCGGCCCCTCGACGTACTGCGCGGTCCAGGGTTGTGGGTCGGATTCGCGGCTGAGCCAGCGGGCCTGTCCGGTGTCGGCGTCGAGGGCGTACATCAGGTGGGTGGGTGTGGGGTGCGCGGCGTCGAACCGGTCGACGGCCAGCCCGACCCCGGCGAGCACGACCGCGGCCAGGGTGGCGGCCCCGGCGGGCAGCGCGCCGAGCCGCCGGGCCCGCAGGGCCACCAGGCCCCGCTGACCGCCGGCCTCGGGGTGCAGCAGGTCCACCACCGGCAGGGCGGCGAGGCCGAGCAGTACCGCGAACAGTGCCGCGACACCCCCCATGGTCATGCCCAGCGCCGGGAAGAGCAGCACCACCACGGGCAGCAGGACGACCACGGCGACCGCGCCGGCCAGGGTCACCGCGATCACCGGTACCGGGCCGTCGATGCGGACGGCCACCGCGACCAGCCCGGCGAGAGCACCGGCCAGGGCGGGCAGGGTCGCCAGGTACGCCCCACCGGGCACCAGCACCGCCAGCAGTACGCCGAGCAGCGCCAGCCAGCCCAGTCCACCGATGGCCAGCGCGGCGGGACCGACCCGTCGACGGGCCAGGGCGTACCAGGTGAACAGCACGGCGGCGGCCAGCGCCAGCACCGCCAGTCGGTACCAGGTCGGCCGGTACGGGTCGAGCAGCATCGCGTAGCCGGGCCGGATGGCGGTGATCGCGGCCCAGAGCAACTGCGCGCCCAGCGGGGCTAGGACGATCGGCACCAGAGCCAGCCCGAACCCGGCTGCCAGTCGGCCCCCGGTGACCCGACCTCGACGCCGAGCCAGCCAGGCCAGCACGATCACCCCGGCCAGGGCCAGCAGGGCGAGCGGCAGCACCAGCGGCCCGGGGTAGCGGGCCAGGCCGCCGGGGATCGGGAAGTAGGTGGCGTCGTGTCCGGCGTCCAGATCGGTCAGGTCGATCCGGCCGAATTCGCGGGCCAGGGCGAGGGTGTTGGCGCCGTGGTGCTGGAGGCTGGCGCGGTCCATCGATGCGGGGGTGTCCAGCGGGGTGTGGTAGATCGCGCCCCCGTCCAGATAGGCAGAGTTCAGCCCGACGAACCCGTGGTCGAGGAAGGCGGTGAAGTCGGTGTCGTTGGGTAGGGCGCGGTATACCTCCACGGCGAAGGAGGTGCCGACGGGATGCGGCGCGGCCCGACCGAAGACCTCGACCAGCGCGGCGTTCCGCGGCGAGGTCTCGAACATGATCACCGGCCCGGTGCGCCCCCGCGCCTCCAGGTTGAGCACCACCCCCTTGTCGGCGGCCAGGGGATGGTCGGCGGCGAAGGCGGAGGCTCCGCACAGGCAGGCCTCCTCCGCGTCGGTGAGCACGAACACGACCTCGTTGCGCAGGGCCGACCCGTTGGTCAGCGCGCGGGCCACCTCCAGGATGGCGGCCACCCCGGCCCCGTTGTCGTTGCCGCCGGGCCCGGTCTGCACGGCGTCGTAGTGGGCGACCAGGAACACCGTGCCGGTCGGGTCGGTGCCGGGCAGCCGGGCCACCACGTTGCGGACCCGGGCCAGGGTGGCACCGGCGGCGGCTCCGCTGAGCTGACCGGCCTCCTCGGCGACGGTGTCCTGTACTTCCGGGGTCAGGCCCAGCTTGCGGAGTTCGGCCTCCAGGTAGGCGCGGACCTCGTCGTTGGCCGGGCTGCCGGCGACATGCGGCCTACCGGCGACGACAGCCACATGGGCGTACGCCCGACCGGCGCTGAACTCCTCGGCCGGTGCGTCCGTGGGCCGGGGTGTCGGGGGGCGGATGTCGAGCAGGGCCAGGGTGCCGACGGCGGCCAGGGCGACCAGGGCCGCCAACGCGGCCAGGCCGCGGCGACGTGGTCGGGACAGGGCACGATCGGCAGCGGGGCTGGGGGGTGCGCCCACGGACGGCTCCTCGGGGGTGGGACCTGGGGGTGCACATCATCCTCTATGCCACGCCAGGGCGCTCCGTCGTGTTGTGTGCGAACGTTGTCTAATACAGGATCAGCGGGGCACTCGGAAGGAGCCCGACATCACCAGCGAACTCCCGCCGGTCACGGCGGTGGCCCGGGCACACCGGGGGACCGGCACGACCGGTCCCTCCGTCGTGTCGTGGCCGTACCCGCGAGGTGGCCTGGGTGGAAATCCCAACCTCCCGCCGGGGGAGCGGCTGCGGGTGCTGCTGGTCGAGGACGACGAGGGCGACGCCTTCCTGGTCGGTGAGCTGCTGGCCGAGACGAACTCCGGAATCGACCTGGTGGTCGCCACCAGTCTGCGCGAGGCCCGTCGGCGGATGACCGGGGTGGACTGCGTACTGCTGGATCTTGGCCTGCCGGACGCTCAGGGGCTGGACGGCCTGCGGCAGGTGTTGGAGATGTCCGGCAGCGCGGCCGTCTGTGTGCTGACCGGCCGCAGCGACGAGCACCTGGGCATCGTCGCGGTCGCCGAGGGGGCCCAGGACTACCTGGTCAAGGGTCAGGTCGACGGGGTGCTGCTGACCCGGGCGTTGCGCTATGCGGTGGAGCGTAAACGCGCCGACGAGAACGCCCGCCGACTGCGCGAGGTGGAGCTGCGGCAGGCCGAGTCGGCCCGGCTGGAGCGGGGTCTGCTGCCCCAACCACTGATGTCCACCGACAAGATCGCCGTGCACACCTTCTATCGGCCCGGCCGACACGCCGCCCTGATCGGTGGCGATTTCTTCGACGTTGTGCAGACCCGTCCGGATCGGGTCGACCTGATCGTCGGTGACGTGTGCGGGCACGGGGTGGACGAGGCGGCGCTCGGGGTCGAGTTGCGGGTGGCCTGGCGGGCCCTGATCCTGGCCGGGGTGCCGGACGACGAGGTGCTGCCCGCCCTGGAGCAGGTGCTGATGAGTGAGCGCCGACTCCGGGAGATCTTCGCCACGGTCGCCACGGTGCGCCTGGACCTCGACGCCAACCGGGGAATCGTCCGGCTGGCCGGTCATCCTCCGCCGGTCCTGCTCTCCGGGGGGCGGGTGGCCCCGGTGCCGGCACCGGGCGGCCTGCTGCTCGGGGTACGCCCACGGCGCCCGGTCGCCTTCGATCTGAAGTTCGACACCGAGGACTGGTCTCTGCTGATGTACACCGATGGTCTGATCGAGGGCCGGGTGGGCGAGGGCGACGAACGTCTCGACGTGCCCGGTCTGACCCGACTGTTGCAGGAGCCGGACGGCCGCCGCGTCGCCCTGCCCGAACTGCCGGCCTGGCTGGTCGGGCGGGCTGAACAGCTCAACGGCGGCCCGTTCGCCGACGACGTGGCGATGCTGCTGGTCACCCGGGGCGGTGGCCGGTGAGCGTAGGGGTCAGCTGGTGGACGCTGCGTCGGCGGGTGCTGGCGCTGCTGGGTGTGGTCGGGGTGCTGCTGCTCAGTGTCGCGGTGGCCGAGGCGGTAGTGGCCTCCAAGAACCGCGAGTACACCGACGTGCTGTTGATGGAGGTCGGCCCGCTGCGGGTGCAGGGCCAGGAGATGCTCAACGCGCTGCTGGACCAGGAGACTGCGGTACGCGGGTACGCGGTGACGGCGGATCCTGAGGACCTGGCCCCGTACGAGCAGGGCCTGGCCCAGGAACGGGCCACCGCGCAGGAGATCCGGCAGTTGTCCGCCAAGTACCCCGAGATCGTGGCGGATCTGCAGGCGGTGGAGCAGCAGGCGGACGAGTGGCGACGCGCCGTCGCCCAGCCGGTGATCGAGACCACCAGGACCAGCGGCATCGAAGCCGGCCAGGCACTGCTGACCGACGAGACCCGGCAACGTTTCGACGAGGTACGGGGCTCGGTCGCCGCGCTCCAGGAGGAGATCCTCACCGCCCGGGAGGCCACCGCCCGCAACGTGGAGCAGACCGGCAATCTCCTGGTCATCCTGCTCATCGTCGCCGCCCTCGTGGTGGCCCTGGCGGGTATCGCCCTGCTGCTGGCGCTGGACCGGATGGTGCTGCGACCGTTGACCGCCCTGGCCGGGCAGGTCAGGGAGGTCGTCACCGGCGACTACACCCGTCGGATCGCCGGTGGTGGGCCGCCGGAGTTCCAACGACTCGGTGCGGACGTGGACGCCATGCGCCAGCGGATCGCGGCGGACCTCGCCGAGGTACGCGAGGCGCGGGAGCGGATCGAGTGGGTCAACACCCAGTTGCAGAAGCAGGCCGAGGAGTTGACCCGGTCCAACCGTGACCTGGAGCAGTTCGCCTACGTCGCCTCGCACGACCTCCAGGAGCCGCTGCGCAAGGTGGCCAGCTTCTGCCAGTTGCTGCAACGCCGGTACGCGGGCCGCCTCGACGAGCGGGCCGACCAGTACATCGCCTTCGCGGTGGACGGGGCGCAGCGGATGCAGCGGCTGATCAACGATCTGCTGGCCTTCTCCCGGATCGGTCGTCTCACCGCCGGTTTCACCGACGTCAACCTGAACAACCTGATGGCCGAGGTCGCCGCCCAGACCGAGCCGGCCCGGCAGTACGCCGACGCCGAGCTGACCTGGGACAATCTGCCGGTGATCCGGGGCGAGGAGCCCCTGCTGACCAATCTGCTGGTGAATCTGGTCAGCAACTCGGTCAAGTTCCGTCGACCCGAGGTGCCGCCGAAGGTGCACATCTCAGCCCGCCTGGTCGGCGAGGAGTGGGAGATCAGCTGCCAGGACAACGGCATCGGGATCGAGCCGGAGTTCGCGGACAAGATCTTCGTGATCTTCCAGCGGCTGCATGCCAAGGACGCCTATCCCGGGACGGGCATCGGGCTGGCCATCGTCAAGAAGATCGTGGAGTATCACGGGGGTCGGGTCTGGGTGGACACCGACGTACCCGAGGGCACGGCCATCCGTTTCACCCTGCCCGCCCGGGCGGAGGATGTGGCGGCGGCCCGCACCGACCAGCCGGCCGGCACGGCGGATTCGGACGTGGAAGGCCGCGACGCAGGCGAGCAACCCGAGGGTACGGGTACGGTCGGCGCGGACGCTGACCCGGATTCGGTGACCGAGGCGAACGACCAGGCCACCGGGGCGCAGCGGACCGGGGTGGCCCGCCAGGGCGGCTCGCAGGAGTTCGCCGGCGGGGATGCCGGGTCGGGCAGCGGTGACACAGGTGGGATGAAGGAGGCGGTGAGATGACCGCGCCAGCGGACGGCAACAGCCCGATCGAGGTGCTGCTCGTCGAGGACGACCCGGGCGACGTGCTGATGACGCGGGAGGCGTTCGAGGAGCACAAGCTGCGTAACCGGCTCAATGTCGTCTCCGACGGTGCCGAGGCGCTGGCCTACCTGCGCCGCGAGGGCCAGTACGCCGACGCGGTGCTGCCGGATCTGATCCTGCTCGACCTGAACCTGCCCCGCCGGGACGGCCGGGAGGTGCTGGAGGAGATCAAGAACGACGAGCAGTTCCGCCGGATCCCGGTGGTCGTGCTGACCACCTCCCAGGCCGACGAGGACATCCTGCGTAGCTACCAGCTGCACGCGAACGCGTACGTCACGAAGCCGGTGGACTTCGAGCGGTTCATCTCGGTGGTCCGACAGATCGACGAGTTCTTCGTCAGTGTGGTGAAACTGCCGCCGCGTGGCTGACACCCTGCTCGACGACGTCGCCGGATTGCTGCGGGAGACCGCCGACCGGATCGTACTGCCGTCGTTCCGTCATCTCGACGCCGCCGACGTGATCGAGAAGGCACCCGGTGAGCTGGTCACGGTCGCTGACCGTCGGGCCGAGGAGGCGATCACCGCCGGGCTGCGCCGGCTACGGCCGAACTCGCTGGTGGTAGGCGAGGAGGCGGTGGCGGAGGACCCCAGCCTGCTGCGCCATCTGCGGTCCTCAGGGGACGTGTGGCTCGTCGACCCGATCGACGGCACGGCCAACTTCGCGGCCGGTCAACGCCCCTTCGCGCTGATGATCTCGCTGCTCTCCGGCGGTGAGCCGGTGGCCGGTTGGATCTTCGATCCGCTGGCGGAGACCCTGGCGACGGGTTGGCTGGAGACCGGGGTCCACCTGGACGGTCGCCCGTTACGTCTGCCGACGGAGGCGCCGTCGCTGGGCAGCCTGCGGGGTGCGGCGATGACCAGGTTCCTGCCGCCGTCCTCGCGGCGGACGGTCGAGGCCGGTGGTGCACGGGTAGGCGAACTGCTGCCGGGTCAGCACTGCGCCGGCCGGGAGTATCTGGACCTGCTGACCGGGGCCCAGCAGTTCGTCATCTTCTGGCGCACTCTGCCCTGGGATCATGGTCCGGGCACCCTGCTGGTGCGGGCCGCAGGCGGGGTGGCCCGCCGCTTCGACGGTACGGACTACCACCCCGCCGACACCGAGCACGGCCTCCTGGTCGCCATCAACGACCAGGTCTGGCACACCGTCCACGAAACCCTCCTCCCCACCCCACCCTCCCCACCCCCGCCGCCGCCGCCGAGTTGATCAAGAGGTTTTGGTCTTCCTCAGCCCGGATCTCGACCAAAACCTCTTGATCACCGGAGCAAGAGGCCGGCCCGGGTGGGCCGGGGTGGGCGGAGGGTCAGGTGAGGGTTGCGGTGGGTTGATGATTGACGGGTGTGGGGGTCGGGGGACTGGTCGGGAGTGCTGGTTCCGGTATTCTGACCGGCGGTTCATCGCCAGCAGGCCGCCGATCGGCGCCGGCGGGGACCGCCGCCGCGCAGTGATCTCACCAAGGGGGCCGGCGGACGACGAGAGGATGCTTTCGTGCGCAGGTCCATGCCCGTGCGGCGGCGCTCGCATCGAACGCTGATCGCCCTGCTCGCCGCCGTCGTGATGTTGTTCGGCCTCGGCGCCGTGCCGGCGTACGCGGAGCCCAACGAGGGGGGCAGCAAGAAGCTGCGGGACACCCTGGAGGCCACCGCCAAGGCGCACATCGAGGCCAAGCGCAAGCTCGACGGCTCCAAGAAGCGGCAGAAGAAGCTGGCCAAGGAGCTGTCCGAGTTGGAGGAGCGGCTGGCCGAGCTGAGTCTGGTGGTCGGTGAGGTGGCCGCGCAGTCGTACCGGATCGGTCGGCTCAGCGCCGCCGCCGCCCTGCTGGACAGCGGCACCCCGGAGGCCTTCGTGCAGCGGGCCGCCAGCCTGGACATGATGGCCCAGCGGGACGGCCGTCGGGTGCGCGAGCTGGCCGAGGCCCGTGCGCAGACCCGCCAGGCCAAGCTGGCGATCAACGCCGAGGTACGCGAGCAGACCAAGCAGCTCGCCGTGATCGCCAAGAAGAAGAAGGAGACCGAGGCGGCCCTGGCCGCGGTCAGTTCGGGCAGCAGCGGCGGCTTCAGCGGCGGCAACTCCACCTCGGCCAAGCCGGCACCACGCAACGCCAACGGCTCCTGGCCGTCGGAGTCCTGTTCGGTGAACGACCCGACCACCTCAGGCTGCATCACCCCGCGCACCCTGCACGCCCTGCAACAGACCCAGGCCGCCGGATACAAGCGGTACGTCTCCTGCTATCGCAGCGGTGGCTCGGGTGAGCACCCCAAGGGCCGGGCCTGTGACTTCTCCGCCGCCACCAACGGCTTCGAGGACCGCACGGCCACCGGCGGGGACAAGGCGTACGGGGACAGCCTGGCCGCCTGGCATGTACGCAACGCCGATCGGCTGGGTGTGCTGTACGTCATCTGGTACCGGCAGATCTGGCACCCGGGCACCGGTTGGCGGTCGTACGGCGGCAGTGGCAGTCCCGCCGCAGACCACACGAACCACGTTCATCTCTCGATGTACTGACCCGGGGCCGTCGCGACGCTGCGTACCATCCCCACGATGAACTCTCCATCGCCTGACCTCGTGGCACCGGCCACCTCGGCCGATTCGACGACCCCACGGGCCCTGCCCAACGGGCTCGCCGCCTTTCTGGTCTTCTACTCCAGCGGCGCCGTCCTGGTGCTGGAGACCGCGGCGCTGCGCCTGGTCGGGCCGTACGTCGGGGTGACACTTCAGGTGACCAGTTCGGTCATCGGCATCGCCCTGGCCGCGATCGCCTACGGGGCCTGGGCGGGAGGTTGGCTGGCCGACAAGCGCAATCCGCGTACGCTGCTGGCCCCTGCCCTGGTGCTCTCCGGCATCGCCACCGCGATCACCCTGCCGGCGGTGCGGTACGCCGGTGAGGTGCTCACCGGCGGCACGGCCGGGGCCATTCTGCTGCTGGTAGCGGTCGCCGTGTTCGCCCCGGCGATGCTGCTGTCGGCAGTCACCCCGCTGGTGGTCAAGCTGCAACTGGCCGACCTGCGCCGTACCGGTCAGGTGGTCGGCCGGCTCTCCGGCATCGGCACCCTGGGCGCGGTCACGGCGACCCTGGGCACCGGGTTCGTGCTGGTCGCCGCGCTGCCCAGCACGGTCATCCTGTTCGGGCTGGCCGCCTCCCTGGGGATCACCGGGATCGCCCTGGGGGTGTACCTGCACCGCCAGGACCGGGCCACCCTGCCCGGTCCGGCCCGGGTGAAGGCGGCGCTGGCGGTGCTCGGCCTGGTCGGTGCCGGGCTGACCACGGTCGCCCCGAATCCGTGTGACGTGGAGACGGCGTACCACTGTGCCCGGGTCGAGGCCGACCCCGACCGGGAGAACGGACGCACCCTGCTGCTCAACTCGGCCCAGCACTCGTACGTGGATCTCGCCGACCCGACCCACCTCCAGTACGCGTACACCCGGTGGATCGGCGCGGTGGCGGACGTGATGGCTCCCGAGGGACAACGGCTGGACGCACTGCACCTGGGCGGCGGGGGGTTCACCATCCCCCGTTATCTGACCGCCACCCGGCCCGGCACCGACAACCTGGTCTTCGAACTCGACGGTGGCCTGGTCGCTCTGGGCGAGCAGCACCTCGGCGTACGCCAGGGGCCGGATCTTCAGGTGATGGTGGGGGACGCCCGGCTGTGGACGGGCCGGCAAGGGACGGACAGCCGGGACTTCGTGGTCGGCGACGCCTTCGGACATCTGGTGGTGCCCTGGCATCTGGCCACCCGGGAGATGGCCGCGGACATCCGGCGGGTCACCCGGCCGGGTGGGGTGTACGTGCAGAACGTCATCGACTATCCGCCGCTGCGGTTCATCCGCAGCGAGGTGGCCACCGTGGCGGCCGAGTTCCAGCATGTGGCCCTGATCGCCCCGCCGGAGGCCCTGGCCGGGGAGCGGGGCGCGAACTTCCTCATCGTCGCCTCCGACACCCCGCTGCCGCTGGCCGCCCTCCGAGCCCGGCTGGACGCAGACAACGAGCCGGTCAGCCTGCTCAGCGGCGGGGATCTGACGGACTTCGTCGGGGAGGCGCTGGTGCTCACGGACGACTACGCCCCGGTGGATCAACTGCTGGCGACCGCCTGATCGGGTGAATCCTCGACCGAATCCGTTCAGAAAGGTGTAGGCGGGTTCGCATCGGGCAACAAGGCCGACCATGGGTGCAGAGGTACGCAGGGGCGCGCAGCTGCTCGGTGAGCGGTACCGGCTGATCGAGCAACTCGGCACGGGCGGGATGTCCGTGGTCTGGCGCGGCTACGACGAGGTGCTCGGCCGGCAGGTGGCGGTCAAGGTCCTCGCCTCCCGGCTGGCCAGCGACCGGGCCTTCCGTCACCGGCTCCGCACCGAGGCCCAGGCCGCGGCCCGGCTCTGCCACCCCAACATCACCAACGTGTACGACTACGGCGAGTCCCAGCAGGTGGGGCTGACCCTGCCGTACGTGGTGATGGAGCTGATCGACGGTGCTCCGCTGACCGCCCGGCTCGCCGGTGCGGGCACCCTGCCCTGGCGGGAAGCGGTGACCATCGCGGCCGAGGTGGCCTCCGCCCTGGCCACCGCGCACGCCCGTGGGGTGGTGCACCGCGACGTCACCCCGGGAAACGTCATGCTCACCGCCACCGGGGTGAAGGTGGTCGACTTCGGTATCTCCGCCCTGGTGGGGGAGAGCGAGAAGGGCACGGACGGCACCCTGCTGGGCACCCCCGCCTACCTGGCCCCGGAACGCCTGGACAACGGCCAGGTCAGCCCCGCCACCGACGTGTACGCGGTGGGACTGCTGCTCTACCGGATGCTGACCGGACGGCTGCCCTGGCAGGTCGAGACCACCACCCAGATGCTGCGGGCGCACATGTACCGCGAACCCGAGCCCATGCCCTCGGTGCCGGAGTTGCCGGCCGGAGTGGCTGAGCTGATCCACCGCTGCCTGGCCAAGCGGCCAGCGGACCGGCCCGGCACGGCCGAGGTGGCCCGGACCCTGGCCGAGGTGATCGGGAAGGTGCCCCGGGTGCCGGTGTCCCCGGCCGACCAGCCGGCCGATGCGATGTCGCTGGCCAGTGCGGGTACCACCATCCTGCCCTGGTCGGCGGCGACGGATGCCGTGCCGCTGGTGGGTCTGCGTACCCGGCGGCGGTTGGACCGTCGGCGGCGGGCCGAGGCGGCGGTGGCCGCGGTAGCGCTGATGGCCGTCACCGCGGCGGTGTGGGGGGTCACCTCCCGCAGCCCGGCCAGCGGCGGCATCGACCAGCCCACCCAGGCGCGGATGGGCGGTGAGCAGCGCATCCCGTGCCAGGTCTCGTACGCGCTGCGTAAGGACTCCGGCAAGGAGTTCACGGCCGAGTTGAGCCTGACCAACACCGGGGAGCGGGAACTGCGGGACTGGACGGTCCGCTTCGCCTTCCCCGGTGAGCAGCAGGTGACTGAGGCCAGCCCAGTGCCGGCCCGCCAGCAGGGGCGCGCGGTGGCACTGCAAGCCACCCCGCAGCGTCCCGCCCTGGCTCCCGGTGCCACCGAGAAGTTGAACCTGACCGGCACCTACACCGGCACCAATCCGTTGCCGGTGGAGTTCCGCCTGGGTGACGAGCATTGTGGGGTGCAGGTGTCCGGCATCGCCGGCAGCGCCCCGACCCCGAAGCCGGTGAAGGTCACCGCCGGCAAGGCCGGTTCCGGTGGCAAGGCCGGCTCGGGGGGCTCGGGTAGCTCCGGCAAGTCGAAGGGCAAGCCGGAGAAGGCCAAGCCGGAGAAGAAGGGCGGCAAGAAGGGTGGCCCCGGCAAGAAGGAGCAGCAGGCCAAGGGCACCCCGGCCAAGGGCAAGCCGGAGAAGAGCAAGGCGGCCAAGCGGGGCAAGTCGCACCGGCCACCCGGCCGGAAGGGCTGAGGATCTGCGGTACGCCCCGGGTCAGGACAGCGAGGCGAAGGCCTGGACCTGCTCGATGGTCCCCTCGACGATGACGAGGTCCTCGGGGCCCAGGCGCAGGCTGTCCGAGACGTAGCGGTACCCCTGCTCGTGCGCCGGCTTGATCCCGATGATCCGTACCCCGTGGCGGTCGAGCAGTTGTTCCTCATTCAGGCGGTGTCCGGCCAGGGCCGCGGGTACCGGCATCTTCGCGATGGCGAAGGCGTCCCCGAACTCCATGAAGTCGAGCATCCGGCTGGCGATCAGGTGCGCCAGCCGTTCGCCGGTCTCCTTCTCGGGGAAGATCACATGGTGCGCCCCGACCGCGGAGAGGATCTTCGCGTGCTGGGTCGAGGTGGCGCGTGCCCAGATCTGCGGCACCCCCAACTCGACGAGCGCCAGCACGGTGAGCACGCTGGACTCCACGGAGGCCCCGATGGCCACCACGACCCGACTCAGGTCGGTCAACCCGAGTTGGCGCAGGGCCCGCTCGTCCGTGGAGTCGGCCTGGGTCACCTGGTCGAGCAGGCTCGACCACTTCTGCACCCGCTGGGCGTCATGGTCGATGGCGAGTACCTCGTGACCCAGGGCGCTGAGCGATTCGGCCAGGCGGGAGCCGAACCGGCCCAGGCCGATCACGGCGATGGGCCCCGGATCCGGGCGGTTAGCCGACAATGGGTTGCTCCTCTGGATAGCGGTAGAGCCGACGCCGGGTGTTCAGCGCGATCGCCGAGCCGAGGGTCAGCGGCCCGACCCGGCCGATGTACATCAGCACGGTCAGCAGGAGTAGACCCGCGTCGGACAGGGCCGAGGTCACGCCGACGGAGAGGCCGGTGGTGCTGAAGGCCGAGGTGATCTCGAACAACGCCGCGTAGAACGGCACCCGGTGGGTCATGGCGATCAGCAGGAGGGTGCCCACGGCCACGATCGCGACGCTGAGCAGGGCTACCGTCAGGGCCTGCCGTTGGCTGGCGGTGGCCACCCGACGATGCCCCACGGTGACGTCCGGCTCGCCCCGCATCTCCGCCCAGATGATGAAGGCGAGCAGGAAGAAGGTGGTGACCTTGATGCCGCCGGCGGTGCTGGCGCTGCCGCCACCGATGAACATCAACCCGGTCAGCAGTGGATAGGTCTCCTCCCGCAGGCCGGTGATGGGCACCACCTCGATCCCCCCGGTGCGTGACAGTGCGATCTGGGTGAAGGCGGCGAGGATCTTGTCGCCGACGGCGTACGGGCCGATGGTCCGGGCGTTGCTCCACTCGATCAGCAGGAGGACCAGGAAACCGAGGAGGAGCAGGGCGA
Organism: Micromonospora sp. DT229; assembly: GCF_049844505.1. Taxonomy (NCBI): domain Bacteria; kingdom Bacillati; phylum Actinomycetota; class Actinomycetes; order Micromonosporales; family Micromonosporaceae; genus Micromonospora; species Micromonospora sp. DT229. The sequence continues at coordinate 189,806 of NZ_JBNCLD010000002.1, read as the reverse complement.
GGCTGCCCCAGATGGTCAGCTTGGTGGTGACCGCCCACCGGATCGGGTGGCGCCACTCGCGGACCGCCTCGAACAGGGCCGGGAAACCGAGCCCGCCGATGATGCTGCCCAGTGCCAGGGGCAGACAGATCCAGGGGTCGCGGGCCAGGGACAGCAGGCCGTGCGGGTAGAGCGAGAAGCCGGAGTTGTTGAACGCCTGGATGGCGTGGAAGCCACCCGACCACAGGGCACGCCCCAACGGGTAGTCGTACCCCAGCCAGAGCCGTACGGTGACGACGGCCGTCATCGCCGCCTCGCAGGCCAGCACGGTCGCACCGATGCGCAGCAGCAGGCGACCCAGGTTGCCGATGCCGTACTCCAGGGTCTCGGCCTGCACCAGCATCCGGTTGTGCAGGCCGAGCCGCCGGGAGACCGTCAGGACCACCAGGGCGGCGCCGGTGAGGATGCCCAGCCCACCGATCTGGGTGAGCACCATGATCACCACCAGGCCGGTGGTGGACCAGAAGGTCGGGGTGTCCACCGAGGTCAGCCCGGTCACCGAGATCGCCGAGGTGGCGGTGAACAGGGCGGTGAGCAGCGGCGCCGGCTCGTGTCGGGGGGCCGTCATCGGGGGCAGCATCAGCAGCCCGGTGCCGATTCCGATCGCCACCAGGAACGCGATCGGCACCAGCCGTACGGGGTGACGAAAGAACCGGTGCACCAGGCAATCTTCCGATCTCCGGCGATCTCGAACGGGAGAAACCGGAATCCCGAGGTCAGGCCCCGCCCAACGCGCCAACGCCCCCGCCGCCGAGCCCCGCCACCGGCGGCCCGGGTCCGCCACCGGACCTGAACCGCGCCGATCTCACTAGATCTTGGACAGTTGCCGTTACGCGAAAACGGAAACTGTCCAAGATTGGCTGGCCGACGGGCGGTCGGGCGGGTGGCGGTGGACGACACAGGGTGGGAGGTGGCCGTGGGATGTGGCCATGGTCTTCCCGAGAGGGCGCTGCCGGGTACTCCTGGCTGTAACCGGAAGCCATCCACCTCCGGTCACTTGTGTGCACGAGCCACATAGCCCGTGGGTGATGTCACTTCTAGCGTGAGCCGACACATACGGTTTCTCTCCCTCTGAGTCCTCACGTGGAGTGGCAATGACGGTCCGGACGACACGGCGGGTGTTCCTGTCCGCCGCAACGATGTTGGCCGCGGCGATGGTCGCCACGGCCTGTGGTAGTCCGAAGGACACCGCCAACGGTGGTGGCGACAGCGCCGCCCCGGTGAAGGTCGGCCTGGTCTACTCCCAGTCGGGAGCGCTGGCCAGTTACGGAAAGCAGTACATCGAAGGGTTCCGGGCCGGTCTGGACTTCGCCACCGGCGGCACCAACAAGGTCGGCGACCGGGCGATCGAGGTCACCGAGGTCGACGACGCCGGTGACCCGGCGAAGGCGGTCTCGGCGGCCAAGGATCTGATCGGCAAGGGCAGCAAGATCATCGCCGGTTCGACGGCCTCCGGTGTGGCGCTTCAGGTAGCCCCGATCGCCGCCCAGAACAAGGTGCTGTTCATCTCCGGCGCGGCCGCCACCGACGCGGTGACCGGCGTCAACAAGTACACCTTCCGCTCCGGTCGGCAGTCGTACCAGGACGTGGTGACCGCCAGGTCCTTCATCGGCGACCCGACCGGCAAGAAGGTCGTGGTGTTCGCCCAGGACGGGGCGTTCGGTGACGCCAACGAGGCGGCGGTGAAGGAGATCATCGGCGGGGCCGGGGCGACCGTCAGCGCGGTCCGGGCACCGGCCAGCGCGACCGAGTTCACCCCCTTCGCCAGCCAGATCAAGTCCGCCAAGCCGGACCTGCTCTTCGTCGCCTGGGCCGGCACCACCGCCCCGGCGATGTGGCAGACCCTCGACCAGCAGGGAGTGCTCAGCTCCACCACGGTGGTCACCGGCCTGGACATCCGCGCCTCCTGGCCCACCTTCGGGGCGGCCGGCAGCAAGATCTCCTTCCTCTCGCACTACTTCGACGGGGCCAGCGACACCGAGGCGGCCAGGGCTGCGAAGGCGAAGATCCCCGGTGGCACCCTCGACCTGTTCCACCCGGACGGCTTCGCCGCCGCCCAGATGGTGGTCCGGGCCGTGCAGGAGGGCGGGGACGACGTCGAGAAGATGATCACCGCGCTGGAGGGCTGGAGCTTCGAGGGTGTGAAGGGCACCATGACCATCCGCGCCGAGGACCACGCCCTGCTCCAGCCGATGTACCAGGCGAACCTCACCGGCAGCGGCGACACCTTCACCGCCACCGCCCAGAAGGCGCTCACCGGTGACGAGGCCGCCCCGCCGGTCCAGGCGATGAAGGGCTGAGGATGCTCGCCACCCGCGGTCTGACCTGGCGGATCGGTGAGGTCGCCATCGTCGACGCCGTCGACGTCGACCTGGCCCCCGGGGAGTTCCTCGGGGTGATCGGGCCCAACGGCGCCGGCAAGACCTCACTGTTCAACCTGATCACCGGTCTGCGTCGGCCCACCGAGGGCCAGGTCACCCTGGACGGGCAGGACATCTCCACCCTGCCGCCGCACCGGCGGGCCCGGCTGGGCCTGGGGCGTACCTTCCAGGCCTCCTCGGTCTTCGGATCGCTGAGCGTGCGGGAGAACGTCCGGCTGGCCGTACAGGCACACCGCGGGGGCTCGATGAAGCTGTGGCGGCGGGCGGCAGCCGATCGGGAGGTGGCCACCGCCGCCGACACGGCGCTGAACCGGGTCGGTCTGGCCCACCGGGGTACGGCGTTGGCCGGCACCCTGGCCCACGGCGAGAAGCGCAAGCTGGAGATCGCCCTGCTGCTGGCCGGGGAGCCGCGGGTGATGCTGCTCGACGAGCCGATGGCCGGGGTCAGCGCCGAGGACGTACCGGAACTGGTCCAGGTCATCCGGTCCCTGACCGGGGACAGTGGCCGGTCGGTGCTGATGGTCGAGCACCACATGGACGTGATCCTCGACCTGGCCGACCGGATCGCGGTCATGCACCACGGCGCCCTGCTGGCCTGCGACACCCCGCAGACGGTGATGGCCAACCCGACCGTGCAAGAGGCCTACCTGGGGGAGGAGCTCTGATGGAGCCGATCTTGACGGTCGAGGATCTGTCGGTACGGATCGCCGGGCTGCACATCCTGCAAGGGGTGTCGTTCACGGTCGCGCCGACCGGGGTCACCGTGCTGCTCGGTCGCAACGGCGTCGGCAAGACCACCACCCTGCGCGCCCTGGTCGGGCTTACTCCCCCGGGCGGCGAGGTCCGCGGCGTCGTCCGGATGCAGACCGGGGCCCTGCTCGGCCAACCCACCCACCGGCTGGTCCGGGGTGGGCTCGGCTACGTGCCGGAGGACCGCTGCGTCTTCACCGGACTGACCGTCGCGGAGAACCTGCGCCTCGCCGAGCGGCGGGGCGGCACGGCGGCGTACGACCGGGTCTTCGCGCTCTTTCCGGAGTTGCAACGGCGGGCCCGGCAGCGGGCCGGTTCCCTCTCCGGCGGGCAGCAGCAGATGCTCGCCATCGGTCGGGTGCTGCTCAACGACAACCGGCTGCTGCTGGTGGACGAGCCGACCAAGGGGTTGGCGCCGAAGGTGGTGACCGAGGTGGCGGAGGTGTTGGCGCGGGTCGCCGAATCCGTGCCGGTGCTGCTGGTGGAGCAGAACCTGGCCGTGGTCCGGCGACTGGCCCGGGACGCCGTGGTGCTGGCCGCCGGCCAGGTGGCCTGGACCGGCGACGCCCAGCGGCTGCTGGCCGAGACCGAGCTGACCCGGTCCCTGCTCGGGGTCGGTTCGGCGGAGGGCCACCACGCCGCGCCCGGCAGCCACCACGCCGCGCCCGGGGCCGGACGGAAGGACGGGCACTGATGGACGCGGTCATCCTGTTGACCCTGACCGGGCTCGGTCTGGCGGCGCTGTACTTCCTGGTGGCCTCCGGCCTGTCGCTGGTCTTCGGCCTCGCCGACGTGCTCAACTTCGCGCACGGACTGTTCCTGGGTGTCGGGGCGTACGCGACCTGGTGGGCGGCGGGGAACCTGCCCGGCGCCGGCGCGGACGGCTTCGGTTTCGTGGTTGCGGTCGCCTTCGGGGTGGCCGCCGGCACCCTGATGGCGGTGCTGGTCGAGCTGGTGCTGATCCGGCCGCTCTACTCCCGCACCATCGAGCAGGTGCTGGTCACCGTCGGTCTCTCCCTGGCCGGGGTGGCGTTGTTGCAGGCCACCTGGGGTGCGGACGCCCGGCCCTTCCCCCGTCCGGAGTGGACCCGCCAGGTCACCACGATCCTGGGCGCCCAGGTGCCCAACGGCGGGCTGCTGCTGATCGCCGCCGCGGTGCTGGTGCTGGCTGCGATCCTGGCCTTCCTCCAGTGGACCCGGTACGGCCTGATCATCCGGGCCGGGGTGGAGAACCGGGAGATGGTCACCGCGCTGGGCATCGACGTCCGCAAGGCCTTCACCCTGGTCTTCGCCATCGGTGGCGCGGCGGCGGCCCTGGCCGGTGCACTGGGCAGTGTCTACTTCGGCACGGTCTCGCCCCAGCAGGGCGGCTCCCTGCTGATCTTCGCCTTCATCGTGGTGGTCATCGGCGGTATGGGCTCGGTGGTCGGGTCCGCGTACGCGGCCGTGGCGGTAGGGCTGCTGCAACAGTTCGTCAACTACTACGGCACCTCCGGGCTGGGCGACATCTGCGTGGTCGCGCTGCTGGCCGTGGTGCTGCTGCTGCGCCCGCAGGGCATCGCCGGAAAGGTGGCTACGGCATGACCGAGGTCAAGAGTCCCGAGATCCCGGCACCTGCGGCGGAGGTGCCGGCCCAGCCGACCGGTGGGTCCCGGCTGCGCCCCTTCCTGCCCCTGGTCGTGCTGGTGGTGGCGCTGGTCCTGCCGTACTCGACCCTGCACCTGCCGGGCCTGTTCGAGGGTGCCCTGAACTCGCCCGGCACCCTGCAACTGCTCGCCGTCTGCCTGGTCTTCGGTGGCCTGGCGGCCGGCTACGACCTGCTGTTCGGGCGGACCGGGATGCTCTCCTTCGGGCACGCCCTCTACTTCGCCGCCGGGGTGTACGGCACGGACATCCTGATCACCCGGGCCGGGCTGCCGCTGTGGCAGGCCGCGCCGTTGGCGATCGTCGGCGGGACCATCCTGGCCGCACTGGTCGGGGCGGTGGCCCTGCGTACGGTCGGCATCGCCTTCGCCATGGTCACCCTGGCCTTCGCCCAGGTCGGGGCGATCCTGGTGGCCCGCGACTTCGGTGGACTGACCGGTGGTGAGGAGGGGCTGCCGCTGGATGTGACCGGGGTGCCCGCCGGGCTGGTCGGGGTGGCCAACACGGTCAACCTGTACTGGCTGGCGTTGGCGTACCTGGTCGTGGTGGTCTTCGTGGTGCACCGGGTCAGCGGCTCCCCGACCGGACGGGTGCTGGCCGGAGTGCGCGACGACGAGCGGCGCATCGGGGTGCTCGGGCTGGACCCGTACCGGTTCAAGTTGGTCGCCTTCACCCTGGCCGGTGGTCTGGCTGCGGCGGGCGGGGTGGTCTACTGCCTGATCGTCGGCGGTGCCTCCCCGCACATCACCAGCAGTGAGCTGACCCTGTCGTTGCTGGTGATGGTGGTGCTCGGCGGCCCCGGCACCCGCTGGGGCCCGGTGCTGGGCGGGATCCTCTACATGTACCTGGACCACCGCCTGGTCTCGGTCGGCAGTTCCGGTGCGGTGGACGCCCTGCCAGCCTTCCTCAGCCGACCCCTGTCCCAGCCCCTGTTCGTCCTCGGCACCGTCTTCATCCTGGCGGTCTACTTCTTCCCCGGTGGCCTGGCCAGCCTGGCTCCCCGCCTGGCCCTGCTGCGCAACGCCCTGCGCCTGGGCCCGTGTAGGGAGAGTTGACCAGAAGGCCGGCGGGCGGCCCGCTAGCCTTGGTGATCAATGGACCGACGACGATAGGGGACCTGGGGTGGCCGAGCGGTTGGCTGTGGTCAGCGGCGGTGGTACGGGAATCGGGGCGGCCGTGGCGCGGACCCTCGTCGCCGACGGGTGCTCGGTGCTCGTGCTCGGTCGACGGGCGGAGGTGCTGGCGGCGACGGCCGACCGGATCGGGGCCCAGACCGGCCGACCGGAGGCGGTACGCCCGGTGCCGGTCGACCTCACCGACCCCGAGCAGATCGGCAGGGTGCTGGAGGCGGTCGGGGACCGACCGGTCGACGTGCTGGTCAACAATGCCGGCGCCTTCCACAGCGCGCAGGAGGACACCCTGGCCGGGATCGCCGCCTACTGGCGGGCCACTCTGGACACCAATGTGCTCACGGCCGTACTGCTCACCGAGGCGCTGCGGCCCATGCTGCGCCGCCCCGGCGGACGGGTGATCCTGATCAGCTCGATCGCCGCCCAACGGGGTGGCGATGAGGCGTACGCGGCGGCGAAGGCGGCACTGCACGGCTGGGCGTACAGTCTCGCGGCCCAACTGGGTCCGGAGCAGATCACGGTCAACGTGGTAAGCCCCGGCTACGTCGCGGAGACGGAACTCTTCCTCGGCCGGATGACCCCCGAGGGCCACGCCAAACGGGTGGCCGCGACCCTGGTCGGCCGGGCCGGCACCCCGGACGACATCGCCGAGTCCATCCGCTACCTGGCCAGCCCCGCCGCAGGCTACGTCACCGGCCAGATCCTGGGCGTGAACGGCGGCTCCGTCCTCGGCCGCTGACCCCACCCCGCCCTCACCTCACCCCCGCTCACCGCGCGTCGATCAAGAAGTTTGCGTCTCCGGCGGGGCCGATCCAGACGCAAACCTCTTGATCAACACGGCGATACGGGGAGGGGTTAGCCGTTCAGGAGGTCGTAGGCGGAGGTGGGGGCCGGTTGGGCCTCGTCGGGGGTGAAGGCGACGATCTGCGGGGTGCTGCCGAAGTCGGAGTACTCGACCACGTACTCGCTGGCCTTCTTCTTGCCGGCGGGCGGGATCTCCAGGGTGAGCGAGGCCAGGTTGCCGTCCGGGCCGACGACGGCGGTGAACGGGATCGGCTCGTCGCCGTCCCCGAAAGTGACCAGCCCTTCCAGGGCCTCCGTCAGGTCCGGCTGGGTGGACAGGTCGATCACCCCGGTGTACGTCCCACCCTCGCCGGCCTGGACCTCGCTGGCCGCGCGGATGATCGCCTCGGCGTTGCCGGGATCGGTGCCCTGGTAGGTGGGCAGGGTGTCCGGGCTCTCGATCTTCGCCGGATCCATCTCCATCCACTTGGTGGGCAGCTTCATCAACTTCTGGATGTCCTTCGACCCCTTGAAGTTGACCTTCATCCAGGTGCGTGAGTCGACCATCCGGAAGGACATCTCCAGGGTGAAGTCCTTGTCCTTGGTGACGGTGTCGATGTCCATGCCCCGGTTCGCCGGATCCACCACCCCGGAGACGTCGCCGGAGGTGTCACGGGTGACGAAGCGGAAGGCCGGGTCCTCGTCGGTCGGCACCGCGGCCAGCAGCTCCTGCTTCGGGTCCGGCGGAGGTGGGGCCGCCTGCGGCGTATCGTCGTCGCAGCCGGTCACCATGGCGGCGGTGAGCAGGGCCACCACGGCGACCGCGATCCGCCGGCTCGTGACGGTGGTGCCGGTTGGCTGTGTCATGTCGTCCTCTCTCATGGATCGAACGGCATCGTATGCCAGCAGGTCGGGCCGGGCCGGAGGGACATCAGCCCGCTACCGCCCGCACTGGTAGAAAGGCCGAATGAGCCAGGAACGCAGCATGGTCCGGGATCGCGCCGAACAGGTGCTGCGGCGGTTGGCCGGCGAGCACGCCACCCTCCGTGAGGATCAGTGGCGGGCGATCGAGGCGTTGGTGGTCGACCGGCGGCGGGTGCTCTGCGTGCAACGTACCGGCTGGGGCAAGTCGGCGGTCTACTTCGTGGCCACCGCCCTGCTGCGCGACCAGCCCCGTCCCGCCGGGCCGACGGTGATCGTCTCCCCGCTGTTGGCGTTGATGCGTAACCAGGTCGAGGCCGCCGCCCGCGCCGGCATCCGGGCCCGCACCATCAACTCCGCCAACCTGGACGAGTGGGAGGAGATCACCGCCGAGATCCACGCCGGGACGGTGGACGTGCTGTTGATCAGCCCGGAACGGTTGAACAATCCGGACTTCCGGGACGGTGTGCTGCCGCAGTTGGCCGCCACCACCGGGCTGCTGGTGGTCGACGAGGCACACTGCGTCTCCGACTGGGGGCACGACTTCCGGCCGGACTACCGCCGGCTGCGGACCTTCCTCGGCAACCTGCCGGCCCACACGCCGGTGCTGGCGACGACGGCCACCGCCAACGCCCGGGTGACCCGGGACGTGGCCGAACAGCTCGGCACCGAGGTGGCCGCCCCCGGGCCGGAGGTGCTGGTGCTGCGGGGCAGCCTGGACCGTGAGTCCCTGCGGCTGGGCGTACTCGACCTGCCCACCCCGGCGCACCGACTCGGCTGGCTCGCCGACCACCTGGACCGGCTGCCCGGGTCCGGCATCATCTACACCCTGACCGTCGCCGCGGCCACGGAGACCGCCGAGTTCCTGCGGGCCCGGGGGTGGTCGGTGGCGGCGTACACCGGGCAGGCGGAGGACACCGACCGGCGCGCCGCCGAACAGGACCTGCTGGACAACAAGATCAAGGCCCTGGTGGCCACCAGCGCCCTCGGCATGGGCTTCGACAAACCGGACCTGGGGTTCGTGGTGCACCTGGGCGCCCCACCCTCACCGATCGCCTACTACCAGCAGGTCGGCCGGGCCGGCCGGGCCGTCGACCACGCCGAGGTGTTGCTGCTGCCCGGCCCCGAGGACGTGGCCATCTGGCGGTACTTCGCCTCACTGGCCTTCCCGCCGGAGGATCAGGTCCGCGCGGTGCTCGCCGCCCTGCACACCGACCGGCCGCTCTCCACCCAGGCCCTGGAGCCGCTTGTCGACCTGCGTCGGGCCCGCCTGGAGATGATGCTCAAGGTGCTCGACGTCGACGGCGCGGTCCGCCGGGTGCGCGGCGGCTGGCTCGCCACCGGCGAGCCCTGGAACTACGACGCCGAGCGGTTGCGCCGCGTCGCCACCGCCCGCACCGCCGAGCAACAGGCCATGCTGGAGTACGCCTCGACGCCCGGTTGCCGGCTGCGTTACCTGCGGGAGTGCCTGGACGACGCCGAGGCGACCGACTGTGGCCGCTGCGACCGGTGTGCCGAGCCCCTGTTCACCGCCGAGGTGTCACCGGCGGCCTTGACGGCCGCACAGACCTTCCTCGGCCGACCCGGGGTGCAGATCGCGCCGAAGAAGCTCTGGCCGACCGGGCTGGCGGCGGTCGGCGTACCCCTGAAGGGGCGCATCGCCCCGACGGAGCAGGCGCTGCCCGGTCGGGCCGTGGGCCGGCTCTCCGATCTCGGTTGGGGTGACCGGCTGCGCGGTCTGGTCGGGCCGGGCACCCCGGACGGGCCGGTGCCGGACGACGTGGTCGCGGCCGTCATCGAGGTCCTGAAGGCGTGGGCGCACGGGGACGACCCCTGGCCCAGTCGCCCGGTGGGGGTGGTCACGATGGACTCGGCCAGCCATCCGCTCTTGATCACCTCACTGGCCGAGCGGATCGCCGCCGTCGGGCGGATGCCGCTGCTGGGCCGGGTGGCGGTCGCCGCCCCGCCCGGTGCCGCCCGCGGAAACAGCGCCCAGCGGGTACGCGCCCTGCACGGCACCCTGACCGTGCCCGCCCCCCTGGCCGCCGCCCTCGCCGACCTGACCGGCCCCGTTCTGCTCGTCGACGACCTGGTCGAGACCGGCTGGACCCTGACCCTGGCCGCCCGCGAACTCCGCCGCGCCCACGCCCCCGCCGTCCTCCCCCTAACCCTGGCCCTAACCTCCTAACCTCCTAACCTCCTGACCTCCCCCGCGATCTTGCACTTTCTGTCGGGGCATAGCGGGTGAATGCCGCATCTCAGCGACAAAAAGTGCAAGATCGCGGGGGAGGTGGGGTGGGGGTGCGGGGGTGGTGGCTACGGTGGGTGGGTGCCGGGGGAGCGAGAAGGGGATGTGGCGGTGCGGGGGGATGACGGAACGGCTGAGCAGGTGGGGGCCGGGGAGGTTGGGGGCGGCGGCGAGGCTGCGGTGGACAGACCCGATCCGGGTACGGTGCGGCTGGCGCTCGTGGTCGGTGGGCTGATCCTGGCCGTACTGCTCGGGTTCGGGCTCGGTCGGCTGAACACCGGCGGAGCCCTGGCTGCGGGCGGGGTGCCGCAGAACGCCCTGACCGGCCACACCCACGCCCCGGGCACCGGTGCCCACTCGCACGAGGCCGGGCAGGCGGAGGCGGCCGAGGCGGGTGGCCTGGCGGTCAGCCGGGCCGGCTACACCCTCACCCCGTTGGCCGCCGAGTTCACTCCGGGGCAGGCCGATGAGCTGCGGTTCCGGATCCAGGACGCGCAACGGCGGACGGTCACCCGGTTCGCGGTGGTCCACGACAAGCCGATGCACCTGATCGTGGTACGCCGTGACCTGACCGGCTACCAGCACCTGCATCCCAGCATGGCGGCCGACGGCACCTGGTCGGTGCCGCTGACCCTGCCCCAGCCCGGCATCTGGCGCGCATACGCCGACTTCACCGCCCTTGCCGAGGACGGCCGACAGACCGCGACCACCCTGGGCGTGGACCTGGTGGCCCCCGGTGAGTACGCGCCGCGCCCCCTACCCGCCCCAGCGACCAGCGACACGGTCGACGGCCTGACCGTCAGCTACCAGGGCGACCCCGAGCCCGACCTGACCGTGCCGGTGAGCTTCCGGGTCACCGCTGCGAACGGCAGCAGCCCGAACCTGGAGCAGTACCTGGGGGCGTACGGCCACCTGGTCGCGCTGCGCGAAGGTGACCTCGGCTACCTGCACGTACACCCGGAACCGGAACTCGTGGACGGGGCGATGCAGTTCTGGCTGACCGCACCCGGACCGGGGCGGTACCGCCTCTACCTGGACTTCGCCACCGGGGGTGAGGTCCGCACCGCCGAGTTCACCGTGCTGGTGCGCTGACCAGCCGGGCCCGCGCTGACCAGCCGGGCCCATGTAGGTCAGCCCGGCCCACGTAGCCGGCCGGGCCTGCGCAGGTCAGCCGGCGCGGCGGATCGGGCGGCGGGCCAGGTAGCGCAGCAGATCGCGGATGTGGTGCTTCTCCTCGGCCGGTACGGTCGGGTCGGCCAGTCGTTGCAGGATCACCCGCACGTCCGCCTCGACCGAGCCTTCGCTGCCCCGGGGGAGGCTTCCCGAGCCGGTGTCCGGCAGCCCCAGCGCGCGGAAGGCCGCCGCTACCGGGAGGTCCAGGGCGGCACAGAAGCCCCGCACCTTGGCCAGCTCCGGGTAGTCCTGCCAGTCACCGGCCAACCAGCGGAAGATGGTGGACCGACCGACTCCGGTGTGGGCGGCCAGGTCGGTGACGGTCCATCCGCGTTCCTCGCGGGCGTCGTCGATAGCCCGGCGCACGAAGCGCGCGAACGCCATCTGTGGCGATACTTCTGCCGAACCCATCCGGTGGGTCTTCCCTCCCGACGGCACCTGACGGTGCACTTATCCGAGAGTAGTACGGGTTTCGCCGGAAGATACTGACTGACTGATCAGGCAGGCACGGCTGGCGGCATCGGCCAGGTGCTAAAGAGCCGTTGTGGTCCGGTTGATCAGGGTTTCCAGCCGGGGTGTGATTCGCCACTGCTCGACCAGTTCCGCGTACTCCGCACGCTGCTCGGCGGTGGGGGCCACATCCGTACGGCGGGCCCGGATGAGCAGGTTGCGGGGAGTGTGCGCGGAGTCCACGAACTCGACCACCTCGGCCCGGTAGCCGTGCAGCCGCAGCAGCCCGGCCCGCAGCGCGTCGGTGAGGACGTCCGCGAAGCGCTCCCGCAGGATGCCCTGCCGGGTCAGCAGACCGTACGGGTTGGGTACCCTACCGGCGCGCAGTTGTGCCGCCACATCGTGATGGCAGCAGGGCGCGGCCAACACCCAGCGGGCTCCCCACCGCACCGCACGGGCCAACGCCTCGTCAGTGGCGGTGTCGCAGGCGTGCAGGGCGAGGACGAGATCAGGTGCCGGCTCGACGACAGCGTCGGTGATGGTGCCGGCCACGAACCGCACCCGATCTGCCCAGCCGAGCCGTTCGGCCAGCTCGGTGTTGCGGCGGCGCTGATCCTCGCGTACGTCCACCCCGACCAGCTCCACCTCCAGCCCGCGCTGGGAGAGGTACCGGTACGCGGCGAAGGTCAGGTACGCGTTGCCGCACCCGAGGTCCACCACCCGCAGTGGGCCGGTCAGCCCGGCGGGCAAGGTGGCGACCAGCGCCCGCAGGAAGGCGTCCACCTGCCGACGCTTCGCCGCCGAGCCGCCGATCTCGGCGAAGATCGGGTCACCGGGATCGAGCAGGTACTCCTTGGCTCGGTCGTGCCGCACCGCAGCCTGCTGCGATGCGCTCGGCTGGTCTCCGTCGGCCGGGGCGACCGGCCTGCGGTGCACCTGGGCCTCGCCCGACTTGGTGACCCGCAGTTGCAGGGTGGCGTCCGTGGTCTCGACATGCCAGTTGCCGAACGGCTCGGCCAGCAGGGCCTCGACCGCCGCATCCGACTCCGGCCCCGGCGCCACATTGCGGGTGTACGGCCGGGCGCCGTCCGAGGTGGCGATCTGCAACCGTGGCCCGGCCTTGAGCACCACCGGCCGTAGCTCGGCCCGGACCACGGAAGGGCGCTGACCACGCCGTCGACCGGCGGCCACGGCCCGGGTCAGCCCGGACCCGAGCAGCATCGAACGGACCTCGGCCAGGGCAACATCCAACGGTTCGGGCATGACTCCATCTTTCCTCTCGGGCCACCTCGCCCCGCCACCAGCCTGCCCAGTCGCTCGCCGCTGCCGCGCTGCCGCGCTGCCGCGCTGCCGCGCTGCCGCGCTGCCGCGCTGCCGCGCTGCCGCGCTGCCGCGCTGCCGCGCGCTGCCTCCGCTCAAGGTCACGCTCGATGCGGGATCGAGTGGCCTCAGGCGCGAACGAGGCCACTCGATCAAAGATCGAGCGTGACCTTGCCGACCCGGCGGGGGCAGGGGTGGTGAACGCACTGCCGCACCGCCCGACAGGGACGGTGTCCGGTCAGGGCGGCGGCCGAGCGGCGAACGCAGAGCCGCACCGCCCTGGACGGACGGTGCGGCATGGGTGTTGGTGAGTGGGGTCAGTCGGTCGCTTCGGCTGCCGTACCTGCGGTGGATGCGGCGCCACGGCGGCGTCGGCGGCGACGGGGTCGTGCCGCCTCGCCTGCGGCACCCTCGGTGCCGGCGCTGGACTCGACGGTCGTGACCGCACCGGCGGTGGCGGTCGCGTCCACACCGGCGATGACCTCGCCGTCGCGGAGACGTCGACGACGGCGGGGGGTACGGCTGCCGCCCTCGGTGGCCTCGGTGGTCTCCGGCGTGGTCTCGCCCTCCTGGGGAGAGCGGCCCACGGAACGCCTACGACCCTCACCGCGCCCGCTCTCACTGCGCCCGCTCTCACTGCGCCCGCTGTCGCTGCGGCCACGATCCTGGCGGCGTCCGCCGCGTGGCTCGCCCCGGCGCGACCGGCCGCCACCCAGGTCCTCCTCGACCTCGGCGGAGAGCCCGGCGCGGGTGCGCTCGGCGGTCGGCAGGGTGCCGGTCACGTCGGTCGGGATGTGCAGGTCGGTGTAGAGGTGCGGGGAGGTGTGGTACGTCTCCTGCGGCTCGGGCATGTCCAGCCCGAGGGTCTTGTCGATGATCCGCCAGCGCGGCATGTCGTCCCAGTCGACGAAGGTCACCGCGACACCGGTAGCTCCCGCCCGGCCGGTGCGGCCGATGCGGTGGGTGTAGGTGTCCTGATCTTCCGGGCAGTCGTAGTTGATCACGTGGGTGACGCCGCTGACGTCGATGCCTCGGGCCGCGACGTCGGTGGCGACCAGGGTGTCGATCTTCCCGGCGCGGAAGGCCCGCAGGGCCCGCTCGCGGGCACCCTGGCCGAGGTCACCGTGCACGGCGGCGACCGCGAAGCCACGGAAGTCGAGATCCTCGGCGACCCGGTCGGCGGCACGCTTGGTCCGCGTGAAGATCATCGTCAGGCCGCGGCTCTCCGCCTGGAGGATTCGGGCGACGATCTCGACCTTGTTCATCGAGTGGGTGCGGTAGACCAACTGCTCGGTCTGCGGCGACGGACCGGTCTCCGCGGTGTGGCCGGCGTGGATCGTGACCGGGTGCCGCAGGAAGCGCCGGGACAGGGTCACGATCGGATCGGGCATGGTCGCCGAGAACAGCATGGTCTGCCGGTCCTCGGGCAGCATCGCCAGGATCCGCTCGACGTCGTCGAGGAAGCCCAGGTCCAGCATCCGGTCGGCCTCGTCCAACACCAGCGCGTGTACCCCGTGCAGGCGCAGGTGCTTCTGCTTGGCGAGGTCGAGCAGGCGACCCGGGGTGCCGACGAGGATCTCCGCGCCCTTGCGCAGCGCCTCGACCTGCGGCTCGTACGCCACCCCGCCGTAGATCGGCAGTACGCGCACGCCTCGGGTGCGACCGGCGGCCGCGATGTCCTTGGCGACCTGGATGCCCAGCTCGCGGGTGGGTACCACGACGAGCGCCTGGGGCAGCCCGTCGCCGCCCTCGCCGGGAGCGAAGACCCGCTCCAGCAGCGGTACGCCGAAGCCGAGGGTCTTGCCAGTGCCCGTCGGGGCCTGCCCGATCAGGTCGGCCCCGCGCAGCGCGATCGGCAGGGCGTACTCCTGGATGGCGAAGGCGCGGGTGATGCCGGCCGCGGCCAGCGCCTCGACGGTCTCGGCGCGGGCGCCCAGCTCGGCGAAGGTCGGTGCCTCCGGTCGGACCGGGGCGGTGGGGGCCAGTTCCTGGCCGTCTGTGAGGTCTTGAGTCAGCTCACTCATGTGGATTTGGGGGTGCCCTCTCGTGGGTGCGCCCCGTCATGTCCTCAGGGCGCGTTCGGTTTGGCGCGGGCCACACGGTCGGCGGCAGAAAGCCGAGCGGACCGGGCCGCACGCGCGCCGTGGGTCGGACTTCGACTCGGAATCACCTGCGAATCGGGAAGCAATGCCATCCCAGATCCACTACGACTCCGGCCGGATCGGCGCCTACGGCAACGCCTCCATACTACCTGAACGGGCCATACGCTGTCCTGATTCCGAGCAAGCAAGCGTCACCGGGCAGGCTCTTACGTGATGTGTATCACCAGCCAGCCCGGTCTGTCACCAGGTCGGGGCCCTCGAAGTCTCGCCCGCAGATCCCGGTGTGTCCCCGTTCGGCGAAAACCTGCGGGTTGCCCGTCTCGACCGCGCCTTACGGGTCACGATGGGTCGACCGCGCTCTATGCCGCTGTGGACCGACCGGCTCGATGCGCCGGGCGTACGGCGGGGCTACGACGAGATGCGCTGGGTCTCGGGCCGGGCTGTGTCGATAGCCGAAACCGGGCCTCGTCATCTCGGCCGACCGTGCCCAAGCGGCCGTCGATGGGCGTGGCGTCTGGTGGGTGTGGCGCTGTCCCGGGTCGGGCGGGGATCGTCGCCGACCGTGGGGCGCTCACCACCCGAATCCGTCAGGGCGAGCAGCCGGGGGGCTCGATCCGGCGGCTGACCTGTGCGCGCACCGCGCGGATGGTCGCCGCCGGACCTACCAACTGGACCGTCAGCGGACGGTGAAACCCACCGCCCGGGGAGATGCCTCCGCGATCTCCACGTAGGCGACCTTGCCGACCGGCACGATGATCCGCCGGCCCTTCTCGTCGGTCAGGGACAGGGTGCCCTCACCCCGGGCGACGGCGTCGGTCACGATCCGCTCGATCTCGGCCGGCGACTGCGCGCTCTCCAGAACCAGTTCGCGGGGCGCGTACTGCACGCCGATCTTGACCTCCACTGTGCCTCCTCCGTCGGGCGATATGGCCGCCGTGCGAAGGCTATCCGATCACAAGGTGCTAGTTCAGGCTGACTCACCTTGCAGCGGAAAGCTGGCGATGCCCCGCCAGGAGAGCGCCGCCACCAGCGCCTCCGCCTCGGCCTTGGGCACCGGACGGCCCCCGGCCAGCCAAAACTGTGCGGCGGTCTCGGCGGCACCGACCAGACCGGAGGCGAGCAGTTCGGCGTGGGCCCGGCTCACCCCGGTGTCGGAGATGATGGTGTCGGTGATGGCGGCGATGCAGCCCTGCTCCACCCGCTCGACCCGCTGCCGTACGGCGGGATCGTTGCGAAGATCCGACTCGAAGACCAGTCGGAAGGCTTCGCTCTCGTGGTCGACGAAGTCGAAGTAGGCCCGTACGGACGCGCCGACCCGCTCCTTGTTGTCGGTGGTGCTGGCCATCGCATCGTGCACCTTGGCGACGATGGCGTCACAGTGCGTGTCGAGCAGGGCCAGATACAGCTCCATCTTTCCGGGGAAGTGTTGGTACAACACCGGCTTCGAGACTCCCGCCCGCTCGGCGATGTCGTCCATGGCTGCGGCGTGGTAACCCTGCGCGACGAACACCTCCTGAGCTGCGGCGAGCAGCTGCTTGCGGCGTGCCGAACGAGGTAGGCGCGTGGGCCGGCCGGCGGTCTGGGCGCCGTTCCCCGCAGCGGTCATCAGAACCTCCGAGGTCGTCGTGCGGACCGGCATTTCTGTCAAACCGACCAGGGCCTGGAGGGCCCCGGGCGGAATTGGCCCGCCGCTGTAACTTATCGCCACTGTCGCCACACGGTAGCCTCAGCGGGGGCGACCAAGGAGCGCGCGGTGAGTGAAACAGGACAGCCCGGTGCCGCCACCCCGGGAGAGCACGGCGACGGTACGGGTCAGCAGGATGACCTGGGCCGTTCCGGCAACGGGTGGGCTCCGCCGACCGGGGGTTGGTCCTGGAGCGCGGAAAGCTCCCAGGAGACCGGGGAACGTTGGCGGGTGATTCCGCCGCCGACCGGCTGGTCCACGGCCTCGCCACCCTACGCCGACCTGCCGGCCCCGCCCGGAGAGCCGGTGCCGCAGCGGTCCGAGGGGGTCAACGGCCACCAGGTCAACGGCAGGTACCCCGGTGCGAACGAGCCATCCGCCGATTGGCACGCCCCGGTGAGCGCCCCGCCCGGGTCCCGTGATTCCGGCCACCATCCCGGTCACGAGCGCCTGGTGCTGCCGGCACCGCGTCCCGTACCGGCCAGTGAGCACTCCGCACCGCCCACCGGCCTACCGACTTCCGCGCCACCGGCCGGGGGCCTGTCGGCCCCTGTGTACGCTGCCCCGACCTCGGCCCCGCCGATGACCGGCCTGCCCACTTCGGCGCCGCCGGTCAGTGGCCCGCCGACCTCTGGGCCGCCGGCGAGTGGCCTGCCGACCTCGTCGCCGACCGTGCAGGTGCCGCCGGTCGGCACCGCCGCCTCGGGCTTCGAAATGCCCCCTGGGCTGCACGCGCCGACCGCCGAGCGCCACCGGGACGAGTCGGCCGGCCCGGCGCCGCACGGGTGGGAGGACTCCAGCGGGGCCAACCGGTGGGGGCCCGCCGAGGCCGTTGCCGCCGAACCGGCTGACCCGACACCGACCGACCAGGCCGGGCTCCGGCTACCGGCGGCCGCCGAGCAGCCGGACTGGGCCCGGTCGACTCCGACCAGCGAATGGGCTCCATCGTGGGCCCGGGGTGAGGGTGACTCACCGGGTCGACGCTCGCGTGAGACTCCGGCCCAGACCTGGGCCCACGAGCCCAACCGGCCGTACGAGCCGGTGCGCGCCGAGCCGAGCCGTCCCTACGAGCCGGTACCTGTGCAACCACCCCGACCGTACGAGGGATTCCGCTCCTCGGGTCAGGGGCCGGAGCCGACCACCGGTCGGCCTGAGCCGGCCCTCCCCGGTTGGGCTCAATCCGACCCCAGCGTCACGGCCGGGCAGAACCCGCCCAGTAGGGCCGAGCAGGATCCCCCCGGCAGGGCCGAGCACGATCCAGCTGAGCACGACATGACCGGCAGGACTGAGCAGGATCCGCCCGTTGGAGCTGAGCAGGACCTGCCCGGTAGGGCTGAGTCGGACTTACCCGGGCGGGCTGAGCAGACCTTCTCCGACCGGCCGAGTTGGGCGATGCCGCCGACCAGCACCCCGGTGGAGCGACCGACCTGGGCTCCTCGGGCCGCCGACGAACGGTCGGCGACCGGCCCGACCGCGCAGCCGCCGGAGCGTCCGGCCTGGGCCCGCCCGGTCAGTGCCGCGCCGGCTGAGGAGGGGCTGCCCTGGGGCGCCCAGCCGCCGACGGACAAGCAGGCGCCTTGGGGCACCCGAGCAGTTCAACCCCCGACGGAGGAGCAGGCGCCTTGGGGCACCCGAGCAGTTCAACCGCCGACGGAGGAGCAGGGGCCCTGGGCTCACGGCCCGACCAGCGCCCCACCGGCCGGCGGGTCGACCTACCGGGAGGCACCCGGGGCCCACTCGACGGCCGCCGCCCCGGAAGCCACGCCCGATCCATGGGCCGCCTCCGCGGCCAGATCCGCCGCTGAACTCAGGCCCGCTGCTGAACTCAGCCCGACCGCCGACCTCAGGCCGACCAACGACCCGATGCCGACCGCCGACCTCAGGCCGACCTCTGGTGCCGGGCCGGTCTCCGATCACCGGGAGCCGACCGACCTGTCTGTTCACCGACCCTTTCGGCTTCGTCCGGTCTCCGACGAGCCGGTCCCGACTCGTTCCGCGGCGACCCCCGCCCAGCCTGATCCGACCCCGGTTCCCGCCGATGCGCTGACCGGGATGAACGCCGCAGGGTCGGGGCGCCACGAGCAGAGCCATGCCGCCAACGGGTCGACGAACGCGGCACCCTACGCGGCACGTCGGTCCGCGCCTGAACCCGTACCGCCGGTGGAACCGGGCGGGGGGCGGTCACCGGACGGCACAGCGGCGGTGTTGCCCCAGCGCGTCCCCGCCGAACCGGACGTGCCCCTCGTTCCGGAGCCGCCTGCCGTGGATCCACCTGCCGAAACGCCGGAACTCGCCCGGATCGCCACCCACCTGCGCCGCGATGACGAGCCGGCACCGCTGCGCGATCGGCCGGAGGGCTTCGACGTCAACGCGATCCTCGACGCGGTCCGAGGGGTCGAGGGCGTACGCGATGCGTCGCTGCGCCGTACCCCGGCGGGGGCCCACAGCCTGCGTCTCGACCTCGCCGACGGTGCCGATCCGGCCGAGGTGAGCCGGCAGGTGGCCCGGCTGCTCCAGGAGCGGATGGGACTCGCCGCCGCGCCGAGCGGCGTGCCGGTGGCACCGGCCGCGCCGGTGCGACGTCGGTCTGCCGACAATCGGGGCGGCGACGGCGAGAGCCGGGCCGGCGGCGAGCCTCGACGCCCGACCAACCGACCGGCGGGCGCCCGCCCGGAAGCCGTGGCGACCCGCACCGAAGCCGCACCGGATCAGTTGCGGCGTAGACGTCCGGCGCCCTCACCCAACAGTGGCCGGGCCGCCGTGGAGGAGCCCGGCGCGACCGGGAGCCCGGCGACCCTCGGCGCGTCGTACTCCGGTGGGCAGTTGACCACCACGGAATCCGCGCCGTCGCGGCCGTTGGACACCGGCGGGCGACCCGGTCCCCGGGTGGTGCTCGACCACGTGCAGGTCAGCACCTTCGGACTGGATGCCACCGTCGAGGTCCGGCTGGTAGCCGGGGAACGCAGTGCCGCCGGGTACACCACCGGCCCCGCAGTCGACGGTTACGTGCTGCGGCTCTGTGCGGTAGCCGCCGCGGCCTCGATCGACGAGTTGCTGCGGGGTGCCGGCGGTCCCGTCGAGGGCGGACGATGCTTCGTCGAACACGCCGCCGTGGTGCCCTTCGGTAACTGTGAGGTGGCCACCGTCGTGGTGTTGCTGGTCTGCGACGGGTGGGTGGAGCAACTCGCCGGGTCCGCCCTGGTCGCCGGTGATCCCCGACAGGCGGTGGTACGCGCCACACTGGCTGCGGTGAATCGTCGGCTGGAGGCCCTGCTGGCCTGACGGGTACCCGGGCAGACTGGAATGGTGAAGCCTGCTCGCCTCTCCTCCGACCGGCTGCTGCCCGCCCACTCGATTCCACCACCCTGGCCGGGCCGGGAGGTACGGCTCGACGGCACGGTCACCTACGTCCGCGACACCCCGGCCACCGGGCCGGACGCCGAACCGGCGCTGTACGTACACGGGCTGGGTGGTTCCTCGCAGAACTGGACCGACCTGGCCGGTCTGCTGGCCGACCGGCTGGACGGTCAGGCCATCGACCTGCCGGGCTTCGGGCGCAGCGAACCGGGTCTGCGGTACACCGTGCCGTTCTTCGCGCAACGGGTCATCCGCTGGATCGAGCACTCCGACCGGGGGCCGGTGCACCTGTTCGGCAACTCGCTGGGCGGGGCCATCTCGGTCCGGGTGGCCGCGCTGCGCCCGGACCTGGTCCGCACCTTGACCCTGGTCTCGCCGGCCCTGCCGTTCCTGAACTTCCGCCGGTCGTTGCAGGGCCGGATGCTCCCCGTGCTGGCTGTTCCCCGGGGCGAGCGGCTGGTCGCCTGGCGGCTGGCCCAGATGGCCCCGGAGGTGATGGCGCAGCAGGTGATGGAGGCCTGCGTGGCCGACCTGAGCCGGATCTGCGATCAGCGTCGACAGGAGGCGCTGGAGGAGATCCGGGTGCGCTACCAGGCGGAGCACTACGCGGCGGCCTATGTGCGTACCTTCCGGGGGTTGGTCCACAGCTTCCTGCGGTCGTACCTGCCCGGGGCGGACTCGCTGTGGCGGCTGGCCCGTTCCGTGCAGGCGCCGACACTTGTCGTCGGTGGTCGGCGGGATCGGTTGGTCGACGTCCGGGTGGCGCCGCAGACCGCACGGGCCATCCCGGACAGTCGACTGTTGATGCTCGACGGGGTGGGCCATGTGGCCCAACTGGAGGTGCCGCGCCTGGTGGCTCGGGCCGTGGTCGGGCTGCTCACCGAGACGGGGGACGCGAGGTACCGGTCAGACCTGGCAGGATGACCGGGATGGTCACCCCTCGTAACCACCGTCGCCAGCCTGGCCGACACACCCGTCGCGCGGCTTCCTCCGGGCAGGGTGTCGACCGGCGGGCCGGCCACAGGCCCAGGGTCGCCGTCCGGGCGGGGGTGCTGGCGGCGGTCGGTGCCGCGGTGATGCTGGTGGCCGGGGGTACGGGTTGGCTCCCCGGTCCGGCCGACGCCGACGAGGTGCAGGCGGTCCCGCCACCGGTGTCGGCGGTCGTGCCGTCACCGGCGACGCCGTCCTCCGCGCCTGCGGTGGTCACGCCGTCCCCGGCAGCGCCGATGTTGCAGCAGCCCGGGCGGGTGCCCTCGGCGGGGCGGGGTCGCTTCGACTACGACGAGCGGACCGGCCCGGTGCTGGGAAAGGCCGGTGGGCTTCAGCGGTACCGGGTGGCGGTGGAGTCCGGCGCGAAGGTCGATCCGGGCGAGTTCGGGCAGGCCGTGCAGGAGGCGTTGACCGGGCCGGGTAGCTGGGTGGACAGTGGCCGACTGCGGTTGCGTCAGGTGCCGACCTCGTCCCGGTACGACTTCACCGTCTACCTGGCCACGGCGGCGACGGCCGGCCGGATGTGCGCGGCCGGCGGGGTGGACATCCGGGTCGGTGGGCGGCCCTACACCTCCTGCCGGGCCCCCGGGAAGGTGATCATCAACCTGGAGCGGTGGCGGCGGTCGGTGCCGCACTTCGTCGAGGCGAAGGTGCCCCTGTCGGTCTACCGCACGTACGTGATCAACCATGAGGTCGGGCACCAGTTGGGCAACCGGCACGAGCGTTGCCCGGGGCGGGGCCGACCGGCCCCGGTGATGATGCAGCAGACCCTGTTCCTCAAGGGCTGCAAGGCCAACCCCTGGCCGTACCTCGACGGTCGCCGCTACGCCGGCCCACCCCTGTGACCTGAAGTATTTTCAGTTTGCGCCATTTCGACCTGATATGGGTGCGACGATCAGGTCATGCCCTTTTCACCCCTTGCTGGGCGCCCGAGCAGCTCGAATCCCGCAGCGCGGCTGCGGCGGCCCGGGCTGGCCGTACCCCTGGGTCTGTTGGTGCTCGCGGTCGTCGTGGTGGCCGTGCTGGCCCCGGGGGGTGACCCGCCGGGGGAGCCGGACGGCGGGAGCCGGCCCGCGCAGGGCCTGGTGCAGCAGCTACCGGAACCGAGCCCGAGCCCGTACCCGAGCGCCGGCAGCGGAGAGTTCCTGGTCGCCGGCGGGGAGTCCCCGGTGTACGGGCTGGACGGGCCGGTCGTGCGCTACCGGGTGGCCGTCGAACAGGAGGCCGGTACGGAGGCGGCCGATTTCGCGGCCGAGGTCGACGGGGTGCTGTCCGATCCGCGTAGCTGGATCGGGTCGGGGGGCCTGCGGGTGCAGCGGGTGGCCGAGTTCGACCGGGCCGACTTCACCGTCTACCTGGCCACCCCGCTGACCTCGGAGCGGATGTGCGCCGCCGGTGGCCTGAGCACCGAGGGCTACACCTCGTGTCGGCTCCCCGGCGAGGTGATCATCAATTTGGCGCGGTGGCGGGAGGCGGTGCCGGACTACGGGGCGCCGCTGGCGGTCTACCGGGCCTACGTGATCAACCACGAGGTCGGGCACGAGTTCGGTGAGTGGCACGAGGACTGCCCGGGCCCGGGGCTGCCGGCCCCGGTCATGCAACAGCAGACGTACGGCCTGGTCGGTTGCCTGGCCAACGCCTGGCCCTACCCCGACGGCCCCCGGTACGCCGATGACCTGATCCCCTGACCCGCCCTCTGGCCGGTCTCCGGTTATTCCCGCTCCCGTATGCCGGGCTAGGTGTCCCCGCTCATGGCCGACCGCCATGTCGGCGAGCAACAATGGCCCGGTTGTCCGCCATCGATTCCGGGGAGTTCACCGTGTCGTTGCCCCCGCTCGTCGAACCCGCCGCCGAGCTGACCGTTGACGAGATCCGTCGCTACTCCCGTCACCTGATCATTCCGGATGTCGGGGTGACCGGTCAGAAGCGGCTGAAGAACGCCCGGGTGCTCTGCGTCGGCGCCGGTGGCCTCGGCTCTCCCGCCCTGATGTACCTGGCCGCCGCCGGAGTCGGCACCCTGGGCATCATCGACTTCGACACCGTCGACGAGTCGAACCTCCAGCGGCAGATCATCCACGGGGTCTCCGACATCGGCCGGTCCAAGGCCGAGTCGGCCGCGGCGAGCATCCGCGAGATCAACCCCCTGGTCAACGTGGAGATCCACAACACCGCGCTGGACCGGGAGAACGTCCGCGAGATCTTCGCCCAGTACGACCTGATCGTCGACGGTACGGACAACTTCGCCACCCGGTACATGGTCAACGACGCGGCGGTGCTGCTCGGCAAGCCGTACGTCTGGGGGTCGATCTACCGGTTCGACGGCCAGGCCTCGGTGTTCTGGGCCGAGCACGGTCCCTGCTACCGCTGCCTCTACCCGGAGCCCCCGCCGCCCGGCATGGTCCCCTCCTGCGCCGAGGGCGGAGTGCTGGGTGTGCTTTGCGCCTCGATCGGTTCGATCCAGGTCAACGAGGCGATCAAGCTGCTCGCCGGTATCGGTGAGCCGCTGGTCGGCCGGCTGATGGTCTACGACGCCTTGGAGATGAGCTACCGCAAGATCAAGGTCCGCAAGGACCCGAACTGCGTGCTCTGCGGCGAGAACCCGACCCTGACCGACCTGATGGAGGACTACGAGGACTTCTGCGGCGCGGTGTCGGTCGAGGCCCAGGAGGCCGTGGTCGACGCCACCATCACCGCCGCAGAGCTGAAGGAGTGGCAGGACGCCGGCAAGGACATCTTCCTGGTCGACGTACGGGAACCGGCCGAGTACGAGATCGTCCGCATCCCCGGCGCCACCCTGATCCCCAAGGGCGAGATCCTCTCCGGGGAGGCGCTGTCCAAGTTGCCGCAGGACAAGCAGGTCGTGCTGCACTGCAAGTCCGGGGTCCGCTCCGCCGAGGCCCTGGCCGCGCTGAAGGCGGCCGGTTTCCGCGACGCCGTGCACGTGCAGGGCGGGGTGCTCTCCTGGATCAAGCAGATCGACCCCTCCCTCCCGACCTACTGAGGTGTAAGGAAGGGCCCCTTCTTAACGCCTCCGGTAGAGCAGGGGCCCCTTCTTAACATCCGCCGCAACGCCCTGCTCGCACCTGCCGTCCGGGCCGATGTCGGCTGCCCGATTCACCGAGGCGAGATCAGGTACGCGCCGGTAGCCTGACCGCCGTGGTCGACATCGACGCCGCGATCGGATTCGTGGTGGCACACGGAGACGGGGTGGAACGTGCCCGTCTGTCCTGGTTGCGTACCGGCGTGCCGCCATCACCCGAGACGCTCGACAGCGCCGAGGTCGGGCAGACCCTGGGGGGAGGCTGGCCGGCCTCCTGGGGCGACGAGATCGCTTCGGTCGACGCCACCTGCTTCCGCCTGGCCGAGCTGGACGACCTGGGCGCCCTCAGCCGCCCGGCCGCCCGCCGGGCCCTGGACTGGCTGGCCGCCTCCCAGCGGCGGGACGGCTGCTGGGAGGAGGACGAGGCCCTGGCCGAGGTCGCCCCGGAGTGGGCCCGGCCGGGTGACCCGGAGGCCCGGCTCTACCTGACCGCCAACGCGGCCTTCTGGCTCACCGTGGCCGGGCTGGACGCCCGCGCCGCCGGGCCGCTGGACCACCGGGTCGGTGGGGCGTACGCCGGGGTGGTGCAGGCCGCAGGGCAGGCGCTCGCCGCCCACCTCAACCCCGACGGCAGTTGGCCGTCGTTCCTGGCCACCGGATGGCTGACCGCAGCGGTGCTGCACCGCCAGCAGCTGTTCTACGAGTCGGCGCGGATCAAGGCCGTGCTCGCCGAACGTCTCCCGCAGGCCTCACCCGCCGACGCGGCCTGGCTCGCCTCGACCCTGCGTCGGGTCGGCGTCGACGAACAGGAGTGGACCCTGGTGGCGGCCCGCCGCCGCCTTGCCGAGACCCAACGCAGCGACGGCGGCTGGACCAGCGACGACGGCCACCAGTTCGACGTACACACCACCCTCGCAGTAATCCGCGCCTTCCGCTGACCCACCCCCACCACCCCGCCGCCCCCGCACGCCGCGCGCCCTCCGCCCTCCCGCGATCTTGCACTTTCTGTCGGGACAAATCCGCCATACCGGGGCAGACCGCCGACCAAAAGTGCAAGATCGCGGGGGCGAGGGCGGGTGGGCAAGATCGCGAGGGCGGGGGTGGGTCAGCGGAGGTGGCCGGTGCCGGTTACGACGTACTTGGTGCTGGTGAGTTCGGGCAGGGCCATGGGGCCTCGGGCGTGCAGCTTCTGGGTGGAGATGCCGATCTCGGCGCCGAAGCCGAACTCGCCGCCGTCGGTGAACCGGGTCGAGGCGTTCACCATCACCGCGGCCGAGTCGACCCGGGCCACGAACTCCCGGGCGGCCGCCTGCGAGTCGGTGACGATGGCCTCGGTGTGGCCGGTGCCGTACTGCCGGATGTGCGCGACCGCCGCGTCGAGGGAGTCGACGACGGCGACCGAGATGTCCGCGGAGAGGTACTCGGTGGCGAAGTCCTCCTCGGTGGCCGGGACCACCGCCTCGGAGTAGGTGGCGGTCCGGGTGTCGCCGTGCACGGTGACCCCGGCCTCGGCGAAGGCCGTCAGCATCGCCGGCAGGAAGTCGTCGGCGACGGCCGCGTGCACCAGCAGCGACTCTGCGGTGTTGCAGGTCGACAGCCGCTGCGTCTTGGCGTTCAGGGCGATCGACAGGGCCATCGACAGGTCGGCGGCGGCGTCGACGTAGACGTGGCAGTTGCCGACCCCGGTCTCGATCACCGGCACGGTGGACTCCTCGACCACGGCCCGGATCAGTGACGCCCCGCCGCGCGGAATCAGCACGTCCACCAGGCCCCGGGCCCGCATCAGCTCCTTGACTGATTCGCGGGAACTGGAGTCGAGCAGTTGCACTGCGTCCGCCGGCAGACCGGCACCGACGATCGCGTCCCGCAGCACCGCGACCAGCGCGGCGTTGGAGTGCGCGGCCGAGGAGGAGCCGCGCAGCAGCGCCGCGTTGCCGGACTTCAGGCAGATGCCGGCGGCGTCCACGGTGACGTTCGGCCGTCCCTCGTAGACGATGCCGACCACCCCGAAGGGCACCCGGATCTGCCGCAGTTCCAGCCCGTTGGGCAGGGTCGAGCCGCGTACCACCTCACCCACCGGGTCGGGCAGGGCGGCCATCTGACGCAGCGCGTCGGCGATGCCGGCCATCCGGCTCTCGTCGAGGGCGAGCCGGTCCAGCACGGCCGCGCTCAGCCCGGCTTCGCGTCCGGCCGCCAGGTCCGCGGCGTTCGCCGCGAGGATCTCGGGGGTACGCGCCAACAGCGCCTCGGCCATCGCGTTCAGCGCGGCATCCTTGGCGGTACGCGTCGCCGTCGCCAGTGTCTCCGCCGCGATCCGCGCCCGACGGGCCTGCTCGCTAACGCTCATCCCATGCTCCTCACAGTGTTAGGAGGGGTCCCTTTTAGTACGCCAGGCGTTAATAAGGGGCCCTTCCTTACCGGCTTCTACAGCAGTACGAGGTCGTCGCGGTGGACGACCTCCCGTTCGTACGCCGGGCCCAGCGCCGCGGCCAGGTCGGAGGTGGAACGTCCCAGCAGGCCGGGTAGCTCGACCGCGTCGTAGTTGACCAGCCCTCGGGCGACCGGCGCGCCGTGGTCGTCGACCAGGTCGACCGGGTCACCGGCGGTGAAGGCCCCGTCCACGGCGGTGATCCCGGCCGGTAGCAGCGACTTGCGTCGGCCCACCACGGCGGCCACCGCACCGGGGTCGAGGTGCAGCCGCCCTCGGGGCGAGGTGGCGTGGGCCAGCCAGAACAGGCGGGCCGCCGGCCGTCGGGGACTGGGGTGGAAGAAGGTGCCGACCGGCTCGCCGGAGAGCGCCGCCACCGCCTGAGCGGCGGAGGTCAGCACGACCGGGATGCCGAACCCGGTGGCGATGCGGGCCGCCTCGACCTTGGTCACCATGCCGCCGGTGCCGACCCCGGAACGGCCGGTGCCGCCGATGTCGACACCGGCCAGGTCGGACTCGTCGCGTACCTCGGCGATGCGGCGTGCACCGGGTCGGGCCGGGTTGCCCGTCCAGAGGGCGTCGACGTCGGAGAGCAGCACCAGCAGGTCGGCGTCGACCAGGGCGGCCACCAGGGCGGCCAACCGGTCGTTGTCACCGAACCGGATCTCCTGGGTGGCCACGGTGTCGTTCTCGTTGACGATCGGTACGGCCCGCAGGTCGAGCAGTTTGCGCAGGGTGCGGTACGCGTTGCGGTAGTGCGCGCGCCGGGTCACGTCGTCGACCGTCAGCAGCACCTGGCCCACGGTGCGACCGTGTCGGGCGAAGGCGGCGGCGTACCGTCCGATCAGCAGGCCCTGCCCGACGCTGGCCGCCGCCTGCTGGGTGGCCAGGTCACGCGGTCGCCGGGCCAACCCGAGCGGCGCGAGACCGGCGGCGATCGCGCCGGAGGAGACGAGCACCACCTCGCGGCCGTCGACCGTACGCGTGTCGAGGGCGTCGACCAGCGCGTCGAGACGCTCGTCGTCCAGACCGCCGGTGGCGGTGGTCAACGAGGAGGATCCGATCTTGACGACGACCCGCCGGGCCGTGGTTACCGCGTCGCGCACCCGCCTATTCTGCGCTGTCGTCCTTGGGAGACCTCTCGGCGTTCCCATACTCTGGCTGGTCGTGACCCCTGAGGAGTACATCGAGGCGGTACTGGACCTCGTCGACCGGATTCCCCCCGGCCGGGTGATGTCGTACGGGGCGGTGGCCGACGCGCTGGCCGAGCGCTCGGGTCGGGCCTCCGCCCGACTGGTCGGGGCGATCATGGCCCGGCACGGTGGGGCCGTGGGCTGGCATCGGGTCGTCAACGCTGCCGGGGCGATGCCGCCGGAGTTGGTGGCGCAGGCGCGAGAGCGGTGGCTGGCCGAGGGTACGCCGATGCGCCGGGACCGGGTGGACATGCGAGCGGCCGGTTGGTGGCCGGCCGAGGGGATGTGACGAGGGCCATAATCTGAGTACGATTCGGCGTCATGACCGCACCGCCCAGTGGCGCCGACGCGGCCCTGCCGCGCAAAGTGCACGCCGGATACGCGCTCGGCTCGCTGGCCACCGGGGCCTTCGGCACCGTACCGGGGCTGTTGCTGCTGCCGTACCTGACCGACACCCTGGGGGTGGCCGCCGGTGTCGCGGCCCTGCTGGTGCTCCTGCCGAAGGCGTGGGACGTGCTGGTCAACCCGGTGGCCGGGCGGATCTCGGATCGGACCCGCTCCCGCTGGGGTGCCCGTCGGCCGTACCTGCTCATCGGTGGACTGGCCCTGGCCGTACTCTTCGGGTCGATCTTCGCCGCCCCCTTCGGTGCCGGGTCGGCGGCCGGGGCGTACGTCGCGATCGCCTTCCTGGCCACGGCGACCGCCTTCGCCTTCTTCCAGGTGCCGTACGTGGCCATGCCGGCCGAGTTGACCAGCGACTACGCCGAACGTACCCGGATGATGACCTGGCGGATCGCGGTGCTGGCGCTGGCCATCCTGGTCTCCGGTGCGGTGGCCCCCCTGGTCCGGGACGCCGCCGGGGGTGGGGTGCCGGGACACCGCTGGATGGGGGTCTTCGTCGCCGCCCTGATCGCCCTCGGTGCGGTCGGTGCCTTCCTGGGCACCCGGTCCGCTCCCCAGCAGGTGGTCACCGAGAGCGAACCCAGCCTGCGCGTCCAACTCGCGGTGGCCGGCCGCAACCGGCCGTTCCGGGCGCTGCTGCTCTGCTTCGTGGTGCAGTCCGCCGGGGTGGCGACCATTCTCGCCGGGGTGCAGTACTTCGCCGACCAGATTCTGCGCGACCCGAAGACCGGTCCCACCCTGCTGTTCGCCTGCTTCGTCGGCCCCGCCCTGGTGGTGATGCCGCTGTGGTCGCGGGTGGGTGCCCGGCTCGGCAAGCTGGCCGGGCTGGTGATCGCCTCGCTGATCCTGTCGATCGGCGGGCTGCTGCTGGTAGCCGCACCGCTGCTGCCCACCCTCGTGATCTACCTGCTGGTCGCGTCGATCGGGGTCGGGTACGCCGGGCAGCAGGTGTTCGCGCTGGCCATGCTGCCGGACTGCATCGCGTACGACACCGCCCGTACCGGCCGTCGTCAGGCCGGGGTCTTCACCGGCCTGTGGACCGCCGGGGAGACCTTCGGCCTGGCCCTGGGCCCCGGCATCTACGGCCTGGTGCTCGCCCTGACCGGCTACGTCTCCTCCACCACCGGCACCGCCGCCGCCCAGTCCGACACCGCCCGCCTCGGCGTCCTCCTCGGCTTCACCGTCCTCCCCGCCCTCCTCATCGCCCTGCCCACCCTCCTCCTGCGCCCCTACGACCTGACCGAAGCCCGCCTAACCACCCCCGCCCCCACCCCTTTTGCCGCCGATCATGCACTTGTCGTCGGGGCGAAAGGTGCCAATCAGCACGAAGAGGAGACCAAAACTCCATGATCGACGAAGGAACGGGGGCCCTACCCGCGCAAGGGGTGGCCGCGGAGCGGGTGTTGGGGGAGATCCGGGAGCTGCGAGGGCTGGATCGGCCCACGCACGGGGGGCGGTTGTTCGCCTACGTGTACGACCCGGGGGTGCCCGGGTTGGACGAGTTGGCCGCCGCCGCGTACGCGGAGAGCGCCCATGTCAACGGGCTGGACCCGACCGCCTTCCCGTCCCTGCTGGCGATGGAGAACGCGCTGGTCGGGGCGGCGGCCCGGCTACTCGGGGGTGGGCCCGGCACCAGTGCCCCGGAGGTGGTCGGCAGCATCACCGGTGGCGGCACGGAGTCGCTGATCCTGGCCGTCAAGGCGGCCCGGGACGCCCGGCCGGAGATCACCGCACCCCGCATCGTGGTGCCGACCAGCGCCCACGCGGCGTTCGCCAAGGCGGCGCACTACCTGCGGATCCAGGTCGATGCGGTGCCGATCGACCCGGACACCCTGCGACCGGCGGTCGCCGACATCGCCGCCGCGATCCGCCCCGACACGGTCCTGGTGGTCTGTTCCGCCCCCTCGTACGCGCACGGGGTCATCGACCCGGTCGCGCAGATCGCCGAGACGGCCGCCGCAGCGGGGGTACGCTGCCACGTCGACGCCTGCTTCGGCGGCTGGACCCTGCCCTACCTGCGTCGTCTCGGCGAGCCGGTGCCCGAATTCGACTTCGCCGTACCCGGGGTCACCTCGATCTCGGTGGACCTGCACAAGTACGCGTACGCCCCGAAGGGGGTCTCGGTGCTGCTGCACCGCGATCCGGCCCTGCGGGCACCGCAGTACTTCGCGTACGCCGACTGGCCCGGGTACACGATGATCAACCCGGTGATCTCCTCGACCCGCTCGGGTGGGCCGATCGCGGCCGCGTACGCCACCCTGCGACACCTGGGTGACGAGGGCTACCTGGAGTTGACCCGGCGGACCCGCGAGGCCGTGCGGGTGCTGGCCGAGGCCGTACGCGGAGTCGACGGGTTGCGGCTGATCGCCGAGCCGGAGTCGACAGTGGTCTGCTTCACCGCCACGGACTCCGGGCCGGACCTGTTCGTCCTGGTGGACGAGTTGACGGCCCGGGGCTGGCACACCCAACCCCAGCTCCGGTACGCCGGACTGCCGCCCAGTGTGCACCTGACGGTGACCGCCGCGGTGGCCCCCCGGGCGGCCGAGTTCGCCGCCGACCTGGCCGAGGCGGTGGCGGCGGCCGATGCCGCCGGGCCGGTCACCCTGCCACCGGAACTGCTGGCCCTGGCCGGCGCCCTCGCCCCGGAGGCGCTCACCGCCGAGCTGGTCGCGAGCCTGGCCGCCGGGCTGGGCCTCGGCGCAGGCAGCGGGCAGGGCTTCGGCGCGAGCGGCGGGCCGGGCTCCGGCGCCGGTGACGGGCTGGGTCACGGCGCGGGCGGTCTCGGCGCAGGCGCGGGGCTGCCGGAGCGGATGGCGCCGGTGAACACCCTGCTGGACGCCGCGCCACCGGCGCTGCGGGAGCGGCTGCTGGTCGAGTTCGTCAGCCTGCTGCAACGCCCGTCGTACTGACCCGCCGCTGTTAGGAGGGGTCCCCTGTACAACGCCAGGCGTTAACAGGGGGCCCTTCCTTACCCGAAGGGCTGTGGTTGACTGTCGAGGAACGGGAAAGGGGGCGATCGTGCAGCTGCCGGCGGTGCTCGGCGAGCCGATCCGGTTCGTGCTGAACTGGGGTCGGCGGTACTCGCTCTGGGTCTTCAACTTCGGGTTGGCCTGCTGCGCCATCGAGTTCATCGCCACCAGCATGTCCCGGCACGACTTCATGCGGCTGGGCGTCATCCCCTTCGCGCACGGTCCCCGCCAGGCCGACCTGATGGTGGTCTCCGGCACGGTCACCGACAAGATGGCCCCGGCCATCAAGCGGCTGTACGACCAGATGCCCGAACCGAAGTACGTCATCTCCTTCGGCGCCTGCTCCAACTGCGGCGGCCCCTACTGGGACTCCTACTCGGTGACCAAGGGGGTCGACCAGATCATTCCGGTCGACGTCTACGTGCCGGGTTGCCCGCCCCGACCGGAGGCGCTGCTGCACGGCATCCTCCTCCTTCAGGAGAAGATCGCCGCGGAGCAGTCCGGCCCCGGGGGCGTATCCCGCCCCGACCCGCTGGCATCGCCCACCGACGCGCCCTCCGCGGAGGGGCCGACGCCCCGCTCCACTGCCTCGCTCACCGCCCCGCCGGTTCGCCCGCCGGGCACCTGACATTCGGCGTACCGGGCCGCCGGGCAGCACGCTCCGGGTAGGGCGGAGCCGGCGCTACTTTAACGATCTCCTATGTGGACAGCCGTCACTATGTTGAGCGGATGAGGATCCTACGGACAACGGTGGCCGCCCTGACGGCGGCGCTTGTCATGATTCCGTTGGCTGCCGCTCCGGCAGCAGCCGACACAGCCGGGTACACCGGCCTCGTCACCGATTCCGACGCTGTTCCGGTAGCGAACGCCTGCCTGGCCCTGCACACCTCGCCCACCGAGGTCGCGGCGGAGTACTGCACGGACGCCGACGGTCGTTACACGATCCCCTGGCAGGGCGAGGACCGCGAATACAAGATCCGGGTGTACGCCGAGGGCTTCCGCACCCAGTGGTGGTACGCCGCCCCCGACCACCTGAACGCCGAACGGACCTGGATCCCGTCGTACGACCTCGTCGAGCGCAACGTGACCCTGGGCCGGGGCTCCGCCGGCCTCCGGGGCCGGATCACCGACCCGGAGGGGGCACCCGCCGAGGTCACCGTCGAGGTCAACGGGGTGGACGGTGACTACCGGGCCATCGCCTACACCTGGGACCTGGGCGACGGGCGCTACCAGTTCGAGAATCTGCCGCCGGGGCGGTACCGGGTGTCGGTGTACGACAACCGACGCGGCACCCAGTGGGTGCCCGGCCGGGAGAGTCCGGGCGAGGCCACCGTCTACGACCTCGCCGCCGGCGACACCCTCGTGGTGGACGAGCAGTTGCTGCCCCTCGGCGTCGTCGAGGCCCGGGTCGTCGACGCGGTGACCGGTGCACCGGTGGCTCGGCCGTGCCTCCATGTCGCCGGTGAGCAGGGCTGTGGCAGCGATGGTGTGGTGCGCCTGACCGACGTCCGGCCGGGCAGTTGGGAGATCTCGGTCTCCGGTGGCGCCGCCTACTTCCCGTTGGATCCCTCGCCCTGGATCGAGGTCACCCGTGGCCAGACCACCCGGGTGTCGTACGAGTTGGAGCCGGCGGGTGCCATCGTCACCACCGTGCAGGACGCCGCGACCGGTACGCCGGTCGGGGGCATCTGCGTCCGGCTGGTCACGCCGAAGTTCGTCGGTCAGTCGGCCCGGATGGGCAGTACCTGTTCCGACACCGACGGCCGGTTGGAGATCGGCCCCTTCGGCGAGGGCTCGCACACCTGGAACCTGTACGCCTTCCAGCCCACCGGCCCGTACAACCCGCCTCCCGTCCGGTACGGCGAGCAGTGGGTCACCGCCAACGGTGGCAGCGGTGACCAGCGCCAGGCGTTGGCGGTGACCGTGACGGCCCGCCAGACCACGACCATCCCGCCGATCAAGGTGGACCCGCCCGGCGCCATCACCGGCACGATCCGGGACGCGGCCGGTCAACCGGTCTCCGGTGTCTGCGCCTACCCGTTCGCGTTCAACCCCAACCAGGGACACGTCTTCGCGGCGCACTGTTCCAACGGCTCGGGGGTCTACACGATCGGCAACCTCGGGCCGTACCGCTGGCCGGTGGCGTTCACCCCGACCGCCAACAGCGGGTACGCCTGGCAGTGGTCCGGTGACGCGGCCGACCGGTTCACCGCGAAGTACACCCGGGTCCGGCCGGGGGTCACCGCCAGGGTCGATGCGAACCTGGTCGCCGGTGGCCTGCTCACCGGCACCGTGACCGACGGGGACCGCCCGGTCGACGCGGGATACGTGTGGTCGTACAACGCCCGCACCGGTGACGTCGCCGGTGCCGCATTCGCCAACATCACCCGTGATGGCACCTTCACCCTGCGGGGACACCGCACCCAGAAGGTGTACGTCGAGTACTGGAGCCTCACCGACGGGTGCTGGTACTCCTCTCGGGGCGGAACGCCCAGCAAGGTGGCGGTGACCGCGGGGGCGAGCGTCTCGATCGCCGCGGACATGACCCGGACCTGCGGGGCCAAGCCCTGAAGCAGGTGGCCGGCCCGGGGAGGACGCACCGAACCGGGCCGGTCATCGGCCGACTCGATCGCGTTGGACGGTTGCGGTGGCGGCCGGGGATTAGCGTACGGATCATGACCGATGCCGCGGAGAAACGTTCCGCCTTCATCGTCGAGGTGCTGGCCCAGGAGTTCGGCGCGCTGATGGCGCTCGACCCGGCAGCCTTCCGACGTAAGTTCCGCAAGATGGCCGCCTCCCCGTTCGCCTTCTACCGGGGCAGTGCCAGTCTCTTCTACGCCGACCAGCGCGGCGACTTCGCCGACGACCGTTTCCTCGACGCCCAGACCAGTCGGGTGTGGATCCACGGGGACCTGCACGCGGAGAACTTCGGCACGTACATGAACGGCTCCGGCCAGCTCGTGTTCAACGTCAACGACTTCGACGAGGCCTACGTCGGGCCCTTCACCTGGGACCTGCGGCGTTTCGTCGCCAGCGTGGCCCTCATCGGCTACACCAAGGCGCTCTCCGACCGGGTGATCAGCGAGCTGGTGACCGGTTTCGCGGAGAGCTACCTGACCGAGCTGCGGGCCATCGCCGAGGGCGGCGACGACGCCATCGGGTCGATCACCCTCGACAACGCCGACGGGGTGCTGCGCCGGGTACTCCAGCAGGCTCGGCTCAACACCCGGGTCGATCTGCTGCGGGAGCAGACCACCATCGACGCGTACGAGCGGCGGTTCTCCCTGCGCGACGGGGTGTACGAGATCGACGACGAGGTGCGGGCCAGGGTCTGTGCCGCCTTCGAGGCATACCTGGACACACTGCCGGCGGCCACCGTGCAGGCCCGGCCGCTGGCCACACAGATCAAGGACGTGGTGCTGCGCAAGGGGGTGGGCATCGGCTCGGCCGGGCTGCCGTCGTACAACCTCCTGCTGGAGGGGCACACCCAGGCGTTGGAGAACGACGTCGTGATCTACATGAAGCAGGCCCAGGTGCCGGCGGTCGCCCGACATGTCGACGACGAAGGGGTCCGCAGCTACTTCCGGCACCAGGGTCACCGCACCGCCGAGTCGCAGCGGGCCCTTCAGGCGCACGCCGATCCCTGGGTGGGCTACACCGAGCTGGACGGGGTGGGTCAACTGGTCGCCGAGGTCTCCCCGTACGCCGCCGACCTGGACTGGGCCGACGTCAACGAACCGGAGGAACTGGCCGGGGTGCTGGCCGACCTGGGTCGGGCCGTCGCCCGGATGCACTCGGTGGCCGACGACGAGTCCAGCCACGACCTGGTCGACTACTCCACCGAGGAGGCGATCGTCGCCGTGGTGGCCGCCGACCCGGCCGGCTTCGTCGGGCACCTGGTCGACTTCGCCCACGCGTACGGCATCCGGGCCCGCCAGGATCACCAGCTCTTCGTCGACCTGTTCCGCAACGGCAGGTTGCCGGGAATCTGAGGCGTCGCCCTCCCCCGGCCGGTGCGGGTCAGGCGGTGAAGTCGAGGATCACCTTGATGTCCTGCGGGCCGGGGGAGTACGCCGAGGCGTACTCCGACAGCGGCACCCGGCGGGTGATCAACGAGGCCAGCCAGGACTGGTCGGCCTGGGACAGCGCCTCGGCGGCGGCGTTCCAGTGCCGCCGGTTGGCGTTGACGGAACCGAACACCACATTGTTCTCCAGGACCAGGGTGCGGTTGAGGGAGCCGGCGTCGAGGTCGACCGTCCGGCCCCCACTGGAGACCCCGGCCAGGCAGACGATCCCGGCGGGGGCGACCTTGTACATCGCTTCGAGCACGACCGCCGGCGCGCCGGTGCACTCGACGATGACATCCGGTGTGAAGTCCAGCTGGTCGATCGAGCCGGCATGGTAGGTGGCCCCCAGGGCACTGGCCAGCGCCGGCTTGGGACCCTCGGTGACCAGGTCGAGCACATGGACGGAGAGACCGCGCTGGCTGGCCAGCAGGGCGGCCAGCAGGCCGATCGGACCGGCTCCGGTGATCAACGCGGTACGCGGCTGCCACTGCGCCCGCTGACCCATGCGGAAGATGTGGTCCCACGCCTTGACCACCACACTCGTCGGTTCCAGCAGCACCCCCACCTCGCCCAGGGCCGGGTCCAGTCCGACGGCGAAGCGGGGTTGGAGCCGCCAGCGTTGCCGGGCGAAGCCGGGCAGGGCCTTGATGCCGTGCTCGGTGAACAACCCGTTGCGGCACATGTCCCACTCGTCGACCGCGCAGTTCGGGCAGGGCACCGGATCGGGGTGCCGGACTATCCCGGCCACCAGATCGCCGGGTTGCAGGGTGCCGGTCGAGTCCTCGATCACCCGGCCCAGCGACTCGTGCCCGAGCACCAGGTGATCCTGGCCGGGCGGGGCCTCGCCGTACTTGCCCTCGATGATCTCCAGGTCCGTGCCGCAGATCCCCACCGCGAGGGCCTCCACCAGGATCGACCCCTCATCGGTGGTCGGCTCCGGGTAGTCCTCGAGCAGCCGCAGGGAGCCGGGCACCCCGGGAATGACGGTGACAGCGCGCACGGGCCCATCCTGGTGCGTGCGGGTCGACCCCCGCCGGCAAAGCGGGTATCTCCACCCGGCCGCGTGGTGTCGGCATCACACCGGGGCGGCGCGTCGGGCCGGGTACGGCCATAGGATCAGTGCCATGACACCGGAAGAGGCCGGCCGGCGGCTAGTCACGCTGATCGCACCCGTCGAGGCCACCGCGACGGTTTCCGGAGGTCAGGCACACGCTCGGGCCACGGTCGACGTACCCCCCTCGGCCTGGCGGGCGGCGCTGCTGGCCGCGCGGGACGACACCGAGCTGGCCTGCGACTTCTTCGACTGGCTCTCCGCGGTGGACGAGCTGGCCGAGGGTTTCGACGTGGTGGCCCACCTCTGGTCGACCACCCACCGGCACGGTCTGCTGCTGCGGGCGCGGGTGCCCCGGGCGACCCCGACGATCGACTCGGTGGTGCCGGTCTATCCGGGTGCCGCCTGGCACGAGCGGGAGACCCACGAGATGTTCGGCATCGACTTCGCCGGACATGAGGGCCTGCTGCCGCTGCTGCTGCCCCCGGAGTTCGAGGGGCATCCGCTGCGCAAGGAGTTCGTGCTCGCCTCCCGGGTGGCCAAGCCCTGGCCCGGGGCGAAGGAGCCGGGCGAGTCGGAGGCCGGGGGTGGCCGACGGCCGATCCGACCACCCGGGGTACCGGCACCGGGCGAGTGGGGGACCACCCCGACCCCGGCCGGTGCCGGTGGCGTCGGGGAAGGGCCGCGCGGCGGCACCCCGGCCCGACCGGCCCGCGAACGACCAGCCCGTCCGGCTGCGGGGGCGCGCGCTCCCCGTACCCCCACCGCCGCGCCTGCGCCCGGTGACCCGGCGACCCCGGCCGAGGGCGGGCAGCCCGAGGAGGAAGGTACGACCTGATGCCACTGTGGCTGGAGCTGGTGATCCGGATCGGCGGCGTGGTGGTCGCCTTCCTCGTGCTGCCGCTGCTGGTGGGGCAGGCCGAACACAAGGTGATGGCCCACATGCAGGGTCGGCTGGGGCCGATGTACGCCGGTGGGTTCCACGGCTGGGCACAGCTCGTCGCCGACGGGGTCAAGTTCGTACAGAAGGAGGACATCACCCCGCGCGCGGCCGACCGGCCGGTGTTCCGGCTGGCTCCGGCGGTGGCCCTGGTGCCGTACCTGCTGGCTCTGCTGGTCATCCCACTGGGCCCGAACGACCTGGTGGGGCAGCCGCTGGACATCGGTCTGTTCTTCGTGCTCGCGGTGGTCGGGGTTGGCGTGCTGGCGGTGCTGATGTCGGCCTGGGCCTCCGCCAACAAGTACAGCCTGCTCGGCGGGGTACGCGGGGCCGCCCAGTTGCTCGGCTACGAACTGCCGCTGGTGTTGGCCGCCGCCTCGGTGGCGATGGCCGCCGGCACCCTGAACCTGTCCGGCATCGTCGAGGCGTGGCAGCCCTGGTGGCTGATCTGGCAGGCCCCCGCCATGGTGGTCTTCTTCCTGGCCGGGCTGGCCGAGATCCGTCGACCGCCGTTCGACATGCCGGTGGCCGACTCGGAGCTGGTCTTCGGCTACCTGACCGAGTACACCGGCCTGCGTTTCGCCTTCCTGCTGCTCGCCGAGTACGTCGGCATCGTGGTGATCGCCGCGCTGACCACGGTGCTGTTCCTCGGTGGCTGGCAGGGCCCCTTCGCCGACGCCCAACTCGGCTGGCTCTGGACCCTGCTGAAGGTCGCCGCCGTCAGCTTCGTGATCATCTGGATGCGGGTCTCCTTCCCCCGCCTGCGCGAGGACCAACTCCAACGCCTCTGCTGGCTGATCCTCGTCCCCACCGCCCTGGCCCAACTGGTCCTGACCGCCACCATCCGCCTAACCCTCTAACCCTCTAACCCCACCCTCCCCGCGCGCCCCCACCCCGCCCTTTCCCCGCGATCTTGCACTTTTGGTCGCTGTTCTGCGGCTTTTGCCCCATTCGCGGCGACACAAAGTGCAAGATCGCGGGGCTGAGGGCGGGGGCGAGCGCGGGTGCGGGGGCGGGGGCGGGGGCCCGGGGTGGGGTTGTTAGGGGAGGGGGGTGTGGGTGGGGTCTACCGGGTCGGTGGGGGGTGGTGGGGGAGTGCCGTCGCCGAAGGGGCGGCCGCCGAGGGCTTCCCGGCCGTGCGGGGTGAGCCAGTTCGACAGGTCGGGGCCCAGGGGCACGATCCCGGTCGGGTTGATGTCCCGGTGCACCTCGTAGTAGTGCCGCTTGATGTGGTCGAAGTCGACCGTGTCGCCGAAGCCGGGGGTGGTGAACAGATCCCGGGCGTACGCCCACAGCACCGGCATCTCGGACAGCTTCTGCCGGTTGCACTTGAAGTGGCCGTGGTACACCGGATCGAAGCGGACCAGGGTGGTGAACAGCCGGATGTCGGCCTCGGTGATGGTGTCACCGACCAGGTAACGCTGCCCGGCCAGCCGCTCGCTGAGCCAGTCCAGCCGGTCGAAGAGCCGGTGGTACGCCTTGTCGTACGCCTGCTGGCTGCCGGCGAAGCCGCACCTGTACACCCCGTTGTTGACATCGCGGAAGACCACCGCGTTGACCTCGTCGATCTCGGCCCGCAGGTGCTCGGGATACAGATTCGGGGCACCGGGCCGATGGTGCGCGGTCCACTCGGTGGACAGGTCCAGGCTCATCTGGGCGTAGTCGTTGGTCACCACCTGCCCGGTCGGCACATCCACGATGGCCGGCACGGTGATCCCGCGCGGATAGTCGGGGTAGCGGGCGAAGTAGGCCTCCTGGATGCGCTCGATGCCGAGCACCGGGTCCCGCCCGCCCTGGTCGAGGTCGAAGGTCCAGCTCCGCGCGTCGTGGGTGGGCCCGGTGATGCCCATCGACAGCACCTTCTCCAACCCCAACAGCCGCCGTACGATGATCAGCCGGTTCGCCCAGGGACAGGCCCGGCTCACCACCAGCCGGTACCGTCCGGGCTCCACCGGATAGCCGTCCCGCCCGTCGGCGGTGACCCGGGTGGTGATGTAGTTCTGGTCCCGGTTGAACTCACCTCCCGGCTCCACGTACTTTCCGCCGGTCTGTCTCTGGCCCGCGTCGTCTTCCACAATCATCGCCCTGCTCCTCGCCTGTGCCGCCTGCCATGCCGCTCCCATCATGGCCGAGACTTCGCCCACTGGTCGGGCAGAAGGAGCGGAAGATCGACGGAGGCGACGAAGATCGGGCGATGACCCGGGGCGGTCAGAGGTACCTGGGCGTCAGGTGGGCCACGGACAGGTTCACCGGGAAGGGCTCATCCGGGATGAAGGAACGGGTGCGGTTGATCCGCACCTCGACCCCCTGGGTCACCTCGTACTCGTCCGGGCACTCCGCTTCGAGCGCGACCATGAGGCGGCCGGCGATGCTCTGGTGGGCGGCGGGGGAGGGGGACACGAGCAGCACTCCATCGAGCAGTTCGCGGCGGCGGCCGTCGTCGGGCAGGGCGTCGAGGTCGTCCGTCGTCCACTCGCCCGACGGCGGTTGGCCGTCGTGCAGCGCGGCGGTCATCTGACGGGTCCTTTCCGATGTGTCGTTCGCTCCCCGCGGTCACGGTACTAACGGCAGAGCCCGGGTGGTGGTCGCGCGCGCCGTGGCCACAGGGCAGGATGGTCGACATGAGCGAGCGTGAGCGAGCGGACGATCGGCTCGGCGAGCGAGGCGAGTCGGCGGGGGTGCCGGGCAGCGGGCTGGTCAAGGGGCTGGCGGTCACGCTCAAGACGATGACGAAGCGGTCCACCACCCAGCAGTATCCGGACGTCGCTCCCGAGTTGCCGCCCCGCTCACGTGGGGTGATCGCCCTGCTGGAGGAGAACTGCACGGTCTGCATGCTCTGCTCCCGGGAGTGTCCGGACTGGTGCATCTACATCGACTCGCACAAGGAGGAGGTGGTGGTGCCCGGCGCCGCCCGCCCCCGCCAGCGCAATGTGCTCGACCGGTTCGACATCGACTTCTCACTCTGCATGTACTGCGGCATCTGCATCGAGGTCTGCCCCTTCGACGCCCTCTACTGGTCGCCGGAGTTCGAGTACGCCGAGTACGACATCAAGGATCTGCTGCACGACAAGGATCACCTGGGCGAGTGGATGGCGACCGTACCGCCGCCACCGGCGCACGACCCCAACGGTGAGCCGGCCAAGGAGGAGACCGCCGCCGCGCGCAAGGCCGCGATCCCCGCCGCGCCCGCCGCCCGTCCGACCGCCCCGCCGGTACGCCCCGAGCCGGCACCCGGGGAAGGTGCTTCCGAGTGACCGGGGTGGACGCGCTGCTGCTCGCCTTGGGGGCGGTGGCCGTCGGGTCCGGGGTGCTGGTGGTGTCGACCCGGCACCTGGTCCGCGCCGGGCTCTACCTGGTGACCTGTCTGGGTGCGGTGGCCGGGATGTATCTGGTGCTCACCGCCGAACTGGTGGCCTGGGTGCAGGTGCTGATCTATGTGGGCGCGGTGGTGGTGCTGCTGCTGTTCGCGGTGATGCTGACCCGCGCGCCGATCGGCGCCTCGGACGACCTGGACCGTCCGGGCTGGCCGGCCGCCCTGATCGGCGGCGGGGTCGGGCTGGGGCTGGCCGCCCTGCTGATCGACGCGTACCGGTGGACGAAGGTGGACCTGCCCGAGGCGGGCACCGCCGAGCGCATCGGTGAGCAGGTCTTCGCCAGTTGGGTGCTGCCCTTCGAGGTGCTGTCGATCCTGCTGCTGTCCGCGCTGGTCGGCGCGATCGTGCTGTCCCGCCCCGACATCGGCCGGACGGCGGAGGACCAGGACCAGACGGCCGAACGGACCGGTTCGGGTGGCGAGGGAGGAGCCCGGTGAGACCGGTCATCCCGTACGTCACGGCCGCCCTGCTGTTCGGCCTGGGGGTGTACGGCGTACTGCGGCGACGCAACGCGGTGCTGGTGCTGATGGGGGTCGAGCTGATGCTCAACGCGGTGAACCTGATCCTGATCACCGCCGACACCACCACCCGGGCCCTGCTGCCGCACAGCGGCCAGGTCTTCGCCCTCTTCGTGATCGTGTTGGCGGCGGCCGAGATCGGGGTGGGGCTGGCGATCGTGCTCCAGCTGTACCGGATGCGGGCCAGTGTCGCCGTCGACGAGGTGCCGCTGGAGCAGGTGCCACGGGAGGGGCAGCGGTGAGCACCACGACCCTGCTGGGTGTCCTGCTGCCGGTCGTACCCCTGGTTGCCGGTCTTGGCGGCCTGCTGCTGCCACCGGCCGGGCCCGGCGCCTCCGAGGGCGGGGGCACCGCCCGACGTGCGGCCGTGGCCCTCGGCGTGGCCGGTGCGGCCGGAGCGCTGGTGCTGGCGGTGGCGCTGCTGGTGACCCTGGAGGCGCCGGCGGAGTCCTCGACCACCTGGATCCGCTTCGGCGACCTCACCGTCACCCTGGGGGTACGCCTGGACGGCGCCGCCGCCCTGGTCGCCGTGGCGGTAGCCGCCGTGGCCCTGGCCGTGCAGGTCTACTCGGTCGGCTACCTAACCCGGGGTCCGCACGACGAGGCGGAGGTCGACCACCGCTACCCGCCGTACGCGGCACAGATCAGCCTCTTCACCGCCGCCATGCTGCTGGTGGTGGTCTCCGGGGATCTGATCATGCTGCTGGTCGGCTGGGAGGTGATGGGCATCTGCTCCTACCTGCTGATCGCCCATGACCGGCGGCTGCCGCAGGCCCCGGCCGCCGCCCAGAAGGCGTTCCTGGTGACCCGGGTAGGCGATGTGGGGTTCCTGCTCGGCATCGCCCTGCTGGGCGTCTCGGCGGGCAGCTTCCGGATCGCCGAGGTGCTCGCCCACGATCACGGCACCGCCACCCGCACCGCCGCCGGTCTGCTGCTGCTGGCCGGGGTGGCCGGCAAGAGCGCCCAGTTCCCGCTGCACACCTGGCTGCCGGACGCGATGGCCGGCCCCACCCCGATCTCCGCCCTGATCCACGCCGCCACCATGGTGGCCGCCGGGGTGTACGCCCTGACCCGGCTGTGGCCGCTGTTCGAGGCCACCCCCACCGTGTTGGCGGTGCTCGGGGTGATGGCCTCGGTGACCCTGCTGCTCGGGGCCCTGGCCGCCACCGCCCAGGACGACCTCAAACGGGTACTGGCCTGGTCGACGGTCTCCCAACTCGGCTACATGACCGGCGCGCTGGCCGTCGGCTCGCCGCCCGCCGCCCTGTTCCACCTGCTCACCCATGCCGCCTTCAAGGCGCTGCTGTTCCTCGCCGCCGGGGTGGTCATCCATGCCCTGGGCACCGCGGCGATGTCCCGGATGGGCGGGCTGCGGCACACCATGCCGGTCACCTTCTGGTGCACCCTGATCGGGCTGGGCGCGCTGGCCGGAGTGCCGCCGCTGTCCGGGTTCTGGAGCAAGGAGGGGGTGCTGGCCGCCGCCGAGGGTGCCGCCCTGCACGGCGACGGCCCGGCACCGGCCTGGGTGGGGTGGCTGGTCTGGCTGGCCGGGCTGGTAGGGGTGGCCGTCACCGCCTGGTACGCCACCCGCCTGCTGCTGCGCACCTTCTTCGGCACCCCCCGCGATCCGTCGACCCACCCGCATGATCCGCCTGCCCTGCTGCGCTGGCCGGTGCTGGCGCTGGCCGTGCCGGCGGCCCTGCTCGGCCTGGCCGGTTTCCCGGGCTGGTTCGCCACCCAACTGCAACGCACGACCCCGGTCGACGCCGAGGGGGTGTCGGATCTGATGCCGCCGGAGGGGCTGGTCCACCTCACCCCGACCGTCCTGCTGCCGCTGGCGTTGCTGCTGCTCGGGGCCGGGCTGGCCTGGGCCGGTTGGCGTCGGGACACCGCCGCCGATCCGGCGGCGGCGCTGGGTCCGCTGCGACCGGTCTTCGCCCGCGCCTTCCGCCTCGACGACCTTCAGCACACCCTGGTGGTACGCCCCACGACCGCCCTCGGCCGGGCCGCGCGGGTGGCCGACGAGCGGGTCGTCGACGGTGCGGTTACCGGCACCGGTCGGGGCGCGGGTGCCCTCGGTAGCGGGCTGGCCACCCTGCACCGGTCGGCGCTGCCCCGCGCCGTCGTCGCGGTGCTCGGGGGTGCGCTGCTGATCGCCCTGGCCGCCACCCTGATCGGAGCGATGTGATGAGCCGCAGAGCGGCACGGGCCGGGCGTCGCGGATCGGAGCCCTGCTGATGAGCCTCGGTGAGTTCCTGCTGGTAGCGGTCCTGGCGGTGCCGGTGCTCGGCGCCCTGGTCGTGGCGGCGATCCCCCGGGACCTGCCCGCCCGGATGGCCGGTACGGTGGCCGCCGCCCTGACCCTGGTGGCGGCCCTGGCCCTGGCCGCAGACCGGTCCGGCGACTGGACCGCCTACTCGGCCACCCCACCGGCCGTACGCCCCTGGCACGCCCTGGATCTGCCCTGGGTGCCCGGGCTGGACCTGCGATTCCACCTGGGGGTGGACGGCATCTCCTGGCCCCTGGTGGTGCTGACCGCCCTGCTCACCCTGCTCTGCTGCGGGTACACCTGCTGGCGGGTACCACCCGGTGGCAGCGGACGGGCCCTGGTGGTCCTGCTGCTGGTGGTCGAGGTCGGCATCCTGGGCACCTTCCTGGCCCTGGACCTGGTGCTGTTCTTCCTCTTCTTCGAGGTAGTCCTGCTGCCGATGTACGCGATCATCGTCGGCTGGGGTGGCGACGGCACCGACCCGGCGGCGGTGGCGGCGCGGCGTCGGGCGGCCCGCAAGTTCGCCCTCTACACCCTGTTCGGTTCGGTGCTGCTGCTGGTCGGGGTCTACGTGGTGGTGGCCGCCGCCGGTACCGCCGACATGGTCGCGCTGACCGGGGGCACCGGGCTGTCCCGGGGCACCCAGTTGGCCGCCTTCACCCTGCTGGCGGTGGCCTTCGCGGTGAAGAGTCCGCTCTGGCCGCTGCATTCCTGGCTGCCGGACGCGCACACCCAGGCCCCCACGGTCGGCAGTGTGCTGCTCGCCGGGGTGCTGCTCAAGATGGGCACCTACGGCCTGATCCGGGTGGCCGTCG
The DNA here is from genome assembly GCF_049844505.1 of Micromonospora sp. DT229. Taxonomy (NCBI): domain Bacteria; kingdom Bacillati; phylum Actinomycetota; class Actinomycetes; order Micromonosporales; family Micromonosporaceae; genus Micromonospora; species Micromonospora sp. DT229. The sequence goes on along the minus strand of NZ_JBNCLD010000002.1, from coordinate 145,768 downwards.
GGGTGGCCCCGGAAGGGGCCCGCTGGGCGGCACCGGTGCTGGGGGTCCTGGCCGTCGCGGCCATCCTGATCGGGTCGCTGGTGTGTCTGGCGCAGACCGAGCTGAAGCGGCTCATCGCGTACTCCAGCGTGGGGCACATGGGGTTCGTGCTGCTCGGCATCGCCACCCTGACCGCCACCGGCATCCAGGCGGCGCTGATCGGCAATGTCGCGCACGGCATCATCACCGGACTGCTGTTCTTCCTGGCCGGAGCGATCAAGGACCGGACCCACACCGGGGCGCTGAGCGAACTGTCCGGGTTGCGGGAGACCGCCCCCCGGCTGTCCGGGCTGCTGGCCTTCGCGGCGGTCGCCTCGCTGGGGCTGCCCGGCCTGGCCGGGTTCTGGGGAGAGGCGTTCGCCGTGGTCGCCGCCGTCGAGGTGGGCGGCCCGCTGTGGATCACCCTGGCGGTGCTGGCCGCCTTCGGTGGTGCGCTGACGGCGGCGTACCTGCTGCGGTTGCTACGGCAGGTCACCCACGGCCCTGCGACGCCCGCGGTGGCCGGGCTGAAACCAGGGCTGGCCGGGGCCGAGCTGGCCGCCTGGACACCGCTGGTGCTGCTGGCCCTGGCCGTCGGGTTGGCACCGACCCTGGTGCTGGGTGTCGCCGAGGCACCGGTGACCGCCCTGGTGGAGGTCCTGCGATGACGACGACCCGCGACCGGGCCGACGGGAGGCAGCCGTGAGCAGGGTGCAGAGCGTCGACAGTGTGGCGCTGCTGCCGGCGTACCTGGCGGCCGGGACGGCCGTGCTGGCGTTGCTGGTCGACCTGGTGCTGGCCCGCCGGGCGGCGACGATCGTGGCGACGGCCACCGGAGCACTGGCCACCATCGTCGCGGCCGTCGCGGTCGGGGCAGGCGGCGAACGCCGTACCTTCTGCGTCGGGGCCGACTGCTCGTACGTCTTCGGGGGGCGGGCCGCGCTGGTGGCCGGGCTGGTGGCCCTGCTGGCCCTCGGCGTGTTGGCGCTGTCCGGGCCGCTGCTGCGCGACGGGGTGACCCCGGTGGGGGAGTTCTGCTTCCTGCTCGCCTGTTCGATGACCGGTGGCGTGGTGCTCGGTGCGGCCGGCGACCTGATCACCCTGATCGTGGCCGTGGAAGCCCTGACCCTGCCGCTGTACGTCCTGGTCGGGCTGCGTCGGGGGAGCCTGGCCAGTGCCGAGGCGGCGGTGACCTTCTTCGTGGTCAGCGTGGTGGCCACCACGCTCACCCTGCTCGGTGCGGCACTGCTCTACGCGGTCACCGGCAGCCTGCACCTGGAACGGCTGGGGGTGATCCTGGCCGACCGCTCGGAGCTGCTGGACCTGCCGCTGACCACGGTCGCGGTGGTCCTGGTGCTGGCCGGGCTGGCGTTCAAGGTGGCTGCGGTGCCGTTCCACGCCTGGGCCCCGGCCACCTACGACGGGGCCCCGCTGCCGGTGGCCGCGTACCTGTCGACCGCCTCGAAGCTCGGTGGGCTGGTCGCCCTGCTGGCCGTGGTGCAGCACGCCCTGCCGCCCAGCGTCGCCGGGCCGGTGCTGGCCCTGGTCGCCGCGCTGACCATGACCGTGGGCAACCTGGTGGCCCTGCGCCAGCGGCGTACCGTGCGGCTGCTGGCCTGGTCCTCGGTGGCCCAGGCGGGCTACATCCTGGCTCCCCTCGGTGCCCTGGCCCTGGCCGATGTCGACGCCCGCTCCGCCGCGTACGCCGCCGCCCTGGCGTACGCCGTCTTCTTCGTGCTTCTGGAACTGGCCGCCTTCGCCGGGGTGGTGGCCCTGCGCCCGGCCGGGGCGGACGGCGGGCACCTGGACGACCTGCGCGGCGCGGCCCGGCGGCATCCCTGGGTCGGTACGGGCCTGGCCTTCGCCCTGATCGGGCTGGCCGGTCTGCCGCCCGGGCTGGCCGGACTGTTCGCCAAGGTGACCGTGGTGCGGTCGCTGCTGGGCGGGGAGGCGGCCTGGCTGGCCCTGCTGGTGGCCCTGAACGCCGTCATCGGCCTGGCCTACTACCTGCGCTTCGCCGCCCTGCTGTACGCCCCGGCCGACGGCACCCCCGCCGTGGCCGTGCGACCGGCCCGGATGGTGGCCGCCGCCCTGGGCGTGGCGACCGCCCTGGCCGTGCTCGTCGGCTTCGCACCGCAACTGGTGCTCGATCTCACCGGGAGCTGAACCCGCTCCGACCTGCCGTTTCATTCCCGAACATGACTGTCATTCAGGTAACTCTCAGTCATGAGACGGATGGTTGACGGGTACCGGGTTGTTGTACCGGTCAGCGGATCCAGGCATCCGTGCACCGAAGGAGTGATCGTGCACCACAACCGTCTGAAGACCGCCGCGCTGCTCGGCCTGCTCACCTCGCTGATCCTGGCGGTGGGCTACTGGTTCGGCGGCAGTGGCGGCCTGGTCATCGCCGTCGTCATCTCGCTGGTGATGAACGGCGTCACCTACTTCTACTCCGACAAGCTGGCGCTGCGCTCGATGCGGGCGCAACCGGTCAGCGAGGCACAGTTCCCCGAGCTGTACCACATGGTGCGGGAGTTGGCGGCCGAGGCGCGGCAGCCGATGCCTCGCCTCTACCTCAGCCCGACCGCCCAGCCCAACGCGTTCGCCACCGGCCGTAACCCGCAGAACGCGGCGGTCTGCGTGACGCAGGGAATCGTCCAACTGCTCGACTACCGGGAGTTGCGGGGCGTCATCGGCCACGAGCTGTCACACGTCTACAACCGGGACATCCTGATCTCCAGCGTGGCCGCCGGCCTGGCCGGCATCATCACCATGGTGGCCAACCTCGCCCTGTTCATCCCGCTCGGGGGCAACGACGAGGACGGCCCGAACCCGATCGTGCTGCTGCTCACCATCATCCTGGGCCCGATCGCGGCGAGCATCATCCAGTTGGCGATCAGCCGCAGCCGGGAGTTCCAGGCGGACGCCTCCGGCGCCGAACTCACCGGTGACCCGTTGGCCCTGGCCAGCGCGCTGCGGAAGATCCATATGGGGGCCCAGCGTCGGCCCCTGCCGGCCGAGGGGCAGCTCACCAGCACCGCCCACCTGATGATCGCCAACCCCTTCAAGGGCGGCGGAGTCGCGGCGATGTTCGCCACCCACCCGCCGATGGAGCAGCGGGTCGCCCGACTGGAGCAGATGGCCCGCAACATGGGCCCGGTCCGCTACCAGCGCTGACCTGCGCTAACCTCTCGCCGCCCGCGCCCGGTAGACCCGGCGCGGGCGGCACCCTGTCCGGTTGCTGGTCACCCGGGCAGCGTTAGGGTTCAACCCGCTCTCACTCATTACACTTGTGGAGGTCCTCGGTGGCTGGTCTGCGCCGTTACCTGGGTGTTTGGCACCTTCCCGGGGCGCCGACCCTGTTGATCACCGGCATCATCGGGCGACTCGGGATCGGCATGACCCCGCTGGCCCTGCTGCTGGTCATCGAGGAGGTCACCGGCCGCTACTCGCTGGCCGCCCTGGCCGGCGGCTGCTACGCCCTGGCCGGTGCCGCCCTCAGCCCGGTGGCCGGGCGCATCGCCGACCGCATCGGCCCCACCCCGGTACTGATCGGCACCGCGATCGCCCACCCCCTGGCCCTGATCGGCCTGCTCTGGTCGGCCCGCTCCGAGCAAACCCCCTTCGCCCTGGTCCTGGTGGCCGCCTCCGTGGCCGGCGCCACCTACCCGCCGCTGACCGCCGCGATCCGAGGCGCCTGGAACGACCTGACCAGCGTGGCCTCCGGCCGGTACCACCTGCGCAACACCGCCCTGGCCGCGGAGACCACCCTGTTCGAAGTCGTCTTCGTGCTCGGCCCACTGCTGGTCGCCGGCTTCGTCCTGTTCGCCGACGCCGGTGCCGCCCTGATCGGCGCGGCCGTGGTGACCCTGTTCGGCACCGTGGCCGTGGCGCTGGGACAGACCATGCGTGGCTGGCAGCCGCACTCCCGGGACCACCGCACCCGAGGACTGGGCCCACTGCGGGTCGGCGGATTCCCGGCCCTGCTGCTCTGCGTGGCCAGCCTCGGCATCGCCTTCGGCGCGGCCGGGGTGACCGTGCCCGCCTTCGCCACCCGCTACACCCCCGACGACCCGGACAGCCTGGCCGGGATACTCCTGGCCGTCTGGGGCATCGGCAGCGCGGTCGGCGGCTTCTGGTTCGGGATCCGCCGCCCGGCCCGCAACATGACCCGACAGTTCGCCTGGCTACTGGCGGCGGTGGCGGGCAGCTTCGTCGTCTTCGCCGTCATGCCCACCCCCTTGGCCCTCGGCGCCGCCCTGATCGTCGGCGGGGCCACCATCGCGCCGGCCCTGACCCTGGAGAACACCCTGGTCGGGCGGATCTCACCGGCCGGCATGCTGAACGAGGCGTACACCTGGGTGGTCACCATGTCCGTCGGAGCCAGCGCCGTCGGTGGCGCGGTGGCCGGCCTGATCATCGACCACGCCGGTGGAGTGCCCTGGGCCTTCCTGTTCGCCGGTGCGGCGGTCGCCGCCGGGGCCGCCCTCGCCGCCCTGCCCGCCGGCCCCATCGCCCGAGCAGAAGCCGCCACCGTACGGGTGGAAACCCCCGCCCCGGTCTGACCGGGCCGCCGGCGGGTATCACCGAGGCATGTTCGCCTTCTTCTCGAACCGCCTCGGCTGCCTGGGCTCGCTCGTGGTCAGCGCCATCGGCACCATCGTGCTCCTACTGATCTTCAATCGCTGACCTGCGCCGCTGCCCAACGCCCGGGGTCGCCCAGAAGCGACCCCGATCGGGCCGGCGGTCGACCGAAGCGCGGTGATCGACTCCGTTACGCCGTAGTGGCGGTTTCCCACCGCCGCGCACCCCGCCGTTTCGGCGATACGGCGCGCCCACGCCGCACCCTGCACCAACCGAACTCGGGCGGGCGGGAATGATGGGGGGTGCCTCCCCCCACATCCCGGCCTGTCGCCGGTCGTCTCGAGTCGCTCGCGACCCGGACGGCCCGATGACGATCAACCAGCTCGCCCGCACCCTCGGCGTGATCTGCCCATGACCACCGACAGTTCAGACGGAACCAGGCCGGCGCCGGTGGTCATGAGCAGCAGTGCCGACGACAGTCGTTCGGCAACGCCGTCTGCCTGGGACGCAGTTCCACGGACGGCCGGGTCACGCTTACCGGTAGTTGGTGAACTGGAGGGCGACGCCGAAGTCCTCCGCCTTGAGCAGGGTGATGACGGCCTGGAGGTCGTCCTTCTTCTTGCCTGTCACCCGCAGCTGGTCGCCCTGGATCTGCGCCTGTACGCCCTTCGGCCCCTCGTCGCGGATCTTCTTGCTGATCGCCTTGGCCTTCTCCTGGTCGATGCCCTGCACCACCTTAGCGTCGATCTTGAAGATCTTGCCCGACGAACGAGGATCGCCGGCATCCAGCGACTTCAGCGAGATGTTCCGCTTGATCAGCTTCTCCTTGAAGACCTCCAGCGCGGCCCGCACCCGCTCCTCGGTCTCCGCCTGGAGGCTGATCGCCTCCTCGCCCGACCAGGAGATCTCCGCACCCGTCCCCCGGAAGTCGAACCGCGTCGCAAGCTCCTTCTCTGCCTGGCGAAGGGCGTTGTCGACCTCCTGACGGTCAACCTTGCTGACGATGTCGAACGACGGGTTCGCTGCCATGCTCATACTCCTGCTGTCCGGCTGTTTGTGATCGTTTGCCCCTGGATGACCAGGGGCGCGACCCCCTGACGGTACCCGGTTGCGGCGAAGCCAGTAGGAACCGCTATCCTTGCTTCCGCCGCCGCACCACGGTGCGGAGGTGTGCCCTGGCGGGTTGCCCGAGCGGCCAATGGGAGCGGACTGTAAATCCGTCGCGAAAGCTACAGAGGTTCGAATCCTCTACCCGCCACCAGGTGTAGAGATGGGCCCTCGAACAGCAGAGATGCTGATCGGGGGCCCATCTCGTTGGCCTCACCGGGTCCTATCTAGGGTCCCTCGGTCTCACTGGCTGTGTCGCATGCGTGTCGCCGCTTTGTCCTTGTGCCGTCCGGGGACGGCACGCCAGTGCCTCGGGGCCGAGACTGTCATTGTCTTCGATTTCGCTCGCCGAGACATGACCGACCCCTACGCGCTTCGCACGCTGTCGATCGCGGTGGATCCGCAGACTGGTAGTGCAGACATGCTGCGGTGAGCGCCGGCGTTGGGCGTGGGTGGATTCCGGCAGGCTAGAGACATGGCGCGAGGGTCTGCGGAACGCGGTGCTCGACTTCGAAGACCGTTACGGGTACACGCCGGGTGAGAACTTCGTCGGCGACCGGACACGATCGCTGCTGTCCGTCCCGCCATCCCCGCCGATTTCGTAGACCTGTACGCAACGGTCGGTGCCGTCGACCTACCGGACATCGGTAACGGTTTCTTCCTGAACGCTATCCGCCTTTGCTGCGGTCGCCCCTCAGACACGGCGTAGATCGTGAATGGCGAAATGCAGGTCCAGTTCGTCGCCGGGCTCGAACCACAGACCCTCGGCAGCCAGCACGTCGGCAGCGACGATCCTGGCCTGGGCCACCGGCCTCTGCTCGGCACGGAAGCTCCGCGACATCAACAAGGGGAAGGCGCGCTCTTCGCCGTAGCGGCGAACGTCGGTGATGTCACCGAGCACCGCCGGTGGGAATGAGTCGTTGGCCCAGGACCACAACCACGTCTGTTGGACGTGGTCCAGGCTGCCGATCACCGTGATCCGGCCGTGGAGGAAGTCCCGGCCGCCGCGCGACCAGGAGATGGTGGCGTCGTCCATCGACCAGTGGTACTGCACATCGCCGCTGAGCCCGTGGTCGGAGACCATCGCTGCTTGCCGCTGCCCGACCCTGTCGCGAGCCGCCGAGGCCACCGACTCCCACAACTCATGGTCATGCGCAGCTTGTTCCACGTGACCCATGCCCCTCCCGCCCTCGCGGCACAGCCCGCACAGTCGGCGGCCAGAGCCTACCGACTCCGCGACGTCGGCACGATGAACCTAGATCAACGGTCAAGCATGTCCTGTGACGGATTCGTCAAGCATGTGGTGGGACTACATGTGAGGCACGCGCCAGGGCCTGGGAGAGGCGGGAGTGGATGTCACCCTTACAGCCTCTGCGCAGCAGGTACGCCTTGTTCGGTTCGGTCGCCAGCTCGCCGTACCACCTGTCCCGCACTCGCTGGTGCGGCACGGTCCGATGTGGTCGCTGTCGACAGGTGCCCGCTGGCCCACGCCCGCCCCCTTGGAGCGACGACTGCCCCGTTTGCTGCTGATGCCCTTCCTCCTCGGTCGGGGGCTGTTCCGCAGCCCAGCGGCAGTGGCGATGGTGGTGGCGGTGGCAACCGCAGACTGGCTGTGCCGGCCACTGGCTGTTGGTGGCGACGGACCAGAGAAGTGGGCGAGGGCTTCTGCGGGGTGTCAGCACATCTTCACGGCCGCCTCAGCAGTGTATTTCCTGACTGAGCGGTTGAATCATCCATTCATGGGGGTGACTGAACTGGTTCGTCACGCCTACTCTGGTCGTGGTCGGCTGAGGCTGGCTGTCGGTAGTGGGCGTTGGGACGTCGGGGCGGGCGGCGGCCGGGAGGGGGAGACGGTCGTCGGGTGTATTGACTGGACGTCCGTAATGATGTTATAGAGCACTATCGATAAGAAATCATTGGCCGGAAGGTGGGTCCGCTAGACCCGCTAAGCCGCCTAAGTAACGTATGCGCGGTTGGTGTGTTCTTCCGGCAGGCGGTGGCCGTGGCGCCCCTGACCTGGTCGAAAGTGGTGCGACGGGGAACGTATGGGCAGAGTCGGGCGACAACCCGACCGACATCGGGTTTGTGAACTTTCCACCGCCCGGCTGGCTGTGGCACCATCGGATAGCCCCGTTACGCACATCCGTCACCCCGCCAGGAGCGCTCATGTCTGCTCACCGTCTGGGCCGGCTACTCGGCTCCCTTCTGCTTGTCTCCGGTCTGGTGGTCGCGGCCGGTGTCGCCAGCGAGTTCGAGGTTCGGACCCACGGCATCGAATGGCAGATGCCGACGTTGGGTTCGCAGGTGCGCTGACGCGCTCCCCGTCCTGACCGGGCTCGCCACCTCGAGCACCCCACGTCGCGAGGAGAGCCATGACGTCGCCTAAGTCTGGCTCTTCTCGTGGACGGACCGAGCGGGCCTGGCTTATCACGGCTCCGCTCGCGCTCTGTGCGGTCCTCTTCTCACTTCTGCTGGGCCTGACCGCTCGGCCCGCACTCGGTGACTGGCTGCTCACGCTGCTGCTCACGGCGGCGATGATCGTTGCCGCGATTCCCACCATCAACGTGGTGGTACGCAGGCAGGCGCTGGGCACCACCTTCACCGAGATTCCGCTCGTCGTCGCGCTGTACGTGCTGCCACCGCTGTCGGTGGTGCTGGCGTACACCGTGGCCACTCTCGTGGTGCAGTGGCGCCGCAAGCTGCTGCCGCCGAAGCTCTGGTTCAATGTGGCCCTGGCGGCGGCGGCGACCGCCCTGGCCACGACGGTCTACACCGTTCTGCCGACCCCGGAGAATGCCGGGCCGGCGACCTGGGGGCTGCTGCTCGCGGCGATCGGCACCCACGCCCTCGTCGGGTTCGTCGCCGTGGTCGCGGTGATCTCCGTCGTGCAGGGGTGGCAGTCCGGCCGGGAGCTGATCCGGGCTGTCCCACCGATGTCGCTGACCGTGGCGATCAACCTCTCCATCGGCATCCTGATCATCATCGGCCTGGAGACCACGCCGTGGGCGCTTCTCCTCTTCGCCGGTCTGGCGGTGGCGTTCGCCCTCGTCTACGACACCTACACGCAGGTCATCCGGCAGCACCGCACGCTGACGGAGATGTATGAGCTGACCAAGGCGATCACCGAGAGCGGGTCGGACGGCAATCTCATCGACGCCCTGCTGGTTCGCATCCGCGGCCTCATGCAGGCCGAGTACGCCACCTTGTGGCTGCCCGCCCAGGGGCGGCACCCGGAGGTGCTGCTGACCGCCCAGGAGGGCAAGTCCGGTCTGCTCGACTCGGCGCTGACCCCGCAGGCGTTGCGGGAGGCGGCGGTTGCCCGTCAGGCGACGGTGGCGGTGGGTAGCCGCTTCGCCGCCGACCCCAAGCTTCGGGAGTCGTTGGGACGTGCCGCCAAGGACGTGATCGTGGTGCCGCTGCGGTCGGGCAAGGCGGTCATCGGCACCCTGGAGGTGGCGAACCGCCTCGGTGACGTCAACTCCTTCCGTCCGGCGGACGTGCCGGTCCTCCAGACGGTCAGCGCCCACGCCGCGGTCGCCCTGGAGAACTCCCGCCTGGTCGACCGGCTGCGCCACGACGCGTACCACGACGGGCTCACCAAACTGCCGAACCGGCGCCGGATCCTCGGCGCGCTCGCCGAGGCGGTCCGGATCCGGGCCCCCGGTGAGGTGGTCGCGCTGCTGCTGTTCGACGTCGACCGGCTGCGTCAGGTCAACGAGTCGCTGGGGCACGCCGCCGGGGACAAGGTCCTGACCGAGGTGGCCAACCGGTTGCGGGGCTGCGTGCCGTCGGCCGCCCTGGTCGGCCGGGCCGGTGGCGACGAGTTCCTGGTGACCCTGCGGCTGGAGAGCGCCGAAGCGGCGGTGGAACTCGCCGGTCAGGTCCGCGAGCAGATCCGCGACGAGATGGTCTTCGACGCCCTGACCCTCGACGTGGACACCGCCGTCGGGGTCGTCGTACATCCGGATCACGGCAGCGACCCGGCCACCCTGCTGCAACGGGTGGACGTTGCGGCGAGTGCCGCGAAGTCGGTGCCGGGCAGCGTGCAGCTGTACAACCCGGCGCTGGAGTCGCGTTCGCTGCGCCGCCTGGGGCTGGCCGGAGACCTGCGTAGCGCCCTGGACAACGGCGCTCTGGAGATCTACTACCAGCCCAAGGTGACCCTGCGGGACCGCCGGCTGGTCGGGGTGGAGTGCCTGGCCCGCTGGGAGCATCCGACCCACGGCACGGTCTCCCCGGCGGACTTCGTCGCGGTCGCCGAGCACACCGGCCAGCTCGGTCGGCTCACGGAGTTCGTGCTCCGGGAAGGACTGCGGCACAGCCGCGACTGGGCGCACGGCGGCCAGGCGCTCGCCGTCGCGGTCAACCTGTCCGCGCGTACGCTCAACGACGAGCATTTCCCCGAGCGGGTCCGGGAACTCCTGGCGGAGTACGACGTACCACCGCAGTTGTTGACCCTGGAGATCGAGGAGGCCGGGGTGCTCGACGGCACCGACCGGCCGATCCCGAGCCTGCGTCGGCTGCGTGATCTGGGCGTACGGCTGTCGGTGGACGACTTCGGCACCGGCAGTTCCTCGCTGGCCCATCTGCGCCGACTGCCCGTGCACGAGGTCAAGGTGGACCGCTCCTTCGTGCAGGGCATGGCGACCGATCCGGGGGACCTGGCGATCGTCAACGCGGTGGTCACCCTCTCCCAGCAGTTCGGGCTGACCGTGGTGGCCGAGGGCGTGGAGAGCGAGCTGACCCTGGAGTTGCTCCAGGACATCGGCTGCGAGATCGGGCAGGGGTTCCTGTTCAGCCGGCCCCTGCCGTACGAGCGGTTGGAGGCCTGGTTCGGTGCCCGGGTCGACCCCGACTCGATCTCCAACCGGGAGCTTCCGCGCCTGCGCGCAGTGCCCTGAGCTGGGCATACGCTGACACCGGGGATCCGATTTCACCAGCACGGCATGGCCGTGTACTCTTACCTCTGCGCGGCCACGGAGTGATCGCGCAGGCCCCCTTAGCTCAGTCGGCAGAGCGTCTCCATGGTAAGGAGAAGGTCTACGGTTCGATTCCGTAAGGGGGCTCAGAGGGTCCGGCTGGGCCCACCACGGCGGTGTAGCTCAGATGGTAGAGCAAGCGGCTCATAATCGCTGTGTCGCCGGTTCAAGTCCGGCCACCGCTACTCTCCGCCGCCGGGTGAATCCGGTGGTCAGTGGGATGGGCGCCATAGGCGCCCACTTTGCGTGTCCGCCCCGGCGGCGCGTAGGCTTTGATGCCGTAGTTGTATCCGTTAGCGAGGAAGGCACTCCGCCGTGGCGAAGGCGACCGATGTCCGGCCGAAGATCACTTTGGCGTGTGTGGAGTGCAAGGAGCGCAACTACATCACGCGCAAGAACCGTCGTAACGACCCGGACCGCATCGAGCTGAAGAAGTTCTGCCCCCGGGACGGGCGGCACACCGTTCACCGCGAGACGCGCTGAACCTCGCCGGGCATCGCCCGGCACCCTGAACATCACGATCGCCGGTTCACCCGGTCGGCACGGCCTCAAGCCGCCCCGACCGGGTGGATCGGCGATCTTGTTGTGCGTGTAGGTTCGGCGGCATGTCCCTGGACCACTCCTTCATCGGCCGGGCTTACCCGCCGACCGCCCCCTATCAGGTGGGCCGCGAGAAGATCCGTGAGTTCGCGCGTGCGATCGGCGCCACCGATCCCGCCCACCACGACCCGGAGGCTGCCCGTGCCCTGGGCCACCCGGACGTGGTCGCGCCGCCGACCTTCCCGATCGTGCTCACCATGGCCGCCAACCAGCAGATGATCGAGGACCCGGAGCTGGGCATCGACTACAGCCGGGTGCTCCACGGCGATCAGCGGTTCGCGTACACCCGGCCGGTGGTGGCCGGCGACGAGCTGGTCTGTGTCAACAACATCGAGGAGATCACCAGCCGGGGTGGCCACGATTTCGTGACCAGTCGGACCGAGGTCCACACGACCGCCGGCGAGCCGGTGGTCACCGCCTGGATGAAGCTCGTCGTACGCGGGGAGGCCTGAGATGGAACTGCCCACCCAGACGTTCCGGGTGACCCGGGCGGACCTGGTCCGCTACGCGGGCGCCTCCGGCGACTTCAACCCGATCCACTGGAGCGACCGCTTCGCCACCGGAGTCGGCCTGCCCGGGGTGATCGCGCACGGCATGTTCACCATGGCCCTGGTCGGTCGCGCGGTCACCGCCTGGGCCGGCACGCCCGACGCGGTCGTCGACTACGGGGTCCGGTTCACCCGCCCGGTGGTGGTTCCCGATGACGACGCCGGCACCGAGATCGTGGTGACCGCGGTGGTCCGCGAGGTGACCGAAGCGGGTCTGACCAGGCTAGACATCACCGCGACCTGTCAGGGAGACAAGGTGTTGTCGCAGGCTCGGGCAACCGTGCGGACGGCGGGCTGACCTGCTCCGCAGGGCGCGATGGCCAGACCGGTTGGGAAACTCGGGTTCGTACCCGTACACTGGTCCGCCGTGGGGCAAGTGACTTCTGCCTGGTCGTGTGACCTGGTGGGACGAGCGTTGCCACATAGGGGTGTAGCTCAATTGGCAGAGCAGCGGTCTCCAAAACCGCAGGCTGCAGGTTCAAGTCCTGTCACCCCTGCGCCTCAGGCCTGACCGTTCCGTGGGTCGCGCCACCGAAAGGTGGCGTCCGGCCCGTGGTGGTGGCATCGGCGGGGAGGTTCCGAGGCATCGGGGCCTTCCGGCTGATCCGCCGGCCGCGGCCCGTCCCGGGACGGTTGGGTCCGGCTGGCGTGACCAGACGCCGCGTACGCGAACCGCGTACGACCCCGATATCCCGCGACGGAGGGCGAAGTGGCCGACAACAAGCGGCGCGGCGAGGACGCCGACGACGACCGCCTGAACGACGAGGTCGTCAGTGACGGCGCCGACGACGACGCCACCGACGCGGACGAGCCGGTAACCCGGGGCGGCACCGCCACCCGGGAGCGGGCCAAGGCGGATTCCGCCGACAGCCGGTCGAAGACGCGTGCCGATGGCGAGAAGGTGGGCCTGTTCGGCCGCATCGCGCGTTTCATCCGCGAGGTCGTGGCGGAACTGCGTAAGGTCATCTGGCCGACCCGCAAGGAGTTGCTGACCTACACGGGCGTGGTAGTCGCGTTCGTGTCGATGATGCTGGCGATCGTGGCCCTCCTTGACTTCGCTTTCGCGAAGGGCGTGCTGTGGGTCTTCGGCAACCCCAGCTGACCGGCTGACTGTGCCGATAGTGACGGAAGTGAGCGAGCGTGCCTGAGTACGACGAGACCGCCGAGACCCCGGACGAGCAGTCCACGGTGGCGACGGCGGCTGGCGACGAGTCGGTCGAGGCCGCCAACGAGCCGGAGTTCGCGATGACCGAGCCCGCGCCCGAGGAGGACTACGACCCGGTCGCCGAACTGCGCCAGAAGCTGCGCTACGCGCCCGGCGACTGGTACGTGGTGCACTCGTACGCCGGTTACGAGAACAAGGTCAAGACCAACCTCGAAACCCGGATCACCTCCCTCGACATGGAGGACTACATCTACCAGGTCGAGGTGCCGACCCGGGAAGAGGTCGAGGTCAAGAACGGCAAGCGGTCCCAGGTGCAGGCCAAGGTCTTCCCCGGCTACATCCTGGTCCGGATGGAGTTGACGGCCGAGTCGTACTCCTGCGTACGCAACACCCCCGGGGTCACCGGCTTCGTGGGGGCCACGGACCGGGCCGACCGCCCGGCGCCGCTGAGCCTCGACGAGGTGCTGAAGTGGCTGGCCCCGGCGGTGGAGACCGAGCAGAAGAAGGCCAAGCCGGAGATCAGGGTCCTCGACTTCGAGGTCGGCGACTCGGTCACGGTCACCGACGGTGCCTTCGCCTCCTTGCCGGCCACCATCAGCGAGATCAACGCCGACCAGCAGAAGCTCAAGGTGCTGGTGTCGATCTTCGGCCGTGAGACGCCGGTGGAGCTGAACTTCAACCAGGTCGCGAAGATCTGATTCAACGACCGCTGGCGATGGCTACCGGGCCGTCGCCAGCGGTCGTTGTCTGTCTGTTTCGCCCGCCGGGCAACCTCCGTGGGTGAGCCGCCACCCGTCTGCGCTACCCTAGAACGTCGCCGCTGCCTTCCCGCGCTGACCGTGCGCGCCCGGTGGTGGTGTCGGTGCGAACCATTCCCAGTTCCAAGCCCCAGGAAGAGACATGCCTCCGAAGAAGAAGCTCGTCAAGACTTTCACGCTTCAGCTGCCGGCGGGCCAGGCCACTCCGGCGCCGCCGGTCGGTCCCGCGCTCGGTCAGCACGGCGTGAACATCATGGAGTTCTGCAAGTCGTACAACGCGCAGACCGAGTCGCAGCGGGGCGATATCGTCCCCGCCGAGATCAGCGTGTACGAGGACCGGTCCTTCACCTTCGTGCTGAAGACCCCGCCCGCCGCCCGGCTGCTGATCAAGGCCGCCGGTGTGCAGAAGGGCTCGGGCGTCCCGCACAAGGAGAAGGTCGGCTCGGTGTCCCGCGCCCAGGTGCGGGAGATCGCCGAGAAGAAGATGGCTGACCTCAACGCCAACGACCTCGACCAGGCTGAGAAGATCATCGCCGGCACCGCCCGGTCGATGGGCCTCAACGTCACCGACTGACCTCGGCCACCACCGACCCGTACGGATCGTGGGAGGGCGCGCGAGCATCGCGGCCCGCCAGAGACCACAGGAGTAGACAGAACATGCAGCGCAGCAAGAGCTACCGCAAGGCCGCCGAGGTCATCGACCGGTCCAAGTTCTACACCCCCGCCGAGGCCGTGAAGCTGGCCAAGGAGACCACCAACGTCAAGTTCGACGCCACGGTCGAGGTCGCCATGCGCCTCGGCGTCGACCCCCGCAAGGCGGACCAGATGGTCCGCGGCACGGTCAACCTGCCGCACGGCACCGGTAAGACCGCCCGCGTGATCGTGTTCGCCGCCGGCGCGAAGGCCGAGGAGGCCGTCGCCGCCGGTGCCGACGAGGTGGGCACCGACGAGCTGGTCGCTCGCATCCAGGGTGGTTGGCTGGACTTCGACGCGGCCATCGCCACCCCGGACCAGATGGCCAAGATCGGCCGGATCGCGCGGATCCTGGGCCCGCGCGGTCTGATGCCGAACCCGAAGACCGGCACGGTGACCATGGACGTCACCAAGGCGGTGGCCGACATCAAGGGCGGCAAGATCACCTTCCGGGTGGACAAGCACTCGAACCTGCACCTGATCATCGGCAAGGCCTCCTTCACCGAGGCCCAGCTGGTGGACAACTACGCTGCGGTGCTCGACGAGGTGCTGCGGGCCAAGCCGTCCGCGGCCAAGGGCAAGTACCTCAAGAAGGTCACCCTGACCACCACCATGGGCCCGGGTGTCCCGGTCGACCCGAACGTGGTGAAGAACCTGCAGGAAGGCTCGGCCGACAGCTGAGCACGACGCACCGGAAGGGCCCTGTCACGTGTACGTGGCGGGGCCCTTCCGTCGTCGCAGGCGCACGGCGGTGGCGGTCAGCGTGCTGATCGACTCCGTATCGCCGAAACGGCGGTGTCCAGTCGTGGCGTACCCCGCAGTTTCGGCGATACGGGCGGGCACCAGCGAAGCCGGCGGGGCGAGGGTGGGAGGCGATTTGGCGAGTACGGGTGGGGTCGCGTAGCCTGTTGACGTCGCACGATTCTGTCGTGCGTGAAGTTCCACCCAGAGACCGCTGGTCACCGTGCCCCGGCACGGTCGAAGGTTCCGCGAAGACGGGCGACCCGCGCAGGGCGGTAAGCGAACATTGGCAGCATCCCGTGGTCCGCCGACTGCGGTGAGCGTTGCCCGTCTCGCCCCGTGCGCCCTGCGCCGGGGCTTTTCTGTTGTCGCGATGCCCTCGCTCCAGTCGTAGGCGACCGCCTGCGCTGGCGACCAGCCTCGAGTAACGAGAGAGGAGGGACATGGCGGACAAGCCGATCCGGGCCGACAAGGCCACGGCTGTTGCTGAGCTGACCGAGAGCTTCCGCAGCGCGGGTGCCACCGTGCTGACCGAGTACCGCGGACTGACGGTTTCCCAGCTCACCCAGCTGCGGCGCTCGCTCGGTCAGGAGACCAGCTACACGGTCGCCAAGAACACGCTGGCCAAGCGTGCCGCGGCGGACGCGGGCATCTCCGGCCTCGATGAGCTGTTCACCGGTCCTACCGCGCTGACTTTCGTTTCGGGCGACGTCGTCGAGGCGGCGAAGGGGCTTCGCGACTTCGCGAAGGCCAACCCGAAGCTCGTCATCAAGGGCGGTGTCTTCGAGGGCAAGGCCATTTCCGCGGCCGAGGTCACGAAGCTCGCCGACCTGGAGTCCCGTGAGGTGCTGCTGGCCAAGCTGGCCGGCGCGATGAAGGGCAACCTGAGCAAGGCTGCGGCCCTGTTCCAGGCCCCGTTGTCGAAGACCGCCCGTCTGGCGGCTGCCCTTCAGGACAAGCGCGAGAAGGAAGACGCCGAGGCGGCCTGAGGCCGTACGGCGCACCCACGTTCTTAGTTAAACCTTTAGGAAAGGACGCCAGACATGGCGAAGCTCAGCACCGAAGAGCTGCTCGGCGCGTTCAAGGAGATGACGCTGATCGAGCTCTCCGAGTTCGTGAAGCAGTTCGAGGAGACCTTCGAGGTCACCGCCGCCGCCCCGGTCGCCATCGCGGCGGGTGCCCCGGCCGCCGCCGCAGCCGAGGCCGAGCCGGAGAAGGACGAGTTCGACGTCGTCCTCGACGCCGACGGTGGCAAGAAGATCCAGGTCATCAAGGTCGTGCGTGAGCTGACCGGCCTGGGCCTCAAGGAGGCCAAGGACCTGGTCGAGGCGGCCCCCAAGGCCGTCCTGGAGAAGGTCAACAAGGAGACCGCGGACAAGGCCAAGGCCAAGCTGGAGGGTGAGGGCGCCAAGGTCACCCTCAAGTGACCTGAGCACCACCTGGCCGTCCCGACTCACGTGAGCCGGGGCACACCATGTCGCGGCGGGCGGCGATCCGATCTGACGGATTGCCGCCCGCCGTGCTGGTGGACGCAAGGCGCAGCGGGCATGAGCAGGCCGTGGGGATCTGATGACCCCTGCGGAGGGCCGGCCCTTCGGTGGGAAAGAGCAGCGGATGGCAATCTCGGCCCTTGACGCGACCATGGGCTGACAGGCACGCTGACATAGCAAGACCTTCCGCGCTTGCGACGGCCACCGCGTGGGTAGATCAGCGGCAGCACCAACTGCCGCAGGCACCTGAGCGGCCCGGCGGGAACGTTGCGTTCCGAGCGGTCCGGTACGACCCGATCCAGGGTCCCGAGACCAGTTCCGCGACGTCCTGCGGGATGGGCTGGACAGCGGTTAGCCTCTCGGCTACACTGCTAGTTTGCGCTGCCTTCCGACTTGACCCCTGCTCGGAAATGTCCGGTTATGGATATTTTCTGGTGGGGTCATTGGAGTGCACGCGTACCAGCCGTTCTGCAGCACCGGTCCTCGGAAGGACGCATCTTGGCAGCTTCCCGCCCTGCGAAGACCAGTCGTACGTCGAGCGCATTCGCTCCCCGCCGAGTTTCCTTCGGCCGGATCACCGAACACCTCGAGGTCCCCAACCTTCTTGCCATTCAGAACGAGTCCTTCGACTGGCTCGTCGGCAACGAGGCTTGGCAGGGCCGGTCGGCGGACGACCCGCACGCACGCTCGGGTCTCGCGGAAATTCTCGACGAGATCAGTCCCATTGAGGACTTTTCCGGCACCATGTCGCTTTCCTTCTCGGCTCCGCGCTTCGACGAGGTCAAGGCCTCGATCGAGGAGTGCAAGGAGAAGGACCTCACCTACTGCGCGCCACTGTTCGTGACCGCAGAGTTCACCAACAACACCACCGGCGAGATCAAGAGCCAGACGGTGTTCATGGGTGACTTCCCGATGATGACGCCGAAGGGCACCTTCATCATCAACGGCACCGAGCGGGTGGTGGTCAGCCAGCTCGTCCGTTCGCCGGGCGTCTACTTCGACAAGCAACCGGACAAGACCTCCGACCGCGATCTTTCCAGCGTCAAGGTCATCCCGAGTCGGGGTGCCTGGCTGGAGTTCGACATCGACAAGCGCGACACGGTCGGTGTCCGCATCGACCGCAAGCGTCGGCAGGCCGTCACGGTGCTGCTCAAGGCCGTCGGATGGTCGGCCGAGCGGATCCGTGAGAAGTTCGGCTGGTCCGAGCTGATGATGACCACGCTCGAGAAGGACCACATCGCCGGCCAGGACGAGGCGCTACTCGACATCTACCGGAAGTTGCGCCCTGGCGAGCCGCCGACCCGCGAGAACGCCCAGACCCTGCTCGACAACCTCTTCTTCAACCCGAAGCGGTACGACGTAGCCAAGGTCGGTCGGTACAAGTTCAACAAGAAGCTCGAAGTGAACGTGCCGATCACCACCGGCACTCTGACCGAGGACGACATCGTCGCCACCGTGGAGTACCTCTGCCGGCTGCACGCCGGTGAGGAGGGCTACGAGGCCGACGACATCGACCACTTCGGCAACCGGCGGCTGCGTACCGTGGGCGAGCTGATCCAGAACCAGGTTCGGGTCGGCCTGTCCCGGATGGAGCGGGTCGTCCGCGAGCGGATGACGACTCAGGATGTCGAGGCGATCACGCCGCAGACCCTGATCAACATCCGCCCGGTGGTGGCCGCGATCCGGGAGTTCTTCGGCACCTCGCAGCTGTCCCAGTTCATGGACCAGACCAACCCGCTGGCGGGCCTGACCCACCGGCGCCGGCTGAGCGCGCTCGGCCCGGGTGGTCTGTCCCGGGAGCGGGCCGGCTTCGAGGTCCGCGACGTGCACCCGTCCCACTACGGCCGGATGTGCCCGATCGAGACGCCGGAAGGCCCGAACATCGGCCTGATCGGCGCCCTGTCCACCTTCGCCCGGGTCAACCCGTTCGGCTTCATCGAGACGCCGTACCGGAAGGTCGTCGACGGTCGGGTCACCGACCAGATCGACTACCTGACCGCGGACGAGGAGGATCGGTTCGTCAAGGCGCAGGCCAACGCGCCGCTGCGGGCCGACGGCACCTTCGCCGAGGATCGGGTCCTGGTCCGTCGTAAGGGCGGCGAGACCGAGGACGTCGCACCGGCGGCCGTGGACTACATGGACGTGTCGCCGCGGCAGATGACCTCGGTCGCGACCGCGATGATCCCGTTCCTGGAGCACGACGACGCCAACCGGGCCCTGATGGGCGCGAACATGCAGCGCCAGGCGGTGCCGCTGGTCAAGGCCGAGTCCCCGCTCGTCGGCACCGGCATGGAGTACCGCGCCGCCGTCGACGCCGGTGACGTGGTCGTGGCCGAGGTCGGCGGGGTGGTCGAGGACCTCTGCGCCGACTACATCACCGTCCACCAGGACGACGGCCACCGCCGGACCTACCTGCTGCACAAGTTCCGCCGCTCCAACGCCGGCTCCTGCGTCAACCAGAAGCCGGTGGTCTTCGAGGGCGACCGGGTCGAGGCCGGCCAGGTCATCGCCGACGGTCCGTGCACCGACGAGGGCGAGATGGCGCTCGGGCGCAACCTGCTGGTGGCGTTCATGTGCTGGGAGGGCCACAACTACGAGGACGCGATCATCCTGTCGCAGCGCCTCGTGCAGCAGGACGTGCTCACCTCGATCCACATCGAGGAGCACGAGGTCGACGCCCGGGACACCAAGCTCGGCCCGGAGGAGATCACCCGCGACATCCCGAACGTCAGCGAGGAGATGCTCGCCGACCTCGACGAGCGCGGGATCATCCGGATCGGTGCCGAGGTCGTCCCCGGCGACATCCTGGTCGGCAAGGTCACCCCCAAGGGTGAGACCGAGCTGACCCCGGAGGAGCGGCTGCTCCGCGCGATCTTCGGTGAGAAGGCGCGTGAGGTCCGGGACACCTCGCTGAAGGTGCCGCACGGCGAGACCGGCACGGTCATCGGTGTGCGTACCTTCTCCCGCGAGGACGGCGACGAGTTGCCGCCGGGCGTCAACGAGCTGGTCCGGGTCTATGTCGCCCAGAAGCGGAAGATCCAGGACGGTGACAAGCTCGCCGGCCGGCACGGCAACAAGGGCGTCATCTCCAAGATCCTGCCGGTCGAGGACATGCCGTTCCTGGAGGACGGCACCCCGGTCGACATCGTGCTCAACCCGCTGGGTGTGCCCAGCCGGATGAACATCGGTCAGGTGCTGGAGACCCACCTGGGCTGGGTGGCCAAGACCGGTTGGAAGGTCGAGGGCGACGACGCCGAGTGGAAGCGTCAGCTGCAGAGCATCGGCGCGGACACCTCGGAGCCGGACACCAACGTGGCCACTCCGGTCTTCGACGGTGCCCGCGAGGAGGAGATCTCCGGTCTGCTCGCCTCGACCCTGCCCAACCGGGACGGCAAGCAGCTGATCGGGGCCACCGGCAAGGCGCAGCTGTACGACGGTCGCTCCGGCGAGCCGCTGCCCGACCCGATCGCGGTCGGCTACATCTACATCCTGAAGCTCAACCACCTGGTCGACGACAAGATCCACGCCCGGTCGACCGGTCCGTACTCGATGATCACTCAGCAGCCGCTGGGTGGTAAGGCGCAGTTCGGTGGCCAGCGCTTCGGTGAGATGGAGTGCTGGGCGATGCAGGCCTACGGTGCCGCGTACGCCCTGCAGGAGCTGTTGACGATCAAGTCCGACGACGTCCTCGGTCGGGTCAAGGTCTACGAGGCCATCGTCAAGGGCGAGAACATCCCCGAGCCGGGCATCCCGGAGTCGTTCAAGGTGCTGCTCAAGGAGCTGCAGTCGCTGTGCCTCAACGTTGAGGTGCTCTCCAGCGACGGCGTGGCCCTGGAGATGCGCGAGACCGACGACGAGGTGTTCCGCGCCGCGGAGGAACTCGGCATCGACCTGTCCCGGCGTGAGCCGAGCTCGGTCGAAGAGGTGTGACTGGGGAGGTTGGGGGCCGTCCGGTTCGCTCTGGGCGGTCAGGCTTGATCCCGACGCGAGTCGGCCGGCCCCCAACCCCGCCGAGGGCTAGCTACAGATCAGACACGACACGAGGGATATAACGTGCTCGACGTCAACTTCTTCGACGAGCTGCGCATCGGCCTTGCGACTGCGGACGACATCCGCCAGTGGTCGCACGGTGAGGTCAAGAAGCCCGAGACCATCAACTACCGCACCCTCAAGCCGGAGAAGGACGGACTCTTCTGCGAGAAGATCTTCGGTCCGCAGCGGGACTGGGAGTGCTACTGCGGTAAGTACAAGCGGGTCCGCTTCAAGGGCATCATCTGTGAGCGCTGCGGCGTCGAGGTGACCCGCTCGAAGGTCCGCCGGGAGCGGATGGGCCACATCGAGCTGGCCGCCCCGGTGACCCACATCTGGTACTTCAAGGGTGTGCCGAGCCGGCTGGGCTATCTGCTGGACCTCGCCCCGAAGGACCTCGAAAAGATCATTTACTTCGCCTCGTACGTCGTGACGAGCGTTGACGCCGAGTCGCGTCACCGTGACCTCTCGACCATCGAGAACGAGATCCTGGCCGAGAAGCGGCAGTCGGAGAACAGCCGCGACTCGGAGATCGAGAAGCGGGCCGCCAAGCTTGAGGCCGACCTGGCCGAGCTGGAGGCCGAGGGCGCGAAGGCGGACGTCCGGCGCAAGGTCAAGGAGGGCGGAGAGCGCGAGATGCGCCAGATCCGCGACCGGGCCCAGCGCGAGATCGACCGCCTGGACGAGGTGCTGGACACCTTCCGCAAGCTGGACTCGAAGCAACTGGTCACCGACGAGCTGCTCTACCGTGAGCTGCGCGACCGGTTCGGTGAGTACTTCACCGGCGGCATGGGTGCCGAGGCGATCAAGGCCCTGGTGCAGAACATGGACCTCGACGCCGAGGCGGAGAGCCTGCGGGAGACCATCCGCACCGGCAAGGGCCAGCGGAAGATCCGGGCGCTCAAGCGGCTGAAGGTCGTGGCGGCGTTCCAGAACACCCGCAACTCGCCGCTCGGCATGGTGCTGGACTGCGTACCGGTGATCCCGCCGGACCTGCGTCCGATGGTGCAGCTCGACGGTGGCCGGTTCGCGACCAGCGACCTGAATGACCTCTACCGCCGGGTGATCAACCGGAACAACCGGCTCAAGCGGCTGATCGACCTCGGCGCGCCCGAGATCATCGTCAACAACGAGAAGCGGATGCTCCAGGAGGCCGTCGACGCGCTGTTCGACAACGGTCGCCGGGGCCGGCCGGTCACCGGCCCGGGTAACCGTCCGCTGAAGTCGCTGTCCGACATGCTCAAGGGCAAGCAGGGCCGGTTCCGCCAGAACCTGCTGGGCAAGCGCGTCGACTACTCCGGCCGTTCGGTCATCGTGGTCGGCCCGAAGCTCAAGCTGCACCAGTGCGGTCTGCCCAAGCAGATGGCGCTGGAGCTGTTCAAGCCGTTCGTGATGAAGCGGCTGGTCGACCTGAACCACGCGCAGAACATCAAGTCCGCCAAGCGGATGGTCGAGCGGCAGCGGCCGGTCGTGTGGGACGTGCTGGAAGAGGTCATCGGCGAGCACCCGGTGCTGCTCAACCGGGCGCCGACCCTGCACCGACTGGGCATCCAGGCCTTCGAGCCGCAGCTGGTCGAGGGCAAGGCCATCCAGATCCACCCGCTGGTCTGCACCGCGTTCAACGCCGACTTCGACGGTGACCAGATGGCGGTGCACGTGCCGCTGTCCGCCGAGGCCCAGGCCGAGGCGCGGATCCTGATGCTGTCGTCGAACAACATCCTCAAGCCGGCCGACGGCAAGCCGGTCACCATGCCCACCCAGGACATGGTCATCGGCCTGTACCACCTGACCCACCTCACCACCGGTGAGCGTGGCGAGGGCCGGGCGTTCAGCTCGGACGCCGAGGCGCGGATGGCGTACGACAACGGCGAGCTGCACCTGCAGGCACCGGTCAAGATCCGGCTGCGCAACGTGGTCGAGGTCGACAACGGCGTCGGCGGGCAGCCGTGGACCCCGCCGGAGGACTGGACCCCGGGTGAGCCGCTGACGGTGGAGACCACCCTCGGCCGGGTGCTGTTCAACGAGACCCTGCCGCAGGGCTACCGGTACGTGAACTACGAGATCCGTAAGGGTCAGCTCTCCGCGATCGTCAACGACCTCGCCGAGCGGTTCCCGAAGGTGGCCCTGGCGGCCACCCTCGACGGGCTCAAGGAGGCCGGTTTCCACTGGGCCACCTGGTCCGGCGTGACCATCGGCATGGAGGACGTCATCGCTCCGCCGCGCAAGCGGGAGATCCTGGAGAAGTACGAGAAGGAAGCCGACCGGATCGACAAGCAGTACCAGCGTGGTCTGATGACCGCCGAGGAGCGTCGCGGCGAGCTCATCGAGATCTGGACCAAGGCGACCAACGAGGTCGCCAAGGAGATGGATACCGCGCTGCCGCAGGAGAACCCGCTGTGGAAGATGATCAACTCGGGTGCTCGCGGTAACCTGCTCCAGCTCCGGCAGATCGCGGCGATCCGTGGTCTGGTGGCCAACCCGAAGGGTGAGATCATCCCGCGGCCGATCAAGGCCAGCTACCGGGAGGGTCTGTCCGTGCTGGAGTACTTCATCTCCACCCACGGTGCCCGTAAGGGTCTCGCGGACACCGCCCTGCGTACCGCCGACTCGGGTTACCTGACCCGTCGTCTGGTGGACGTCTCGCAGGACGTCATCATCCGCGAGGAGGACTGCGGCACCGACCGGGCCATCCCGATGCAGATCGGTCAGCAGCTCGACGGCCGGCTCGTGGTGCACGAGCACGCGGAGACCAGCGTGCACGCCCGTACCCTGGCCGACGACATCAAGGGGCCGGACGGCACCGTCGTCGCCGAGCGGGGCTCGGACATCAACTCGATCCTGGTCGACAAGATCGTCGCCGCCGGGGTGGAGACCGTCCGGGTCCGCAGCGTGCTCACCTGCGAGTCGAAGCTGGGCGTCTGCGGTGCGTGCTACGGCCGTTCGCTGCCGACCGGCAAGATCGTGGACGTCGGCGAGGCGGTCGGCATCATCGCCGCCCAGTCGATCGGTGAGCCGGGTACCCAGCTGACGATGCGTACCTTCCACACCGGTGGTGTCGCGGGTGAGGACATCACCCAGGGTTTGCCCCGTGTCCAGGAGATCTTCGAGGCCCGGATCCCGAAGGGCAAGGCGCCGATCGCCGACACCCCCGGCCGGATCCGGATCGAGGACGGCGAGCGGTCGCGCAAGATCGTCGTGATCCCGGACGACGGCAGCGACGAGATCGTGTACGACAAGATCTCGAAGCGGGTCCGGCTGCGGGCGCACGACGGCGACCACGTCGAGGTCGGCGAGAAGCTCACCGAGGGCACCATCGACCCGCACGAGCTGCTGCGCATCCTCGGCCCGCGGGCGGTACAGGTCCACCTGACCCAGGAGGTCCAGGAGGTCTACCGCTCGCAGGGTGTGCTCATCCACGACAAGCACATCGAGATCATCATCCGCCAGATGCTCAAGCGGGTGACGGTCATCGACTCCGGCTCGACCGAGTTCCTGCCGGGTGTGCTGGTCGACCGGGCGCTGTTCGAGTCGGAGAACCGCCGACTCGTCTCCGAGGGCGGCGAGCCCGCGGCAGGCCGTCCGGTGCTGATGGGTATCACCAAGGCCTCGCTGGCCACCGACTCCTGGCTCTCGGCGGCCTCCTTCCAGGAGACCACCCGGGTGCTGACCGACGCGGCGATCCACGCCCGCAGCGACTCGCTGATCGGTCTCAAGGAGAACGTGATCATCGGTAAGCTCATCCCGGCCGGTACCGGCATCAGCAAGTACCGCAACGTCCGGGTCGAGCCGACCGAGGAGGCCAAGGCCAAGGTCTACTCGATGACCGGATACCCGGAGACCGACTACGGCTTCGGGCCGGCCAGCGGCCAGGCGGTTCCGCTGGACGACTTCGACTTCGGGTCGTACCGCTGATCATCCGCTGCACCGACGAGGCCCCCGGCATCCGCCGGGGGCCTCGTCGTCGGTGGTCCTCCCGATTCGCTCCGGGCGGGGCATGATGGAGCCATGACGACCGCCGCCGGACCGATGCCGGTCGCTTCCCCGCCCGGCCCCCCACGGCACCCACTGGACCCGGACCCGGTTCGGGCTACGAAGGCGCGGGCCGTCTTCGCGCTCGGCCTGATGGGTGCGCTGACCGGATTGTTCATCGGGGGAGTGGTACCGGCCACGATCGCCCTCCAGTTGGCCCGGCAGGCCCGCCGTGAGGCGTACGCCTCAGGGGGTTTTCTTACCGGCGCGGCCTGGCTGCGGCGGGGGGAGAGCCTGGCCCGGACGGGTCTGATGCTGGTCGCGGTGAGTGTGGTCGTCGTGGTGGTGATCGGCGTGATCCGGCTCGCCGAAGCGCCCTACGGGCAGGATTTCGCGCCGAACGTGGACTGAGGTCCGCGCCGCCGATGCCGTTTCCGGTAGCCGGGTCGGGCGCTCGGCTGAGGTGCCGCCGTCTCCCGCACCGGTGGGCTGATCGGCGACGGTAGCCTGACGGTGTCCACCGCGCGGCGGTGGACGCGGTCGATGAGGAGGATCCCCGTGACGGAACCGGCGCGTCCCGAGAGCGGCGAACCCGCTCAGTCCGCCGCCGGGCCTCCGGGGCCTGAGACACCCGAACCGGGCCGGTGGGCACCACCGGGGCCGTGGGCGGCGAACCAGCCCGCCGGGTACGCCCCGTCTCCGCCGGCCCCGTTCCCGTCCGTACCGGGTGGGCCATCGTCGGGGCCGCCGGGTGGGCCCGGTGCCGGCGCGCCTGTGGGCTGGGGTGCCACGGCGGGGCGGGGTGCTGCCGTCCCGCCGCCGCAGGAACGGCCCCGGCCACCGAGCCGGGTGGAGCCCGTGCCGGGCACCCCCTTCGCCATGGTGCACCTGGATGTGCCGCCGGTCACCTCGGGCCTGGCAGTCGGCTCGCTGGTCGCGGGCATCGTCTCCATCCTGGTGTCTTTCCTGGTCCTCTGCGTGGGTGGGGTGGGGGGTGGGCTGAACGGAGTCTGGGCTGCCGGCTCCTTCGCCACTCTCGGCGGCCTGACCGGGGCCGGTGCCCTCGTCGCCGGCCTGCTGGGCATGCGGCAGATCCGCCGACCGGCGCCCCCGCCGGGGGTGCGGTTCACCGGCCGGGGTCTGGCCATCGCCGGAGTCAGCTGCGGCGGTGTCGGACTGCTGTTGAGCCTGCTGGGCGTGGGTCTGGCCCTGCTGATGACGCTCGCCTGACCGGGCCGGCCGACCCGGGAGGCGGGCGGGTGTGGTCGGGCTCGGGGGCTCGGCGGGTGGTTTCCGGTGGAGCCGGTACACTTGGCGTCGTAGGTGCCCATCACGGGCGGGCGGAGCGACGGAGTCGACGGCCGAGCGGTGAGAAGTTCGGCGGGTCTCCCGTTTTGACCTGCACGGCTGTGGTAGGTACTCTTTCCCCTTGTGCCCGGCTAGCCCGGGCAAATCGTGCGTGCGCTGGATCCGGCCTCCGGTTTCCGGAAGGCGCCACGACTGAGCCAAAGATCCGGCGTGCGGGCCTCCGTGTGCCGGTGACAGACCCCGGGACTGCGCTTCATCCGCGCGGAATCGGGACCGTGATCGGGCGACACGCCCGACCGCGGGTGCCGGGACCTCCGTGAGGTGGCCCTGGTCGGAATGTAGGAGAGCCGGTCATCAGGTCGGCTACGACAGACGGCGCGGTCGCGACAGCGGCCGAAGGGAGCGGAGAAACCCGGTGCCCACGATCCAACAGCTGGTCCGAAAGGGCCGCCAGGCGAAGACCACCAAGACCAAGACCCCGGCGCTGAAGGGTTCCCCTCAGCGGCGCGGCGTGTGCACCCGCGTGTACACCACCACCCCGAAGAAGCCGAACTCGGCGCTGCGCAAGGTTGCTCGTGTCAAGCTCAGCAGCCAGGTCGAGGTGACCGCCTACATCCCGGGCGTCGGGCACAACCTGCAGGAGCACTCGATCGTGCTCGTCCGCGGTGGCCGTGTGAAGGACCTCCCCGGCGTGCGTTACAAGATCGTCCGCGGCTCGCTGGACACCCAGGGTGTCCGCAACCGCAAGCAGGCGCGCAGCCGTTACGGCGCGAAGAAGGAGAAGAGCTGACATGCCGCGTAAGGGACCTGCCCCGCGTAAGCCGCTGGTCGCTGACCCGGTGTACAACTCGCCGCTGGTCACCCAGCTGGTAAACAAGATCCTGCTCCGCGGCAAGCGTCAGCTCGCCGAGCGCATCGTCTACGCCGCCCTGGAGGGCTGCCGCGAGAAGAGTGGCACCGATCCGGTCGTCACCCTCAAGCGCGCGATGGACAACGTCAAGCCGACCCTCGAGGTCCGCAGCCGCCGTGTCGGTGGCGCGACCTACCAGGTTCCGGTCGAGGTGCGTCCGGCCCGGGCCACCACCCTGGGCCTGCGCTGGCTGGTCACCTACTCCCGCGCCCGGCGCGAGAAGACCATGGTCGAGCGACTGATGAACGAGCTGCTGGACGCGAGCAACGGCCTTGGCGCCGCCGTCAAGCGGCGTGAGGACACCCACAAGATGGCGGAGTCCAACAAGGCCTTCGCGCACTACCGCTGGTAACACCTGAGGTCCCGGCGCCTACCGGCGCCGGGGCCGCCACCAGTTGTGTCGGGACGACGATAAGTAGGGATTGAAGTGGCCGCCGCAGACGCGCTCGCCAACGTACGCAACATCGGCATCATGGCGCACATCGATGCCGGTAAGACCACTACCACCGAGCGGATCCTGTTCTACACCGGTATCACGTACAAGATCGGTGAGGTTCATGAGGGCGGCGCCGTCATGGACTGGATGGAGCAGGAGCAGGAGCGCGGTATCACCATCACTTCCGCCGCCACGAAGTGCGAGTGGAAGGGCCACACGATCCAGATCATCGACACGCCCGGCCACGTCGACTTCACCGTAGAGGTGGAGCGGTCGCTTCGGGTGCTGGATGGTGCGGTTGCGGTCTATGACGGTGTGGCCGGCGTGGAGCCGCAGACGGAGAACGTCTGGCGTCAGGCGGACAAGTACAACGTCCCCCGGATGTGTTTCGTCAACAAGCTCGACCGTACCGGCGCGGACTTCTTCCGCTGCGTGCAGATGATGATCGACCGGCTGAACGCCACTCCGCTGGTGCTTCAGATCCCGATCGGCGCCGAGAGCGACTTCATCGGCGTGGTCGACCTGATCGAGATGCGCGCCCTCACCTGGCGTGGAGAGACCCAGAAGGGTGAGGACTACGCGGTCGAGGAGATCCCGGCCGACCTGGCCGACTCCGCTGCCGAGTGGCGCGAGAAGCTGATGGAG
Source organism: Micromonospora sp. DT229 (assembly GCF_049844505.1). Lineage (NCBI taxonomy): Bacteria > Bacillati > Actinomycetota > Actinomycetes > Micromonosporales > Micromonosporaceae > Micromonospora > Micromonospora sp. DT229. Next base: position 117,788 of record NZ_JBNCLD010000002.1, on the reverse strand, counting down.
ACCCTGGCCGACGTCGACGACGCGGTGATGGAGAAGTACCTGGAGGGCGAGGAGATCTCCGTCGAGGAGATCAAGGCCGCCATCCGTCGGGCCACCATCGCCGGCAAGGCCAACCCGGTCCTCACCGGCACCGCCTTCAAGAACAAGGGCATCCAGCCGATGCTGGACGCGGTCGTCGCGTACCTGCCCTCGCCGCTGGACATCCCGGCGATCGAGGGTACGGCCACCGACGGCGAGACCCCGATGCAGCGCCAGCCGTCGGTGTCCGAGCCCTTCTCCGGCCTGGCCTTCAAGATCCAGACGGACAAGCACCTCGGCAAGCTCACCTACGTGCGGATCTACTCCGGCACCCTTGAGTCCGGCTCCCAGGTGGTCAACTCCACCAAGGACCGCAAGGAGCGGATCGGCAAGATCTACCAGATGCACGCCAACAAGCGGGAAGAGCGCAGCACCGCGAAGGCCGGCGACATCATCGCGGTGCAGGGTCTGAAGCAGACCACCACCGGTGACACCCTGGCCGACTCGGCGAACCCGGTCATCCTGGAGTCGATGACCTTCCCGGAGCCGGTCATCGAGGTGGCCATCGAGCCGAAGACCAAGGCCGACCAGGAGAAGCTCAGCACCGCCATCCAGCGGCTGGCCGAGGAGGACCCGACCTTCCGCGTCAAGCTGGACGACCAGACCGGTCAGACGGTCATCTCCGGCATGGGCGAGCTGCACCTGGACATCCTGGTCGACCGGATGCGCCGCGAGTTCAACGTCGAGGCGAACATCGGTAAGCCGCAGGTGGCGTACCGCGAGACCATCCGCCGCAAGGTGGAGAAGGTCGAGTACACCCACAAGAAGCAGACCGGTGGTTCCGGCCAGTACGCCCGGGTGATCGTCAGCCTGGAGCCGCTGCCGCTGGGCAACGACGCACCGACCTACGAGTTCGCCAACGCGGTCACCGGTGGCCGTATCCCCCGGGAGTTCATCCCCTCGGTGGACGCGGGTGCACAGGACGCCATGCAGTACGGCATCCTCGCCGGCTTCCCGCTGGTGGGCGTCAAGCTGACGCTGCTCGACGGGCAGTACCACGAGGTCGACTCGTCGGAAATGGCGTTCAAGATCGCCGGCTCGATGGTGATGAAGGACGCGGCCCGCAAGGCCGATCCCGCGCTGCTCGAGCCGATGATGGCCGTTGAGGTCACCACTCCTGAGGAGAACATGGGTGACGTCATCGGCGACCTGAACTCCCGCCGTGGCATCATCCAGGCGATGGAGGAGCGCAGCGGCGCCCGCGTCGTCCGGGCTCTGGTGCCGCTGTCGGAGATGTTCGGCTACGTCGGCGACCTGCGGTCGAAGACCCAGGGCCGGGCTAGCTACAGCATGCAGTTCGACTCCTACGCCGAGGTTCCGGCCTCGGTGGCCAAGGAGATCATCGCCAAGGCGACGGGTGAGTGACGTCCGCCTGAGCTGAGCCGAAGGTGGTCGCGGGAGGAATCCCCGACCGTGACCACCTCGGTCGGATCGGGTCAATTCCGGGCCTGTAGGCTTCATCGCCGCAGAGCCCACAAAAGCTTCCCGGCCGTCAGGCCGGAAAGGCTGTCGACAGAGTCCTAAGCGCCACTCGTGGCGTACCGGGGCGAACGAACCAAGAAGTCCACAGGAGGACACCAGTGGCGAAGGCGAAGTTCGAGCGGACTAAGCCGCACGTCAACATCGGCACCATTGGTCACATCGACCACGGTAAGACGACGCTGACGGCGGCCATCACCAAGGTCCTGCACGACCAGTACCCCGACCTGAACCCGTACACGCCGTTCGACGAGATCGACAAGGCGCCGGAGGAGAAGGCCCGGGGCATCACGATCTCGATCGCACACGTCGAGTACCAGACCGAGGCGCGGCACTACGCGCACGTCGACTGCCCCGGTCACGCCGACTACATCAAGAACATGATCACCGGTGCCGCCCAGATGGACGGCGCGATCCTGGTGGTCGCGGCGACCGACGGCCCGATGCCGCAGACCCGCGAGCACGTCCTGCTGGCCCGCCAGGTCGGCGTGCCGTACATCGTCGTGGCGCTCAACAAGAGCGACATGGTCGACGACGAGGAGCTGCTGGAGCTCGTCGAGCTCGAGGTCCGCGAGCTGCTCTCGGCGCAGGAGTACCCGGGCGACGACCTGCCGGTCGTGCGCGTCTCGGCGCTCAAGGCCCTGGAGGGTGACCCGGAGTGGACCGGGCGCCTGCTGGAGCTGATGAACGCCGTCGACACCGCGATCCCGCAGCCGGAGCGCGAGACCGAGAAGCCGTTCCTGATGCCGATCGAGGACGTCTTCACGATCACCGGCCGTGGCACCGTCGTCACCGGTCGCGCGGAGCGTGGCATCCTCAAGCCGAACGAGGAGGTGGAGATCGTCGGTATCCGCGAGAAGTCGCAGAAGACGGTCTGCACCGGCATCGAGATGTTCCGCAAGCTGCTCGACGAGGCCCGCGCGGGTGAGAACGTCGGTCTGCTGCTGCGTGGCATCAAGCGCGAGGACGTCGAGCGCGGCATGGTGGTCGTCAAGCCGGGCACCAGCACGCCGCACACGGAGTTCGAGGCGACCGTCTACATCCTCTCCAAGGAGGAGGGTGGCCGGCACACCCCGTTCTTCCAGAACTACCGTCCGCAGTTCTACTTCCGGACCACGGACGTCACCGGTGTCGTCACCCTTCCCGAGGGCACCGAGATGGTCATGCCGGGCGACAACACCACGATGAGCGTGAAGCTGATCCAGCCCATCGCGATGGAGGACAACCTCAAGTTCGCGATCCGCGAGGGTGGCCGCACGGTCGGCGCTGGTCGCGTCACCAAGATCATCAAGTGAGCTGGGTAACCCCGATTAGACCCGCCGCCGGTCGTGCGGCATACTAGTCAGGTTGCGTAACGACAGTTCGCTGCCCGCGTTCGACTAACGTCGAACCTCCGGGTAGGCAGGGCAGTCGGGCGTGGGGTGGTTGACGGCCCGTTCGTCAACCACCCTCGCGCGGCGTTCAGGTCGCGGGAGTGCGATCGGCGCCTGGACCCACCACGGTCAGGATCGCTCCGGAGGATCGGGGCGGAGCTAGGCCACAGGGCGCGACACGCCCGACCGCGGGGGTGGGCGAAGAGGGTCTGTACCAGCCGGTACAGGACACCCGCAACACAGCGGCATCGAGAGAAGGAACAGAAGCCACCATGGCGGGACAGAAGATCCGCATCCGGCTCAAGGCCTATGACCACGAGGTCGTCGACTCCTCGGCTCGGAAGATCGTCGAGACGGTGACGCGCACCGGGGCGCAGGTCGCGGGCCCGGTGCCGCTGCCCACGGAGATCAACCGTTTCTGCGTCATCCGCTCGCCGCACAAGTACAAGGACTCGCGCGAGCACTTCGAGATGCGTACGCACAAGCGGCTGATCGACATCATCGACCCGACCCCGAAGACGGTCGACTCGCTCATGCGCCTCGACCTGCCGGCTGGCGTCGACATCGAGATCAAGCTGTAGGGACCGGACACATGGACAGGCAAGTTAAGGGGATCCTGGGCGCTAAGCTCGGCATGACCCAGGTCTGGGACAACAACAAGGTTGTTCCGGTGACCGTGGTTCAGGCCGGCCCGTGCGTCATCAGCCAGGTTCGTGACGCCGACAAGGACGGTTACTCCGCGGTCCAGCTGGCGTACGGCACGATCGACCCGCGCAAGGCCAAGAAGCCGCTGCGTGGTCACTACGCCAAGGCTGACGTGGCGCCGCGCCGACACATCGTCGAGCTGCGCACCAGCGACGCTGCGGACTACTCGCTCGGCCAGGAGGTCACGGTCGAGGAGTTCCCGGCCGGTGTCTCGATCGACGTCACCGGCAAGACCAAGGGCAAGGGCTTCGCCGGCCCGATGAAGCGGCACGGCTTCCACGGTCTGCGCGCCAGCCACGGTGTCGAGCGCAAGCACCGCTCGCCGGGCTCCATCGGCGCCTGCGCCACCCCGGGTCGCGTCTTCAAGGGCACCCGGATGGCGGGTCGCATGGGTGGCGTGCGCTACACCGTGCAGAACCTGACCGTCCAGGCGGTCGACACTGAGAACAACCTGCTGCTCGTCCGCGGTGCCATTCCCGGCCCGAAGGGCGCGCTGGTCCTGGTCCGTACCGCGGCCAAGGCTAAGGTGAAGAAGGGCGGTGTGGCCAAGTGACCACGGTTGACGTCTTGAACTCCGAAGGCACCAAGACCGGCTCGGTCGAGCTGCCCGGTGACATCTTCGACGTGCAGGCCAACGTGCCCCTGATGCACCAGGTCGTGGTGGCGCAGCTGGCTGCGGCCCGGCAGGGCACCCACAAGACCAAGACCCGGGGCGAAGTCTCCGGTGGCGGCAAGAAGCCTTACAAGCAGAAGGGCACCGGTCGGGCCCGGCAGGGCTCGATCCGCGCGCCGCAGTTCGCCGGCGGTGGCGTGGTGCACGGCCCGGTGCCGCGCGACTACAGCCAGCGCACCCCGAAGAAGATGAAGGCCGCCGCGCTGCGTGGCGCCCTGTCGGACCGGGCCCGCGCCGGGCAGGTGCACGTCGTCGAGGCGTTCGTCTCGGGCGAGAAGCCGTCGACCAAGGCCGCCCTGGCCACGCTCACCAAGCTGACCGAGGCCCGCCGGGTGCTGGTCGTGCTGAGCAGTGTCGACGAGCTGAACTGGGTGTCGCTGCGCAACGAGCCGCGGGTGCACCTGATCGAAGCCGGCCAGCTGAACACGTACGACGTGCTGGTGGCCGACGATGTGGTCTTCACCAAGGAGGCCCTGGACGAGTTCCTGGGCGTTCCCGCCGAGACCACCGAGGAGGGTGGCAAGTGAGCACGATCGCCGACCCGCGCGACATCATCGTGGCGCCGGTCGTCTCGGAGAAGAGCTACAGCGAGCTGAACCGCAACTGGTACACCTTCCTGGTGCACCCGGACGCGAACAAGACCGCGATCAAGATCGCTATCGAGCAGATCTTCAACGTCCGTGTCCTGACGGTCAACACGCTCAACCGCGAGGGCAAGCGCAAGCGGACCCGTACCGGGTTCGGTAAGCGCAAGAACACCAAGCGCGCGATGGTGAAGCTGGCTGAGGGCGACCGTATCGAGGCCTTCGGCGGCCCGGTCAGCTGAGGGGTGTAGACAATGGCTATCCGTAAGTACAAGCCGACGACGCCGGGCCGGCGTGGCTCCAGCGTCGCCGACTTCGCCGAGATCACCCGGTCTACGCCGGAGAAGTCGCTGCTGGCACCGCTGCCGAAGAAGGGTGGGCGTAACGCTCACGGGCGGATCACCGCCCGGCACCAGGGCGGCGGCCACAAGCGGCAGTATCGGATCATCGACTTCAAGCGGGTCGACAAGGACGGCGTGCCGGCCAAGGTCGCGCACATCGAGTACGACCCGAACCGCACCGCGCGAATCGCGCTGCTGCACTACGCCGACGGCGAGAAGCGGTACATCATCGCGCCGAAGGACCTGAAGCAGGGCGACCGGGTCGAGTCCGGTCCGGGCGCCGACATCAAGCCGGGTAACAACCTGCCGCTGCGCAACATCCCGGTCGGTACCACCATCCACAACGTGGAGCTGCGTCCGGGTGGCGGGGCCAAGCTGGCCCGCTCGGCCGGCGTCGGCATCCAGCTGCTCGGCCGCGAGGGCGTGTACGCGACCCTGCGTATGCCCTCGGGTGAGATCCGGCGGGTGGACGTGCGGTGCCGCGCCAGCATCGGCGAGATCGGCAACGCTGACCAGTCGAACATCAACTGGGGTAAGGCCGGCCGGATGCGGTGGAAGGGCAAGCGCCCGACCGTCCGTGGTGTGGCCATGAACCCGGTCGACCACCCGCACGGTGGTGGCGAGGGCAAGACCTCCGGTGGTCGCCACCCGGTCAACCCGCAGGGTAAGCCCGAGGGCCGCACCCGTCGTAAGGGCCAGCCGAGTGACCGGCTGATCGTCCGCCGTCGCTACGCCACGCGTAAGCGCGGCTGAGGGAGATAAGACATGCCTCGCAGCCTGAAGAAGGGCCCGTTCATCGACGACCACCTGCTCAAGAAGGTGGAGACGCAGAACGAAAAGGGCTCGAAGAACGTCATCAAGACTTGGTCTCGGCGCTCGACGATCATCCCGGAGATGCTCGGGCACACGATCGCGGTGCACGACGGACGCAAGCACGTCCCGGTGTTCGTGACCGAGGCGATGGTCGGGCACAAGCTCGGCGAGTTCGCGCTGACCCGTACGTTCAAGGGTCACGAAAAGGACGACCGGAAGAGCCGCCGGCGCTGACGCCGCGGGCATACGGATAGAGGATCAAGGGGTTACAGCGATGCCAGGAAAGGGCGACGCTCCGGTGCTTCCGGGCGCGCGGGCGGTTGCGCGGCACGTGCGCATCTCGCCGATGAAGGCGCGCCGGGTGGTCAACCTCGTCCGCGGCCTGCCCGCGAAGGAGGCGCTAACGGTGCTGCAGTTCGCGCCGCAGGCTGCGAGCGAGCAGGTGTACAAGGTGCTCGCGAGTGCGATCGCCAACGCGGAGAACAACGAGCGGCTGGACCCCGACGCGCTGCTCGTCAGCGAGGCGTTCGTGGACGAGGGACCGACCATGAAGCGGTTCCAGCCACGGGCGCAGGGCCGGGCGTACCGGATCCGTAAGCGCACCTGCCACATCACGGTGGCGGTCGAGGCGGTGGCGCCGGCTGCGCCGAAGAAGTCGGCGAAGAAGGCGGCCCCGGCGGCGCAGACCGCACCGGCCGAGACGCAGAGCAACACGGAGGGCGCCGAGTAATGGGTCAGAAGGTTCACCCGCACGGGTTCCGTCTCGGCATCTCGACCGACTGGAAGTCCCGCTGGTTCGCGGACAAGCTCTACAAGGACTACATCGGCGAGGATGTCAAGATCCGCCGAATGATGTCCAAGGGTTTGGAGCGGGCCGGCATCTCCAAGGTCGACATCGAGCGCACCCGCGACCGAGTCCGCGTCGACATCCACACCGCTCGGCCGGGCATCGTCATCGGCCGTAAGGGTGCGGAGGCCGACCGGATCCGTGGCGAGTTGGAGAAGCTCACCGGCAAGCAGGTGCAGCTGAACATCATCGAGGTGAAGAACCCCGAGTCGGACGCGCAGCTGGTTGCCCAGGGCGTGGCCGAGCAGCTCTCCAGCCGGGTCAGCTTCCGTCGGGCGATGCGCAAGGCGATGCAGTCGGCGATGAAGAACCCGATGTGCAAGGGCATCCGGGTGCAGGTCTCGGGTCGCCTCGGCGGCGCCGAGATGAGCCGCACGGAGTTCTACCGCGAGGGTCGGGTTCCGCTGCACACGCTGCGGGCCAACATCGAGTACGGCTTCTTCGAGGCCCGTACCACCTTCGGCCGCATCGGCGTGAAGGTCTGGATCTACAAGGGTGACGCGGTGCCGGGTCGGGAGACCCCGGCCGAGGCGCCGTCGCGCCCGCGCCGGGATCGTGGTGACCGCCCTGAGCGGCCGCGTCGTGGTCGCTCCGGTTCGTCCGGTACGACCTCCGGTGGTACCGAGGCCGGCCGGGCTGCCGCGACGACCGTCGCGCAGCAGGCCGAGACGCCGAGTGGCGAGCCGGTGGACACGTCCGCCGTCGCCGCCGCGGCAGAAACGCAGCAGGAGGGCTGACAGATGCTGATGCCGCGCAAGCCCCCGAAGGGCTTCCGCAAGCCGCACCACCCGGACCGCAGTGGCGCGTCCAAGGGCGGCAACCGGGTGGTGTTCGGCGAGTTCGGGATCCAGGCTCTCGAGCCGGCGTACGTGACCAACCGGCAGATCGAGTCGGCGCGTATCGCGATGACCCGCCACATCAAGCGTGGCGGCAAGGTCTGGATCACCATTTTCCCGGACCAGGCCCTCACCAAGAAGCCGGCCGAAACGCGGATGGGTTCCGGTAAGGGCTCGCCGGAGTGGTGGGTCGCCAATGTCAAGCCGGGGCGGGTTCTCTTCGAGATGTCCTTCCCGAACGAGCAGATCGCGCGAGAGGCGATGCGTCGCGCGATCCACAAGCTCCCGATGAAGTGCCGGATTGTGACGCGCGAAGTGGGTGAATCCTGATGGCAGCGGGCGTTAAGGCCTCCGAGCTGCGTGAGCTCTCCGAGGAGGAGCTGGTCACGAAGCTGCGTGAGGCCAAGGCGGAGCTGTTCAACCTCCGCGTGCAGGCCGCAACCGGGCAGCTGGACAACAACCGGCGGCTGCAGGTCATCCGTCGGGAGATCGCCCGGATCTACACGATCATGCGTGAGCGCGAGCTGGGGCTCTCGGTCGCGCCGACTGAGGTGGCTTCATGAGCGAGAACACGACGACCGCGGGCGCGGAGCTCGTGCGGGGACGCCGTAAGGTCCGTGAGGGCCTGGTGGTCAGCGACAAGATGGACAAGACCGTCGTGGTCGAGGTCGAGGACCGGGTCAAGCACGCGCTGTACGGCAAGATCATGCGCCGGACCAGCAAGCTCAAGGTCCACGACGAGCAGAACTCTGCCGGCATCGGTGACCGGGTCCTGATCATGGAGACCCGTCCGCTGTCCGCCACCAAGCGGTGGCGGATCGTGGAGATCCTCGAGAAGGCCAAGTAGCGAAGGCTCGAGCTCGGCCGGTTAGGTCGGGCGCAGGTTCCGCCAGGCTCCGGCCGCTCCGGCGGCCGGAGAACCGGCAGACATAGGAGATAGACGTGATTCAGCAGGAGTCGCGACTGCGCGTCGCCGACAACACGGGTGCCCGGGAGATCCTGTGCATCCGAGTTCTCGGTGGCTCGGGTCGGCGCTACGCGAGCATCGGCGACGTCATCGTCGCCACCGTCAAGGACGCCATCCCCGGTGCTGGTGTGAAGAAGGGTGACGTCGTCAAGGCGGTCATCGTCCGCACCGCCAAGGAGAGGCGCCGGCCGGACGGGTCGTACATCCGCTTCGACGAGAACGCCGCCGTCATCATCAAGGACGGCGGGGACCCGCGGGGTACCCGCATCTTCGGCCCGGTCGGTCGTGAGCTGCGGGACAAGCGGTTCATGAAGATCATCTCTCTCGCGCCGGAGGTGTTGTGACCGTGAAGGTCAAGAAGGGCGACACGGTCGTCGTCATCGCCGGCAAGGACAAGGGTGCCAAGGGCAAGGTCATTGCGGCCTACCCGCGGCAGGACAAGGTCCTGGTCGAGGGCGTGAACCGGGTCAAGAAGCACACTCGCATCAGCACCACTCAGCGTGGCGCCAAGACCGGTGGCATCGTCACCCAGGAGGCCCCGATCCACGTCTCGAACGTGATGGTCCTGGACTCCGACGGCAAGCCGACTCGTGTCGGTTACCGCATCGACGAAAACGGCCAGAAGGTCCGCATCGCGCGTAGCACCGGTAAGGACCTGTGATGACCACGGCTACCGAAACCAAGTCCATGCCGCGCCTCAAGGAGCGGTACCGCAACGAGATCGTGGCGAAGCTGCGCGAGCAGAACGACTACGCCAACGCGATGCAGGTGCCGCGGTTGGTGAAGATCGTCGTCAACATGGGTGTCGGCGAGGCTGCTCGCGACGCCAAGCTCATCGACGGTGCGGTCCGCGATCTGGCCACGATCACCGGCCAGAAGCCGCAGGTCCGGCGGGCGAAGAAGTCCATCGCGCAGTTCAAGCTGCGTGAGGGGATGCCGATCGGCGCGAAGGTGACCCTGCGCGGCGACCGGATGTGGGAGTTCCTGGACCGGCTGCTGTCCATCGCGCTGCCGCGTATCCGTGACTTCCGCGGCCTCGACGGGCGCAAGCTCGACGGGCACGGCAACTACACGTTCGGTCTGACCGAGCAGTCGGTGTTCCACGAGATCGATCAGGACAAGATCGATCGCCAGCGGGGCATGGACATCACGGTGGTCACGACCGCCACGACCGACGACGAGGGCCGGGCGCTGCTCAAGCTCCTGGGCTTCCCGTTCAAGGAGAACTGAGATGGCCAAGAAGGCGCTGATCATCAAGGCGGCCGCGAAGCCGAAGTTCTCGGTTCGCGCGTACACCCGCTGCCAGCGGTGCGGGCGTCCCAAGGCGGTCTACCGCAAGTTCGGGCTCTGCCGGGTGTGCATCCGGGAGATGGCCCACCGCGGTGAGCTGCCCGGCGTGTCCAAGGCTTCCTGGTAATAGCCCGGCGCCGCGCCCCGCGCGTTAGCTGGACTGTCTCTTCGCCGTAGGCCTGCGCGAGTCGCGGGAACCCCGGCGAGAAAGGTTGACGAGTTACATGACGATGACCGACCCGATCGCAGACATGCTCACGCGTCTGCGTAACGCCAACCAGGCGTACCACGACCGGGTGACGATGCCCTACTCGAAGATCAAGGCGAACATCGCCGAGGTCCTCAAGACCGAGGGTTACATCGCCACCTGGTCGGTCGAGGAGCCCGAAGAGGGTGCCGTCGGCAAGCGACTGGTCGTCGAGCTGAAGTACGGCCAGAACCGGGAGCGGAGCCTGGCCGGTATCAAGCGTGTCTCCAAGCCCGGTCTGCGGGTTTACGCCAAGTCGGACGGGCTCCCGCGGGTGCTCGGCGGGCTGGGCGTGGCGATCATTTCGACGTCCCAGGGGCTGCTCACCGACCGGCAGGCCCGCAAGCGGAGCGTTGGCGGGGAAGTCCTCGCCTTCGTCTGGTAACGGGAGACAGGTAGAAATGTCGCGTATTGGACGTAAGTCGATCCCGGTACCTTCCGGCGTCGACGTGACGATCGACGGCCGGACCGTCAAGGTCAAGGGCCCCAAGGGCGAGCTGTCGCACACTCTGGCCGAGCCGATCTCCATCGAGCGGGCCGAGGACGGGCAGCTGAGCGTCAACCGCCCGAACGACGAGCGCAAGGCCAAGGAACTGCACGGCCTGAGCCGTACCCTGGTCGCCAACATGATCGTCGGAGTCACCGAGGGCTACCGCAAGAGCCTGGAGATCTCCGGCACCGGTTACCGGGTCACCGCCAAGGGTAAGGACCTCGAGTTCGCGCTCGGGTTCTCGCACCCGGTCACGGTCCCCGCGCCGGACGGCATCACCTTCACGGTGGAGAAGCCGACGCTGTTCCACGTGGCCGGCATCGACAAGCAGCAGGTCGGTGAGGTTGCCGCCAACATCCGGAAGATCCGCCCGCCGGAGCCCTACAAGGGCAAGGGTGTCAAGTACCAGGGCGAGGTCATCCGCCGCAAGGCTGGAAAGGCAGGTAAGAAGTGAGCGCCACGCTGCTCAAGCGCCGCCGCGGCGTCGCCGCCAAGCGTGCCGTCGGGCGTGCGCGTCGGCACTTCCGGGTCCGCAAGAGCGTCAGCGGTACGCCCGAGCGCCCGCGCCTGGTCGTCACCCGTTCGCTGCGGCACATCGTCGCCCAGATCGTGGACGACACCAAGGGGCACACCCTGGCGTCGGCCTCGACCCTGGACGCCTCGCTGCGCGGCACGGAGGGCGACAAGAGCGCCCTGGCCGGCAAGGTCGGCACCCTGCTCGCCGAGCGGGCCAAGGCTGCCGGCATCTCCAAGGTCGTCTTCGACCGCGGTGGCAACCGGTACGCGGGGCGGGTAGCCGCGCTTGCCGACGCCGCCCGCGAAGCCGGGCTCGAGTTCTGACAATCCCCGTCACGAGAGAAAAGGAAGGCTGCTGATGCCAGGTCAACAGCGCCGTGGCGGCGGGTCCGGTGGCAACGAGGGTGGTCGCCGCGACAACCGCCGTGAGGGCGGCCGCGGAAACGCGCCCGCCGAGAAGACCCCGCACCTTGAGCGGGTCGTCGCGATCAACCGTGTCGCCAAGGTCGTGAAGGGTGGTCGTCGCTTCAGCTTCACCGCCCTGGTGATCGTGGGCGACGGCGACGGCACCGTGGGCGTGGGCTACGGAAAGGCCAAGGAGGTGCCCGCGGCGATCGCCAAGGGCGTCGAGGAGGCCAAGAAGCACTTCTTCAAGGTGCCGCGGATCGGCTCCTCGATCCCGCACCCGGTGCAGGGCGAGGCCGCTGCCGGTGTGGTGCTGCTCAAGCCGGCCTCGGCCGGTACGGGTGTCATCGCCGGTGGCCCGGTGCGTGCCGTGCTGGAGTGCGCGGGCATCCACGACGTGCTCTCCAAGAGCCTCGGGTCGTCGAACCCGATCAACATCGTGCACGCCACCGTGGCTGCGCTGAAGGGGCTCGAGTCCCCTGAGGCCGTGGCCGCGCGTCGGGGCCTGCCGGTGGAGGATGTTGCGCCGGCCGCCATGCTGGCGTCCCGGGCGGGGGTGGCTTCCTGATGGCACGTCTCAAGGTCACCCAACTCCGGTCCGTGATCGGGACCAAGCACAACCAGCGTGAGTCGCTGCGTTCGCTCGGTCTCAAGCGGATCAACGACGTGGTGGTCAAGGAGGACCGGCCCGAGATTCGCGGGATGATCTTCACGGTGAACCACCTCGTGAAGGTCGAGGAGGTCGAGTAATGACGATCAAGGTTCACCACCTGCGCCCGGCGCCGGGGGCCAAGACCGCGAAGACCCGTGTGGGTCGTGGTGAGGGCTCCAAGGGCAAGACCGCCGGTCGCGGTACCAAGGGTTCCAAGGCCCGAAAGAACATCTCGGCGGCGTTCGAGGGTGGGCAGATGCCCATCCACATGCGACTGCCGAAGCTCAAGGGCTTCAAGAACAAGTTCAAGGTGGTCTTCCAGGTGGTCAACCTGGACCGACTGGCTGAATTGTTCCCCAACGGCGGTCAGGTCGGCCCGGCCGAACTGGTCGAGGCCGGCGCGGTCCGCAAGGGCCAGCCGATCAAGGTTCTCGGTTCCGGGGACTTGGGCGGTGTCTCGCTCCAGATCTCGGCGCACGCCTTCAGTGCGTCGGCCAAGGAGAAGATCGCCGCCGCCGGTGGCTCGGTAACAGAGCTGTAGGGCGGTACGGGCGGTACGTCGGAAGACGTGCCGCCCGTCGTTCTCAGCGTTACAGTTCATAGGTTTGGGCCCGGCATCTGCCGGGCCCAAACCTATGAACTGGCTCGGATTAGCAGGACACCCTGATCTGGTTGGATTCCTTGAACTTGTAGCCGCCCCCGATGGTGCTGCCCTCGATGATGGTGCGGTAGGTTTGGGTGCCAGTGCCACTGCAGTTGTAATACACGTACTGGTCGTAGCCGGGTCCGTTAACAGTTGCTGACTTCACGGTGTCCCAGCAGCCGATGCAGGTCCGCTTTTGGATCCGCACATACGCGACCGAGCTGCTTGAGCAGCCCTCGATGCTGCCGTAGCCAACGATCTGGCTGCCACTCTTGTACGTCGTGCCGATGTGGACATCGCAGGCTGCGGCTGCGGATGAGGTTGCCGCTGAGGTCGCGGCTGATGCTGAGGTTGCGGGTGGAAGGGCTATGCCTCCGACCAGCAACACAACTGCGGTGGCCAGCCTGGCGGTTGCACGTTGAAACTTCACTGAGCGTACTCCCGTTGTAGCGCTTGGTAACAGGACGCTATCGATGGCTCCGGATCGGGATCAATCGACATGGATCATCGTTACCTCCTTGTTACCTTGCAGCTCGTGAGCCTCGGTTGTTGATGGTCGGATGTGAATACCTACGAGTGGGCTCAAATGGCCTGCCCGGTCCGTCGGCCTCGGACCTTCGTCCACGTCGAGACGGATGGGTGAGCTCTGGCCCGTGCACCCTGTGGTGCTACGTTGGGTGAGGCTGTTAAGGTGTGTCCTCGGCGTCGTCAAGGTCGCCAGTCTGATGGTGCCCGTGGTGGCGAAGCAGCCACGCGGCCTTCGCGCAGGAGGATTCGTTGCTGTCCGCCTTTCTCAGTGCGTTCCGTACGCCTGACCTGCGTAAGAAGATTCTCTTTACCGTCGGCATCGTTGCGATCTATCGGCTTGGCGCGACAGTGCCCAGCCCGGGTGTCTCGTACGGCAACGTGCAGAAGTGCATCCAGGCCACCGAGGGCTCGACAGGTGTACTGAACCTGCTTGACCTCTTCTCGGGCGGCGCATTGCTCCAGCTGTCGGTCTTCGCGCTGGGCATCATGCCCTACATCACCGCGTCGATCATCCTGCAGCTGCTGACGGTGGTGATCCCGCGGCTCGAGCAGCTTCGCAAGGAGGGCCAGGCCGGTCAGGCGAAGATCACCCAGTACACCCGCTACCTGACCCTGGGCCTCGGTGTCCTCCAAGCCTCGGCATTCGTGGCGCTGGCTCGCTCCGGTCAGCTGTTCAACAACATGTGCGACGAAGAGATCATCCCGTCGAGCACTGACATCCCGGACTGGCTGACGCTGTCCATCCTGGTGATGACGATGACCGCCGGTACCGGTGTGGTCATGTGGCTCGGCGAGCTGATCACCGACCGCGGCGTCGGCAACGGCATGTCCGTCCTGATCTTCACCTCGATCGCCGCCCGGCTCCCCAGCGAGGGCTGGCGGATCAAGGAGAGCCAGGGCTGGTGGAAGTTCTTCCTCGTCATCGCTCTGGTCCTGGTGGTCATCACCGCGGTCACCTTCATCGAGCAGGCCCAGCGCCGCATCCCGGTGCAGTACGCCAAGCGCATGATCGGCCGGCGGATGTACGGCGGCACCTCGACCTACATCCCGCTGAAGGTCAACCAGGCGGGTGTCATCCCGGTCATCTTCGGTTCCTCGCTGCTCTACCTGCCGCAGCTGGCGCTCCAGTTCTTCGACCAGAACGACCCGGGCAAGACCCAGGCGTGGATCCAGAACAACCTGGTCGACCCGACCAGCCCGATCTACATCTCGGTCTACTTCCTGCTGATCATCTTCTTCACCTACTTCTACGTCTCGATCACGTTCAACCCGACCGAGGTCGCGGACAACATGAAGAAGTACGGCGGGTTCGTGCCGGGCATCCGCCCCGGCAAGCCCACCGCCGACTACCTGGACTTCATCCTCAGCCGCATCACCCTGCCGGGGGCGCTGTACCTCGCGATCATCTCGATCCTGCCGAACTTCTTCTTCATCTGGCTGGACCGGCAGCAGTACCTCAACTTCCCGTTCGGTGGTACCGCTGTGCTGATCATGGTTGGTGTTGCTCTCGAGACCAGCAAGCAGATCGAGAGCCAACTGATGCAGCGGAACTACGAAGGGTTCCTGCGGTAGATGAGACTGGTTCTGGTTGGCCCGCCGGGTGCGGGCAAGGGCACACAGGCAGAGTTCATCGCCGCGCACCTGTCCGTCCCGAAGATCTCGACCGGCGACATCTTCCGGGCCAACGTCTCACAGGGCACGCCGTTGGGCGTCGAGGCCAAGCGGTACATGGACGCCGGCAAGCTGGTCCCGGACGAGGTGACCATCAACATGGTCCGGGACCGGCTGGCCGAGCCGGACACCGCCGAGGGTTTCCTGCTCGACGGTTTCCCGCGGACCACTCCGCAGGCCGCGGCGCTGGACAAGCTCCTCGCTGACCTGGGCACCGCCCTGGACATCGTGCTGGAGTTGGTGGTCGACGACGACGAGGTGATCCGGCGGTTGTCCGGCCGGCGCACCTGCCGGGGTTGCGGCAAGATCTGGCACGTCGAGTTCGACGCGACCAGCCGGGAGGGCATCTGCGACCGTTGCGGCGCCGAGCTGTTCCAGCGCGACGACGACAAGCCGGAGACCATCGCCGCCCGGCTGCGGGAGTACGCGGAGAAGACCGCGCCGTTGGTGGACTACTACGGTGCCCAGGGCAAGCTGGTCGGCATAGACGCCACCGGCCCGGTGGAGGACGTCACGGTCCGCGCGATCGACGCCCTGCGGTCCTACGGGAGCTGACTGGCCTCGGCTCACCGCCGCCCGGATAGAGAGTGCGAACAGCGGGGTACGCTCAGCGTGCCCCGCTGTTCGTGGCAACGAAAGGTAGCGCCTCAATGCGTCGTCCCCAGCTGGACATCCAGCTGAAAACCCCCGAGCAGATCGAGAAGATGCGAGCCGCCGGCCTGGTGGTCGCAGAGGCGTTACGCAGGATGCGGGAGGCGGTCGCGGCCGGGGTCACCACGGCCGACCTGGATGCCATCGCCGAGTCGACGATCCGCGAGGCGGGCGCGGTCCCCTCCTTCAAGGGCTACCACGGCTTCCCGGCGTCGATCTGCTCCTCGGTCAACGAGCAGATCGTGCACGCCATCCCGTCGTCCGAGCAGGCCCTTGCCGAGGGCGATCTGATCTCGATCGACTGCGGCGCGGTGCTCGACGGCTGGCACGGCGACGCGGCGATCACCGTAGGGGTGGGCGAGGTCGACCCGGCGCTGCTGCGGATGGCCAAGGTCGCCGAGGACGCCATGTGGGCAGGTATCGCCGCCGCCGCCCGGGGCGCCGCCAGCGGGAAGGGCCGGCTGACCGACATCTCGCACGCCGTGGAGAACGCCGTACGCAAGGCGGGCCGGTACGGCATCGTCGACGGCTACGGCGGCCACGGCATCGGCACCGAGATGCACCAGGACCCGCATGTGCTCAACCACGGCCGGCCGGGCAAGGGACCCCGTCTGGTGCCGGGCATGGCGCTGGCCATCGAGCCGATGATCACCATGGGTTCTCCGCGTACGGTCGAATTGGCCGACGGTTGGACGGTCGTCACCCGGGACGGGTCGCGTGCGGCGCACGTGGAGCACACCATGGCGCTGCTGCCGGACGGGGTCTGGGTGCTGACCGCCCCCGACGGTGGCCGGGGCCGCCTCGGTGACCTGGTCACCGCCCGGCAGCCGAGCAACGCCCCGACCGCCTGAACCCACCCTGCGGCCCGGTCCTCCGGGCCTGCGGTGCGCCGGCCCGGGTAGGGGACTGGCGGCGTGGTGGCATGCTTGCCGGCATGGAAGTGCGCGACGGCCTGCGGGCAGGGGACTCCGACCGACAGGCCATCGCCGAGCGGCTGCGGGTCGCGCTCGACGAGGGCCGACTGGATCTGCACGAGTACGACGAACGACTGCAACGCGCCTATGCCGCTCGTACCTACACCGACCTGGATGCGCTGGTGCGGGACCTGCCGGCGGTGGGTGTCGAGGCACCGGTGCCGGCACAGCGGCACAGCGCGGGGTCTGCGGTGTTGCCCGGTCCCGCCGGGCGGCAGGTGACGGTGCGCTGGCTGGCCGATGTCTGGGAGTCCTGGCTACAGACGGTCGGGATCGTGGTCGCGATCTGGGCGCTGACCTCGCTCGCCGCCGGTGACCTGCTCTACTTCTGGCCGGGGTGGATCGCCGGGCCCTGGGGTGCGCTGCTGCTGGTCGAGACCGTCACCGGCCTGGCCAACGGCGAACCTCGGCGGTGGGCGGCCGAGCAGGAGCAGCGGCGGCAGCGGCGGGCGGCGAAGAAGGCCCTCAAACGGCAGCGTAAGGCCGCCGGCCGCCAGCAGGCTCTCGACCGGCCCGCTCTCGACCAGGCGGCCGAGTTCGGTGCCGAGGGAACGGAACTGCAGGGTGATCCGGGCTACCCGACGGTCGCGCTCCCGCAGCGGTCAATTCCGGAGCGGGAGGCCTGAAAGTCACGTTTGTCGTATCGGATCGGGGGTGTTGGCCGGTCGGTTTGGCGACGGCGTGCAGGCGGGCGTAGACTTTCTGATCGGCGCACAGCGTCCACTCCGCCATGCCCACCAAGCGCTTCGGTGGGACGCGGAGCCGCGGCTGGCGCGGGTCACCTGATCTTGATCAGGCACCCGTGTAAGGCGTTGTGAGCCGGTCCGGAGTAACCGACGTCAGGACAGCGGAGGACATGCCGAAAAAAGACGGAGCCATCGAGATCGAAGGTCGGGTCATCGAGCCCCTGCCGAACGCCATGTTCCGGGTGGAGCTCGCCAACGGCCACAAGGTGCTGGCTCACATCAGTGGCAAGATGCGGCAGCACTACATCCGCATCCTGCCGGAGGATCGGGTCGTCGTCGAACTCTCGCCGTACGATCTGACCCGCGGGCGCATCGTCTACCGCTACAAGTAGTCCTGACGACGGCCGGAAACGTCCCGTGTCCGTCTTCGACGTCCGGTGTCGCGCCTCGTGGCAACGGGCCAGATGGGAAGTAAGGCAACCGTGAAGGTCAAGCCGAGCGTCAAGAGGATCTGCAACAAGTGCCGGGTGATCCGCCGGCACGGCCGGGTCATGGTCATCTGCACCGACCCGCGCCACAAGCAGCGCCAGGGCTGATCGTCACGGCCGACCGGTGACCGCCGGTCGGCCGAGGGCGTGATCCGGGCCGCAGATCCAGCCAGCACATCACACATGCTCGTCCCAGCCGCGAGCGGTGCGCAGCGCGTACTTCTTCGTGGTTGACCCCCGGTCGGAGGCCGGGGCCCGCTTGGGCAGCGACCGAACCTGGTCGCCGGCGCAGCACGCGCCGGAGGAGACAGGTCGGCCGGTAGCGGGGTGGAACGGGTCCACACCTCCGCGAGACACCACAAGGAGTACGCCCACAGATGGCACGTCTAGTCGGCGTCGACCTCCCCCGCGAAAAGCGGCTGGAGATCGCGCTCACCTACATCTTCGGCGTGGGTCGCACCCGCGCCCTGGAGACGCTCGCTGCCACCGGCATCTCGCCGGACAAGCGCGCCCGGGACCTCACGGACGAGGAGCTGGTCCAGCTCCGTGACCACATCGAGGCCAACTACAAGGTTGAAGGCGACCTGCGCCGCGAGGTCGCCGCTGACATCCGCCGCAAGGTCGAGATCGGCTGCTACGCGGGCATCCGGCACCGCCGGGGTCTGCCCGTCCGTGGTCAGCGGACCCGTACCAACGCCCGCACCCGCAAGGGCCCGAAGCGGACGGTCGCCGGCAAGAAGAAGCCCGGCAAGAAGTAATTCTCTTTCACCGGAGTGCGGGTCCGGGTCTGCCCAGGTAGGCCAGGCCGCAACCCGTGCCGGGAAGTCAACTAGGAGCGCACAGACTTATGCCACCGAAGGCTCGTGCCGGGGCCGCTGTAAAGAAGGTCCGGCGCAAGGAACGCAAGAACGTCGCCCACGGGCAGGCGCATATCAAGAGCACCTTCAACAACACCATCGTGTCCATCACGGACCCGACCGGTGCCGTCATCTCCTGGGCCTCCGCGGGCCAGGTCGGCTTCAAGGGTTCGCGCAAGTCGACCCCGTTCGCCGCGCAGCTGGCCGCCGAGGCCGCCGCGCGTCGGGCGATGGAGCACGGCATGCGCAAGGTCGACGTGTTCGTCAAGGGCCCCGGCTCCGGCCGGGAGACCGCCATCCGTTCGCTGCAGGCGGTGGGTCTGGAGGTCGGGCAGATCTCCGACGTCACCCCGCAGCCGCACAACGGATGCCGTCCGCCGAAGCGTCGTCGGGTCTGAGAGGTTAGAGAGAGATGGCTCGTTACACCGGTGCTGACTGCCGCCGTTGCCGGCGGGAGAAGATGAAGCTGTTCCTCAAGGGCAGCAAGTGCGATGGTCCGAAGTGCCCGTTCGAGTCCCGGCCGTTCCCGCCCGGGCAGCACGGCCGCGGCCGCACCAAGGAGACGGAGTACCTGCTCCAGCTCCGTGAGAAGCAGAAGGCTCGCCGGGTCTACGGCGTGCTGGAGAAGCAGTTCCGCGGTTACTACGAGGAGGCCGTGGCCAAGCAGGCCAAGACCGGTGAGGTCCTCCTGCAGATCCTCGAGTCGCGGCTGGACAACGTGGTCTACCGGGCCGGCTACGCCAAGTCCCGGGACATGGCCCGTCAGCTGGTCAAGCACGGTCACTTCACGGTGAACGGCAAGAAGGTCGACATCCCGTCGTACCGCGTCAGTGCACACGACATCATCGAGGTTCGGGCGAAGAGCAAGGAGCTCACCCCGTTCATCGTGGCTCAGGCCGAGGCCGGTTCCAAGACCGTGCCGGCGTGGCTGGAGGCCATCCCGAGCCAGATGAAGGTTCTCGTGCACTCGCTCCCGGCCCGCCAGGTGATCGACACCCAGGTCCAGGAGCAGCTGATCGTCGAGCTCTACTCCAAGTAAGGGCTCGTTGCGGTGGCCCGCCCGGCGACGGGCGGGCCACCGGAACAGTTTGTGTCGTGGGCGTCATATGGCGGGCGCCCCGGAAGAGAAGAGAAGACATGCTCATCAGCCAGCGACCGACCCTCTCCGAGGAGTCGATCAACGAGACCCGGTCCCGGTTCACCATCGAGCCGCTGGAGCCGGGCTTCGGCTATACCCTGGGCAACTCGCTGCGGCGTACGCTGTTGTCGTCCATCCCGGGCGCGGCCGTCACCTCGATCAAGATCGACGGTGTGCTGCACGAGTTCACCACGATCCCCGGTGTCAAGGAGGACGTGGTCGAGCTCGTCATGAACATCAAGGAGCTCTGCGTCAGCTCCGAGCACGACGAGCCGGTCAGCATGTACCTGCGCAAGCAGGGTCCGGGCGACGTGACCGCCGGTGACATCCAGCCCCCGGCCGGTGTCTCCGTGCACAACCCGGATCTGAAGCTCGCCACCCTCAACGGCAAGGGCCGGCTCGACATGGAGCTGACCGTCGAGCGGGGTCGTGGTTACGTCACCGCGGCGCAGAACAAGCAGGCCGGCGCGGAGATCGGCCGGATCCCGGTCGACTCGATCTACTCGCCGGTGCTCAAGGTGACGTACCGGGTCGAGGCGACCCGTGTCGAGCAGCGGACCGACTTCGACCGGCTGATCATCGACGTCGAGACCAAGCCGTCGATGGGCCCGCGTACCGCCCTGGCCTCGGCCGGTTCGACGCTGGTGGAGCTGTTCGGGCTGGCCCGGGAGCTGGACGAGACGGCGGAGGGCATCGACATCGGCCCGTCGCCGCAGGACGCGCAGCTGGCGGCGGACCTGGCCCTGCCGATCGAGGAGCTGGACCTCACCGTCCGCTCCTACAACTGCCTCAAGCGCGAGGGCATCAACTCCGTTGGTGAGCTGATCGGGCGTACCGAGGCCGACCTTCTCGACATCCGCAACTTCGGCCAGAAGTCGATCGACGAGGTCAAGATGAAGCTCGCCGGGATGGGTCTGGGGCTGAAGGATTCGGCTCCGAACTTCGACCCGGCGCACGTCGTGGACGCCTTCGGCGAGGCCGACTACGACACCGACGACTACCGCGAGACCGAGCAGCTCTAGTCCGCGCTGCCGCCACACCTGAGGAGCACCAAGCATGCCCACGCCCACCAAGGGCCCCCGCCTCGGCGGCAGCCCCGCGCACGAGCGGCTGATGCTGGCCAACCTGGCCACCGCGCTGTTCCAGCACGGCAAGATCCAGACCACCGAGACGAAGGCCCGGCGGCTGCGTCCGCTGGCCGAGCAGCTCATCACCAAGGCCAAGCGCGGCGACCTCGCCTCGCGTCGGCGGGTACTGGGCGTCGTCAAGGACAAGGACGTGGTCTACTCCCTGTTCGACCAGATCGCGCCGCGGTACGCCAACCGTAACGGTGGCTACACCCGGATCGTGAAGACCGGCCCGCGCAAGGGTGACGCCGCTCCGATGGCGATCATCGAGCTGGTCGAGGAGCTGCAGGTCACCGAGCCGACGGCGAACCGCAAGACCGCCGCCCGCAAGGCCGCCCAGCAGGACAAGGTCGAGGCGCTGGCCCCGGCCGAGGAGGCCCCGGCCGCGCGTTCGGCCGACCAGGACTCCGAGGCTCCGGTGTCGGCGTCCGGTGACACCGCCGCTGCCCGCGAGGACAGCGACCTGGCCACCGAGGAAGGCAAGGCCTGATCCAGGCCGTCGTCGGGCCCGGCATCCCCCACGGGGTGCCGGGCCCGAGTCGTCGTGAGGAGGTACGAGGTGGACGAGCGGATCCGGCTGCGTCTGGATGTCGCCTACGACGGCGGAGACTTCTCCGGCTGGGCCGCCCAGCCGGGTCGGCGTACGGTCGCCGGGGTCCTGATGGAGACGCTGGACCTGGTGCTCGGCGCCGGGATCGCGACCGGGTTGACGGTGGCCGGGCGTACGGACGCCGGGGTGCACGCCTCCGGGCAGGTCTGCCATCTCGACCTGCCCACCGAGGTCTGGCAGGAACACCGGGACCGGCTGCTGCGTCGGCTGGCCCGGCTGCTGCCGGGCGACGTGCGGGTCCGGGCGATGACCGAGGTGCCGGACACCTTCGACGCCCGCTTCTCGGCCACCTTCCGGCGGTACGAGTACCGGGTGACCGACGCCCCCTGGGGTGCCGAGCCGTTACGTCGGCACGAGGTGCTGGCCTGGCCACGCCCGCTGGACACCGATCGGCTGGCCGCGGCCTCCGCCGGGCTGGTGGGGGAGCACGACTTCGCCGCGTACTGCCGGCGTAAGGAGAACGCCACCACCCTGCGGGAGGTGACCCGGCTGGACTGGCGACGTGACCCGGACGGAATCCTGGTCGCCACCGTGCAGGCCGACGCCTTCTGCCAGGCCATGGTGCGCAGTCTGGTCGGCGCGATGCTGGTGGCCGGGGACGGCCGCCGACCGGTGGAGTGGCCGGCCGGGCTGCTGACCCGGCGGGAACGGTCCAGCGAGGTGACCGTGGCCCCGGCGCACGGGTTGACCCTGGTGGCGGTGGGCTACCCGGAGGATCCGGCCGAGTACGCCCGCCGGGCCGAGGCCACCCGACGGCTGCGGGTGCCGGCCGAGGCCTGAGCCTCAGTCCTCGTCGGACCCGTTCTGGCTGCCGGTGTCGTCGGTGGGCGCGGGGGTGGGCTGGCTGGCGGCACCCCCGTTGGCCCGGCGCTCCAGCACCTCCCGGTTCAGGTGCAGTTCCAGCAGGTCGAACAGGATTTCGCGGACCACGGTGTCGCCGGAGCGGATGGTGTCGCCGTCGGCGCGGGTCACCACCGCGTACGCGACATAGTGGCCGCGTACCTGCCAGCCGACCCGGGCGGGGGCGGTGGCGATCACCTCGGTGCCGTCGCCCGCCGGCATACCGCGGAAGCGGCCCTCCCGCTCGTCGAGCACCTGGCGGATGCGGTCGCGGGCCCGTTCGGCGCTGGACCGGTCGGTCAGGTTGAACAGCCCGGCGGTGACCAGATGCTCCTGGTCGCTGGAGCGCAGGGTGGCCCGGACGACCTGGTTGCAGCCGAGCCGGACGAGCAGGGCCGAGACCTCCCCGGTGGCCGCCACCGCGCAACTGGCGCTCGACTGGGCGCGCAGCACCTCGTATGCGTGTCGGCCGTCGCCGAGGGTGAGGGTGCCGCTGGGGAAGACCTCCCGGCCGGTCAGCGGCGCCTGGTCGGTGTCGCGGGAATCCAGGTCGCTGGCCCGGGGGGAATCCGTGCCCGGAGTGTTGTCGTCCGATGGGGTGCTCGGCGCGGCCTGCTGGCCGATCAGCTGCCGACCGTCGAGCAGCGCGGCACCGGCCAGTCCACAGAGGGCGAGCAGCACCAGGGCGGCGGCGCCGCCGATCAGCACCTGCCAGGTACGTCCACCACCGCGGCGGGGTGGCGGGGCGGCCGACTCCGGTGCGGGCTGGGGCACGGCGGGGGAGGGGTCGTATGGCGCCGTCGGGGCGGCCTGGTAGCGGGGTGGCGGGTCCTGCGGCGGCGGGGGAACCGCTGCCGGGGCCGTCGTCGAGGGCAGCACCACCTGGTTGGGCCGCGGCAGCGACGGGGCCGGGAAGCGGGACCGCGAGGGGCCCGCCGGTACCGCATCGGTCGCGGGCGGTGCCTGCCCCTCGGGTTCGTCCTCCCGGTACGGGCCGTAGGCGTCCTCATCGGAGTCGTACCGATATACCATGCCGACCAGAGTAGGGACTTTTATCCCTTTAGTAGGTTTTTTGGGCAAAACACCTTGCGGCGGGTCGCTTCACCGAGGGGCGGCGTCTCGCCGGGGAGTTCGGGACCGGTGCGAGAATGACCGGCGTGACCGGGGACCACTACTTCACCACCACACCAAGCGCCTCCGCCAAGCCGCGCGAGGTGCAGTTCGCCGTCGCCGGCCGCGATTTCACCCTGGCCTCGGCGGCCGGGGTGTTCTCAGCCAACCGCCTGGATCCGGGTACGGCCGTGCTGCTGCGCAAGGCCGACCTACCACCGGCCTCGACCGAGGGGGCCCTGCTCGACCTCGGCTGCGGCTTCGGCCCGATCAGCTGCGTGCTCGCGACCGTCGCCCCGACCGCGAGGGTGTGGGCGGTGGATGTCAACGAGCGGGCCCGGCAACTCACCGCCGCCAACGCGGACCGCCTGGGACTGGCCGACCGGGTACGGGTGGCGGCACCCGAGGAGGTGCCCGCCGACCTGGTTTTCACCCAGATCTGGTCCAACCCGCCCATCCGACCCGGCAAGGACGAGCTGCACGAACTGCTGCTGCACTGGCTGCCCCGGTTGACCCCGGAGGGGGTGGCCTGGCTGGTAATGGGTCGCCACCTAGGCGGTGACTCGCTGCACCGCTGGCTGGTCGAGCAGGGCTGGCAGGTGGAGCGGCACGCCAGCCAGAAGGGCTTCCGGGTGCTTCGCGCCACGCGGTGAGTGGCCGGGGCCGGTAATCGGTTGGCTCCTCCGCCGGGCTCCGGGAGGATGCCCGCGTGGGATACGTGGACGTGGCAGCGGTCGGACACCACCTGCCGGACGGGCGGGAACTCTTCGCCGACGTGTCGTTCCGGGTCGGTGAGGGCGCCAAGGTGGCCCTGGTCGGGCCGAACGGCGCCGGCAAGACGACCCTGCTGCGGATGGTCGCCGGTGACCTGCCGGTGCGTACCGGCACCATCGCCCGTACCGGTGGGCTGGGCGTGATGCGGCAGTTCATCGGCATGATCGGTGACGAGTCCACCCTGGCCGACCTGGCGTTGTCGCTGGCCCCGCCGCCGCTACGGGAGGCCGGTCGCCGACTCGCTGAGACCGAGGCGGCCATGCGCGCGGCCGAGCTGCGCGGCAAGTACAGCAGCGCCGCCGGCAAGGCCCAACTGGCGTACGCGGAGGCCCTGGCCGCCTGGGGGGAGACCGGCGGGTACGACGCGGAGGTCCTCTTCGACACCGTCGCCACCATCGTGCTCGACCTGCCCTGGGAGACCGCGCGGCAGCGACCGGTACGCACCCTCTCCGGCGGTCAGCAGAAGCGCTTCGCCCTGGAACTGCTGCTGCGCGGCACCGACGAGGTGCTGCTGCTCGACGAGCCGGACAACTTCCTCGACGTGCCCGGCAAACGGTGGCTGGAGGCGCGACTGCGGGAGTCCGGCAAGTCCGTGCTCTACGTCTCGCACGACCGGGAGTTGCTGGCGCACACCGCCGACCGGGTGGTCGCCGTGGAGGGCGGCAGTGCCTGGGTGCACCCAGGTGGCTTCGCGAGCTGGCACGAGGCGCGGGTGGCCCGGCACGACCGCCTCGACGAACTGCGCAAGCGGTGGGACGAGGAGCACGAGAAGCTGCGCGAGTTGATGCTGATGTACAAGCAGAAGGCCGCGTACAACTCCGGCATGGCCTCGCGCTACCAGTCGGCGCAGACCCGGTTGCGCAAGTTCGAGGAGGCCGGGCCGCCGCCCGTACCGCCGAAGGACCAGGACATCCGGATGCGGCTGACCGGCGGGCGTACCGGCAAACGCGCGTTGATCTGCGAGCAGCTGGAACTCGACGGCCTGACCTACCCGTTCGACCTGGAGGTCTGGTACGGCGACCGGGTGGCGGTGCTCGGTGCCAACGGCACCGGCAAGTCCCACTTCCTGCGGCTGCTGGCGCGCGGCGGCACGGACCCCGACCCGGCCAACCCGCCGGTCGACGGCGCGGCGGCGCTGGCGCCGGTGGCGCACGGCGGCCTCGCGCGGCTCGGCGCCCGGGTGCGCCCCGGGCACTTCTCGCAGACCCACGACCGGCCGGAGTTGACGGCCAAGACGTTGGTGGAGATCCTCTGGCGGGGTGACGAGCACCGTGACGGGATGGACCGGCACGCGGCGATGGCGGCGCTCAGCCGGTACGAGTTGGCCGGCCAGGGCGACCAGCGGTTCGGCACCCTCTCCGGCGGGCAGCAGGCCCGCTTCCTGGTGCTGCTGCTGGAGCTGTCCGGGGCGACCCTGCTGCTGCTCGACGAGCCCACCGACAACCTGGACCTGGCCTCCGCCGAGGCGCTGGAAGCCGGGCTGGCCGCCTTCTCCGGCACGGTGGTCGCGGTCACCCACGACCGCTGGTTCACCCGGACCTTCGACCGGTTCCTGCTGTTCCGGGGAGACGGCGAGGTGGTGGAGACCGACGAACCGGTGTGGGAGGTGTCCTCCGGGCGGTGACCGGTGAGGTCACTCGGAGGTCCTCCGCGCGTCATATGGTGGATCACGTGAGTGAGATGACCTATCGCCGGCTGGGCGACTCCGGGCTCGTGGTGTCCGTGGTCGGAATCGGCTGCAACAACTTCGGCCGCAAGCTCGACCTGGACGGCACCCGGTCGGTGGTCGACGCCGCCCTCGACGTCGGGATCAACTTCTTCGACACCGCGGACATCTACGGCGAGCCGCACGGTGCCTCGGAGGCCCAGCTAGGTGCCGCCCTCAAGGGACGCCGGGACGAGGTGGTGCTGGCCACCAAGTTCGGCATGTCGATGAGCGGTGCGAACGGGCGGGACTTCGGGGCCCGCGGGTCACGGCGGTACCTGATCCGGGCGGTGGAGGCCTCGCTGCGCCGACTGGACACCGACCACATCGACCTGTACCAGTTCCACGAGCCCGACCCGGCCACCCCGATCGAGGAGACCTTGGCCGCCCTGGACGACCTGGTCCGCGCCGGGAAGGTGCGCTACCTGGGCAACTCCAACTTCACCGGCTGGCAGATCGCCGACGCCGACTGGACGGCCCAGACCCGGGGATTCCACCGGTTCATCAGCGCCCAGAACAACTACAGCCTGCTCAACCGGGACGTCGAGATCGAGGTGCTGCCCGCCTGTGAGCGTTTCGGGCTGGGCATGTTGCCCTTCTTCCCGCTGGCCAACGGCCTGCTCACCGGCAAGTACAAGCGTGGCGAGGCCCCGCCGGCGGGCAGCCGACTGGCCGGTGGCGGCCGGTACGCCCAACGGCTGGCCGCCGCCGACTGGGACACCATCGAGGCCATCGAGGGGTACGCCGCCGAGCGGGGGGTGTCCATGTTGCACGTGGCCATCGGCGGGCTGGCCGCCCAACCCTCGGTGACCTCGGTCATCGCCGGGGCGACCACCCCCGAGCAGGTACGCGCCAACGCGGCGGCCGGCTCCTGGCAACCCACCGAGGCCGACCTGGCGGCCCTGCGCGAGGTGCTCGACAGTCAGTAGCCCAGCCTGCGAAGTGGCCTGGGTGTGAGGCGGGGCCCCCCCCCGGGGGGGGGGGGGGGCGCCGGGGGGGGGGGGGGGGGGGGCGCCGGCGGGGGGGGGGGCGCGGGG
>NZ_JBNCLD010000002.1:0-90643 GCF_049844505.1 Micromonospora sp. DT229 | reverse complement strand
CCCGCGCCCCACCGGGCGCCCGGGCGGGAGGTGCCCCACTGTCCGCTGCCCCCCCGCCCTGGGGGCGGGGGTGTGTGGGGCCCCGGCCGGGGTGGGGCGGCCGGGCCCGCTTCGTGGTTGGAGCGGGGCCCCGTCCGGTCGAGACCGGACGGGGCCCGTGGATCACAGGCGGCGGCCGGGTGCCAGCCGGGTCGGGTCGCCACCGAGACGTCCGGCCCCCTTGACGGACTTGCCCTCGTTGGCCTTGACCCCTGCCGTGCTGGCCGTGCCGCCGAGCCGAACGATCATGGCGTCGGCGTCCCGGATCAGCACCTCCCGGATCTCGGCCTCGGCGACGAGCTTGGCGTCACGGGCCAGATCGCGGAACTTGATCAGCTCCTTGATCGCCTTCTCGTCGTTGCCCTTCGCCTCCTCCTTGCGGACCTTCTCGAGCTGCTTCGACAACTGCTCGTGCGCCTTGTTCGACAGGCGCCCCGTCGCCTTGAACCGGTCCAGCAGGTTCTGCATGTCCCGGAACGAGGTGGTGACGAAGAACCGGACCGAGGCGGTGGTGGCGTTACCCGCCTTGTCGGTCGCGGTCACGGTCAGCTCGTGCAGACCCAACGGCAGCTCGTACATCGCCTGGAGGGTGCCGCTGTGGTACGGCCGGCCGTTCAGGGTGCCGACCACGGTGGCGATACCGGAGGTCGGGTCGACCGCCTGCCAGGACACCCGTACGTCCTGGCTGTCGCCGTACAGCTGGCCGTCGGCGATGCCGGAGACCAGCAGGGTCGGCTTGGTGCCGTCGATGCGGACCACCGCGGACTTCAGGGTCTCGGCGTTGCCGACCTTGTCGGTGGCCCGGTACAGCAGCTCATGGGTGCCGTCGCCGCTGATCTCCACCGGCTCGGTGTACGGCGTCCAGGCGCCACCGTCGAGCGACCACTCCAGCAGCTGCACCCCGGAACCGGCATCGGTCGAGGTGAGCACCACCGGAATGGTGCCGTCGTGCCAGCCCTCGTCGTTCGCCGGAGCGAACGCCGCCGTGCTGACCGGGGCGGTGGTGTCGATTCGGACGGTGACCGTCTTCGTCTCCTCCACGTTGCCGGCCTCGTCGACGGACCGGAACCGCAGCTCGTGCTCGCCGTCCCCGGTCACCTGCACCGGCTCGGTGTAGGTGGTCCAGGTGCCGGCCTCGCCGAGCTGGTATTCCGTGCGGGCCACCCCGCTGCCGCCCTCCTCGTCGGTGGCGGACAGGGTGACCGTCACCGGCCCGGTGTGCCAGCCCTCGATCGGGGTGCCGGACACCTCGGCGGTGGTCACCGGCGCCACCGTGTCGCTCGGGCCGTCCTCCGCGGAGAACCGGAAGTAGTCGAAGGTGGCCACCTTCGAGGCGATCTGGTTGCCGCTGAGGGTGAACACCCCGATCTTCGGGGTGGCTCCCACGGCCGCGTTGGTCAGCCCGGTCAACTCCGTCCAGGTGGTGCCGTCCGTCGAGTACGACCCGGTGAAGGTGTCACCGGTGCGGGACAACCGCAGGTACCACTCGGAGGAGGTCAGGTTCTCCGCACCCGGTTGCGGGTCCTGGATCGACCCGTCGATCTCGCTGCGCAGCTCGATCCGCCGGGTCACCGGCTGGCCGGCCTGGTTGTCGGTCACGAAGTCGAACTTGACGTAGTTGTCGTCGTCGCCGTACACGATCAGACCTGCCTGCTGGTACTGCTCGTCCAGCAGACTGCCGTCGATCCTGGTCTCCATCGTCCAGTCGCCGCTCGGGGCGTTCTGCAGGATGAAGTTCGTCGGGTCGGTGTTGTTGGTGCCGTAGATGTCACCGTTGGGCACGTCGATGTGCAGCTTCCCGCCGCCGACCCGGTAGGCGCTCGGGTCCTCCCGCAGGATGGCGTTCCACCGGCACTTGTCCAGCGAGATGCCGTCGAACTCGTCGGACCGGTCGACCGGCCCGGCGGGGGAGTCCGGGGTCACCTGGAACCAGTCGAACTCGGCGTCCACGACGGGGGCGTCCGTGCCACCGTTGAGGGCGAACAGGCCGATCCGCGGGTTCTCGATGCCGGCCAGGTCGGCGGAGCGCCCGACCGGGCTGAAGGTCTGCCCGTCGGCCGACATCTCCGCGGTCAGGGTGCTGCCGTCGCTGCTGATCCGCAGCCAGACGGTGTCACCCTCCGGTGCGGCGACGTTGTCGGCACTGTCGTTGCGCGGGGTGCCGGCAGTCTCCCGGAGGAACTCCACCCGGCGGCTGCCGTTGTAGAGCAGGTCCACCTTGGCGTAGTTGTCGTCGTCGCCGTAGACGATCAGACCGGCCTGCTGGTAGGTGGCCGTGACCGGCACGG
Organism: Micromonospora sp. DT229; assembly: GCF_049844505.1. Lineage (NCBI taxonomy): Bacteria > Bacillati > Actinomycetota > Actinomycetes > Micromonosporales > Micromonosporaceae > Micromonospora > Micromonospora sp. DT229. The sequence goes on along the minus strand of NZ_JBNCLD010000002.1, from coordinate 88,316 downwards.
TCACCTTGGTGGTCGCCTGCCAGGCCCCGCTGGGTGCGGGCTGGAGCACCAGGTTGGTCGCGTCGTTGCGGCTGCCGTACAGGTCACCGGCCTCGGTGGGGATGCGCAGCGCGCCGTCGGAGACGGACAGGAGTTGGTTCTCCCGCACCACACTGGTCCATCGGTCCCGGTTCAGGGTGTCGCCGCTGAAGTCGTCCGAACGGGCCCCCAGGCAGGAGGTGTTCGGGGACTCGATGCGGATCGGCACGGTGGCGTACGACCGGGCACCTCGGCTGTCCGTCACCGTCAGGACGGCGGTGAAGGTGCCGGGTGCGGCGTAGGTGTGCTCGGCGTTGAGGGTGTCGGCCGTACCACCGTCACCGAAGTCCCACTCGTACGTCAGCGGGGTGTCGCCCTCAGGGTCGGTGGCCGTACCGCTGAAGGAGACCGCCAGCGGCGCGGTGCCGGAGGTCGGGGTGGCGCTGGCGGTGACGACCGGCGGGGCGTTGTCCGTGACCCCCTTGCCGACGAAGTCGATCCAGTTGACGTTGAACAGGCTGTCCGTGCCGCCGGCCGGGTCGCGGGCGACGAAGAACAGCTTGCCGGTGGAGTCCGCCTCGGCCGGAACCTCCGCGGTGACATCGGTGTACGACTGCCAGTCTCCGGTGCCCGGTACGACGACCGAGGTGACCAGCGGACCGTCGGGGGCGCCGGCACGGACCTCAAGCCGGCCACCGGAGTTGGCCGAGGCCACCCGGAACCGGATCGACTCGATGCCGGTCAGGCTGGCCGGCTCGACCGACCACCAGTCGCCGTCCTCGATGAAGCCGATGTTCTCGCCGCCGCCCGCGGTGTCCCCGGTGGCCTCCTTGGCCACCCCCGGGTCGCCGCCGCCGACGCCGTCGGCCAGTCGGCCGGTGTTGGAGTAGTACTCGGCCTGCTTGCGCTTGGGCTGGAGGATCTGCAGGGACCGGCCGGTCAGCGGGCTGGCCCCACCGGAGCCGCCCTTGTCGGTGTAGGTCGCCTCCAGCACGGTGAACACGTTCGCCTCGGCGCCGTGCCCGGCGGCGAGCTGGGTCTGCACCACACCCTCGCAGCCGGTGTGCTGCTCCAGCGGGTGGGCGTGCTCGTCGTGACCCAGCAGCACCTGGAGTTCGACCTCGTCGCAGTCGATCTCCCCGTCCTCGGGGTCGGTCACCTTGATGGTGTACTTGACCTGGTCACCCCAGTCGAAGAAGCCGCCGTCCGGCGGGAACTCGATGGTGACCGTCGGAACGGTGTTGCCGACCGTGACCGGCACGTTCGCCACCGCGGTACGCCCCGTGGGGTTGGTCACGGTGAGCTGGGCGGTGTAGTTGCCCGCCGAGGCGTACGTGTGGGTGGGGTTGGCCTCCTCGGAGCTGTTGCCGTCGCCGAAGGTCCAGGCGTAGGTCAACGCTCCGCCGTCCGGGTCCCGGGAGCCGGCGCTGGAGAAGCTGACCGTCAGCGGGGCCGGTCCGGAGGTGGGGTCGGCGTTGGCCACCGCGATCGGGGCCCGGTCACCGGCGATGTAGTCGATGCGGTAGACCCCGGAGTTGTCGTTGTTGCCGCCGAAGCCGCTACCCCACTCGATCATGTAGAGCGCGCCGTCCGGACCGAACTCGAAGTCCATCGGTCGGATGAAGCTCATCCCGTCCAGCAGGCGGTTGATGTCCACAAGGGACTTGCCGTCCGAGGTGACCTGCATGGTGTACATCCGCGACTGGTTCCACTCACCGAGCAGCGCCTTGCCGTCGAAGTACTCCGGCCACTTGCGGTCGGAGGTCAGATCGGCGTCGTACCGGTAGACCGGGCCGCCCATCGGAGCGCCACCGCCACCGATCTCGGGGAACAGTGGGTTGGGGGCGTAGCCGTAGTCGACCGTGGCCGAGACGGCCGGCGGCAGGTTGGTCAGGCCGGTGTTGTTGGGGGAGTCGTTGACCAGGTTGGCGCAGTCGAACTTCGCCCCGCTGGGCCCGGACGGGAACTGGTAGTCGTTGTACGCCCGGTTCGCGCCGTGGCAGTACGGCCAGCCGAAGTTGCCGGGCTGGTCGACGATGTTCCACTCCACCAGGCCCTCCGGCCCCCGGTTGGGGTTGGCGGAGGCGGCGTCCGGCCCGTAGTCGGCCACGTACAGCACGTCCGTGTCCAGGTCGATACCGATCCGGAAGGGGTTACGGAAGCCCATCGCGTAGATCTCGGGACGGGTCCTCTCCGTGCCCGGCGCGAACAGGTTGCCCTCCGGGATGGTGTACGTCCCGTCGTCCTCCGGGTGGATCCGGATCACCTTGCCCCGCAGGTCGTTGGTGTTGCCGGAGGTGCGCTGCGCGTCGTAGTCGGCGCGACCGGGCCGCTCGTCGATCGGGGTGTACGCGTCCGAGGAGAACGGGTTGGTGTTGTCCCCGGTGGCCAGGTACAGGTTGCCGGCCGAGTCGAAGGTCATCGTCCCGCCCGCGTGGCAGCAGGTGTTGCGCTGGGTGTCGACCCGCAGCACCTGCTTCTCGCTGGCCGGGTCGATCGTGTCGCCGGTGACCGTGAACCGGGACAGCAGGTTACGCGCGACCCCGTCGTTCGGGGCGTAGTAGAGATACACCCAGTTGTTGGTGGCGAAGTTCGGGTCCAGGCGGATGCCGATCAGGCCGTCCTCGTTGCCGGTGAAGACGTCGAGGTCGATCGCGGTGACGGTCTGCCCGGTGTCCGGCTTGATGATCTGGACCCGGCCGTCGCGCTCGATGTAGAAGACCCGCCCGTCTGCGGCGATGTCCAGTTCCATCGGGTTGCTGGTGTTGCTGTCCAGCGTCACCTTCTCGAAGCTGGAGGTCAGCGAGGCGCGGCAGTCGGCGCCGCTGACCCCGGCCGCGGTCCGGATGCCACCGAGCAGGTGCTGGAGGAACTCCGGCTCGGCGTACGACTCGCGGGTGTGACCGCCACCGGTGTACCAGGTCCGGCCGCCGTCGTAGTCCCGGCACCAGGCGATCGGGTGGTCGTGACCCATCGCGCCCGTGCCCGGGGAGTAGCTGGTCTCGTCGAGGGTGGCCAGCACGTGCACCTTGCCGCGCGGGTTGGTGCGGAAGTTGTACCACTCGTCGTACCGGGACCAGCGCTCCGGCAGGTGGGCGGTGGACTCGTGCGCCGGGTCCTCGACCTTGACGGTGGCCGTCTGGTTGGCCGGGTGGTTGGCGAAGTACGCCCCCACCAACTCGCCGTACCAGGGCCAGTTGTACTCGGTGTCGGAGGCGGCGTGGACGCCGACGTAGCCGCCACCGGTCTGGATGTAGCGCTCGAAGGCCTCCTGCTGTTCGGCGTTGAGCACGTCACCGGTGGTGGAGAGCCAGATCACCGCCCGGTAGCGGGCCAGGTTCGCGTCGGTGAAGGAGGCGCTGTCCTCGGTGGTCTCCACGGTGAAGCCGTGGGTGGCACCCAGTTGCTGGATCGCGGCGATGCCGGTCGGAATCGAGTCGTGCCGGAAGCCGGCGGTCTTGGAGAAGACCAGGACCGAGAAGTCGTCGGCGGCGGCCTGTGGTGCTGGGGCCGGCGCCGGTGCGGTCTGCGCCAGTGATGCTGTCTTGGTGGTGGTGGAGGCGGCCTGCGCCGGTCCGCCGACAAGCGTGGTCACGGCGAGGCCGAGACTCATCAAGGCGGCGGTTATGGGTGCGCGGGCACGGTGTGGTCGGGACACTCCGGTCTCCTTGGTCCTGACGGACAGGGGTCGCGGGGCCGGTTCGCCGAAGACCGTCCCAGGTGGAGCCGGATCGGTCGCCTGCCGGGGCGTCCGTTCCAGCATTATGTTGAGCCGTTGAACAAATTACTTCCGGTCCATCGGTACTTGGCAAGGTTTCGATGAATAACGGTTCGGTAACGGAGGATGACATCTCCCGCTATCACCCGCTAAGTCGTACGTCCGGTCTCTGGCCTTTGGAGGTCGGCTCGGCACCTCGGGACGGGAACCGGCCCGCACCCCGAGAGGTGCGGGCCGGCTCCGATCGGTCGACTAGCCCGGCGTCAGCCGGAAGTAGTCGAAGGCGGCCGTCTTCGAGGCGGTCTGGTTGGCCCCCAGGGTGAACAGCCCCACCTTCGGGGTGGTCCCGACCGCGGTGCTGGTCAACGTGCCCAGGGTGGTCCAACTCGTGCCGTCCGCCGAGTAGGCGGCGGTGTAGGTGCTGCCGCTGCGGGACAGGCGCAGATGCCAGATCCCCTGGGTCAGCCCGGTGGCCTGGGGTTGGGTGCTCTGCACCACCCCGCCGACCTCACTGCGGAACTCGATCCGTCGCGAGATCGTCTGACCTGCCGCGTTGTCCGTGACGTAGTCGAACTTCAGGTAGTTGTCGTCGTCGGCGTACACCAGCAGACCCGCCTGCTGGTACTGCTCGTTGAACAGGCTGCCGTCGACCCGGGTCTGGATCGTCCAGTTCCCGGCCGGGCTGTTCTGCAGGACGAAGTTCGTCGGCCCGGTGTTGTCGGTGCCGTAGATGTCACCGTTGGGTACGTCGATGCGCAGCGCACCGTCGGTCACCCGGTACCGGGTCGCCTCCTCCCGCACGATGGCGTTCCACCGGCACTTCTCCAGGGTGCTGCCGGTGAACTCGTCCGAGGGTGTGGCGCTCGTACCGGTCGTGGCCTCCGGGGTGATCCGGAACCAGTCGAAGTCGGCGTTCAGCACCGGGGCGGTGGTGCCGCCGTTGAGGGCGAACAGACCGATCCGGGGGTTGGTGATCCCGGCCAGGGCAGCGGACCGGCCCACCGCTGTGAAGGTCTGCCCGTCGGTGGAGTAGGCCGCGGTCAGGTTCGTCCCGTCGCTGGTCAGTCGCAGGTGGATGGTGTCACCGGTGGGAGCGGCCGTGGAGTCGGCACTCTCGTTGCGCGGGGTGCCGGCACTCTCCCGGATGAACTCCACCTTGCGGTTGCCGCCGTAGACCAGGTCCAGCTTGGCGTAGTTGTCGTCGTTGCCGTAGATGATCAGGCCGGCCTGCTGGTAGTCGGCCCGGGCCGCCAGGGTGACCCGGGTGGTCGCCTGCCAGGCCCCGCTGGGTGCGGGCTGGAGCACCAGGTTGGTCGCGTCGTTGCGGGTGCCGTACAGGTCACCCGCCGCGGTGGGCAGGCGCAGGGCACCCCCGGTCAGCGAGTACGCCTGGCTGTCCCGCACCACGCTGGTCCACCGCTGGCGATCCAGCGAGGTGCCGGTGAACTCGTCCGACCGTTGGGGCCCCTGCTCCACCTGGCAGGGCTCATTGCCCCCGGGCCCGTCCACCCGGATCTGCACGGTGGCCTGGCCCCGGGCACCCCGACTGTCGGTGACCGTCAGGGTGGCGGTGTAGTTGCCCGCCGTGGTGTAGGTGTGGGTGGCGTTGAGCGTGGTCGCCGTCTGACCGTCGCCGAAGTCCCAGGCGTACGTCAGCGGGGTGTCCCCGTCCGGGTCGGACGCCGTACCGGTGAAGGTCACGGCCAGAGGCCCGGTCCCACTGGTCGGGGTGGCCGTGGCGGTGACCGTCGGTGGGGCGTTGCCGCTGACCCCGGGGCCGACGAAGTTCATCCAGTTGACGTTGAACAGGGTTCCGGTGCCCCGGTTGGGGTCCCGGGCGACGAAGTACAGCCCGCCCTCCGAGGAGGCGCCGTTGGGTATCTGCGCGGTGACGTCGGTGTAGGTCTGCCAGCCCCCGGTGCCGGCCACCGTGGCGGTGGTGATCAGGGGACCGTCGGCGGCCCCGGCCCGGACCTCGATCCGGCCACCGGAGGTGGCCGAGGCGACCCGGAACTGGATCGAGGTGACCCCGGTCAGGCTGGCCGGGCTGACCGACCACCAGTCGCCGTCCTCGATCCAACCGATGTTCTGCCCACCGCCGGCGGTGTCACCGGTGGTCTCCTTCTCCACCCCGGCGGTGCCGCCCCCGGTGGCGCCGGCCACCCGGCCGGTGGCCGAGAAGTACTCGGCCTCCTTGCGCTTGGGCTGGAGGATCTTCAGGGCCCGGCCGGTCTGCGGCTCGGCTCCGTCGGAACCGCCCCGGTCGGTGTAGGTCGCCTCCAGCACGGTGAAGACGTTGGCGTCCGCCCCGTGGCCGTCGGCCAGCTGGGTCTGCACCGTGCCGGTGCAGCCGGTGTGCCGCTCCAGCGGGTGGGCGTGCTCGTCGTGTCCCAGCAGCACCTGGAGTTCGACCTCGTCGCAGTCGATCGTGCCGTCCTCCGGGTCGGTCACCCGGATGGTGTACGCGACCTGGTCACCCCAGGAGAAGAAGCCGCCGTCCGGGGGGAACTCGATGGTGACGGTCGGGGCGGTGTTGCCGACCGTGATCGGCACGTTCGCCACCGCGCTGCGGCCCGCCGGGTTGGTCACCCGCAACTGCGCGGTGTAGCTGCCGGACCGGGTGTACGTGTGGGTCGGGTTGGCCTGGGTGGAGGTGCCACCGTCACCGAAGGTCCAGGCGTAGGTGAGGATGCCACCGTCCGGGTCGCGGGAACCGGCGCTGGAGAAGCTGACCGCCAGCGGCGGAGCCCCCGAGGTGGGTGTCGCCGCGGCCACCGCGATCGGGGCACGGGCCCCGGCGGTGTAGTCGATCCGGTAGACCCCGGAGTTGTCGTTGTTGCCGCCGAAGCCGCTACCCCACTCGATCAGGTAGAGCGCGCCGTCCGGGCCGAACTCCATGTCCATCGGCCGGACGAAGGTCATCTGGTCGAGGATCCGGTTGATGTCCACGAGGGTCTTGCCGTCCCGGCTGACCTGCATGGTGTACATCCGCGACTGGTTCCACTCGCCGAAGATCGACTTGCCGTCGAAGTACGCCGGCCACTGCCGCCGCGACGAGATGTTCGGGTCGAACCGGTAGACCGGGCCGGCCATCGGCGCTCCGCCGCCGCCGATCTCCGGGAAGCGGCTGTTGCCGCCGTAGCCGTAGTCGACCGTGGCCGGGATGGCCGCCGGCAGGTTGGTCAGACCGGTGTTGTTGGGGGAGTTGTTCACCAGCGCGGAGCAGTTGAACTTGGCCCCGCTCGGGCCGGACGGGAACTGGTAGTCGTTGTACGCCTGGTTGTTGCCGTGGCAGTACGGCCAGCCGAAGTTGCCCGGCCGGTCGACGATGTTCCACTCCACCAGGCCCTCCGGGCCCCGGTTCGCGTTGGTGGTGGTGGCGTCCGGGCCGTAGTCGGCGACGTAGAGCACATTGGTCACCGGGTCGATGCCGATCCGGAAGGGGTTGCGCAGGCCCATCGCGTAGATCTCCGGACGGGTCCGGGCGGTTCCCGGGGCGAACAGGTTCCCGCTCGGGATGGTGTACGTCCCGTCGGCCTGGGGCCGGATCCGCAGCACCTTGCCGCGCAGGTCGTTGGTGTTGCCGGCAGTACGCTGGGCGTCGTAGTCCGCGCGCCCGGAGCGCTCGTCCAAGGGGCTGTATCCGCTGGACTCGAAGGGGTTGGTGTTGTCCCCGGTGGCCAGGTACAGGTTGCCGGCCGAGTCGAAGGTCATCGTCCCGCCCATGTGGCAGCAGGTGTTGCGCTGGGTGGGCACCTCCAGGACCACCCGCTCACTGGACGGGCTGATCGTGTCACCGGTGACCGTGAACCGGGACAGGTAGTTGCGGGATCCGCCCGCGCTCGGGGCGTAGTAGAGCCAGATCCACCCGTTGCTGGCGAAGTTGGGGTCGAGGCGGATGCCCAGCAGGCCGTCCTCGTTGCCGGCGAAGACACTCAGCCGCAGGGCGGTGACGGTCTGCCCGGTGTCCGGCTTGATGATCTGGACCCGGCCGTCGCGCTCGATGTAGAAGACCCGCCCGTCCTCGGCGATGTCCAACTCCATCGGGTTGCTGGTGTTGCTGTCCAGCGTCACCTTCTCGAAGTTGGCGGCCCGACCGGCGCCGCAGTCGGCGTGCACCACCCCGGCCGCGGTCTGGATGCCGCCGAGCAGGTGCTGGAGGAACTCGGCGTTGGCGAAGGACTCCTGGGTGTGCCCGCCACCGGTGTACCAGGACCGGCCACCGTCGTAGTTCTGGCACCAGGCGATCGGGTGGTCGTGCCCCATCGCCCCGCTGCCGGGGCTGTAGCTGCGCTCGTCCAGCGAGGCCAGCACCTGCACCTGACGGGCGCGGGGGTTGGTGCGGAAGTTGTACCACTCGTCGAAGCGGGACCACCGGTCCGGCAGGTGCCGGGTCGACTCGTGGGTGGTGTCCTCGACCTTCACCGTGGCGGTCTGGTTGGCCGGGTGGCTGTTGAAGTAGGCGCCGACCAGTTGGCCGTACCAGGCCCAGTCGTACTCGGTGTCGGAGGCGGCGTGCACCCCGACGTATCCGCCACCGGCGCGGATGTAGCGCTCGAAGGCCGACTGTTGAGTGGCGTTGAGCACGTCACCGGTGGTCGACAGCCAGATGACCGCCTTGAACCTGGCCAGGTTGGTGTCGGTGAAGGCGGCACCGTCCTCAGTGGTGACGACTGTGAAATTGTTCGCGGTGCCGAGCTGCTGGATCGCCCGGATGCCGGCGGGAATCGAGTCGTGGCGGAACCCGGCGGTCTTGGAGAACACCAGGACGGAGAACGGCTCCGCAGCCGCGGCCTGGGCGGTGGTGGGGGCGGCGGCCTGGGTGGTGGTACGGCCGGCGGCCTGGGCGGCTGTGGGGCGGGCGATCGGGAACGGCGCGGCGGTCAGGACGAGAGCCAGGGCGAGTAGCGCCACGGCTAACGGGTCGAGAGTTGCTCGCCCGCGGCTGGTTCGGGGCACGAAGATCTCCTCTTTCCGTGTAGGACGGGTCGGAGCGGACGTCGGTGGCTACTCCGGGTCGGTCCGAGTGCTCGTACCTGACGGTGAGGGTCTGGCTGCCGAGGAACTGAGCCGATCAATCAAATTTGCTTTGGTCGATCGGTTTCGGGCAAGACTCATTGATGTAACAGCTTGGTAACGAGGTGTTGTCGAATTGGCATGAGTCGCTGCATAACCGGGTCTTTTCCGGTCGCCGGGCGAGGGCGACACGGTTGAGTCGGGCAGCTCCGGAAGTCGGCCGGCGCGGGTCCGGGGGTTGGCGGCGCAGCCGAAACGACGTACGTTGACACCCAACGAACCCACGGGAGCCCGGTGTACCGGGCTGAGAGGGGGGCTGCCAGCCCCCGACCGTCGAACCTGATCCGGGTAATGCCGGCGCAGGGAGGAGTGTTGCCGTGCCGTCCCTCGGACGACTGCATCTGATCACCGACACCCGACCGGGCCGGGACGCGCTGGCCGTGCTCGCAGCCGTCCTGCCGGTGGCCCACACCGAGCTGGTGGTCCAGGTCCGGGTCGAGGACGCCGTCACCGACCGGGAGGCGTACGAGCTGACCTGCCGGGTGCTCGCCCGCTGCCGGCCGTACGGCGTCACCTGCCTGGTCAACGACCGCCTGCATGTGGCCTTGGCGGCCGGGGCCGCCGGCGGTCATGTCGGCGCGGACGATCTGCCGGTGGCGGCGGCCCGGCAGGTGCTCGGCCCGCAGGCGGTGTTGGGCGCCACCGCCCGGGAGCCGGTCTCGGCCGTCCAGGGGGTCGCCGCCGGAGCCAGCTATCTGGGCGTGGGCCCCTGCCACGCCACCACCACAAAGGACGGCCTGCCCCCGGCTATCGGGGTGACCGGCGTCCGGGCGGTGGTCGAGGCGGTCGCCGTACCGGTGATCGCCATCGGGGGAGTGACGGCGGCGGACGTACCCGGGTTACGGGCCGCCGGCGTGTACGGGGTGGCGGTGGTCGGCGCGCTCTCCGCAGCCGCCGATCCCGCCCACGCCGCAGCCGAGTTGGTCAGGGCGCTGACGTGTTAAGCGGGGGCCCTTCCTATACCGGAGACGTTAAGCGGGGGCCCTTCCTTGCACCGCAGGTGGCGGTGGTGGGGGCGGGGCCGATCGGGTTGGCGATCGCCTGGCGGTGCGCGGCCCGGGGACTGCGGGTCGTGGTGCACGATCCGGCTCCGGGGTCGGGAGCCTCCCAGGTGGCCGCCGGGATGCTGGCGCCGGTGGCGGAGGCGTACTTCGGCGAGCACGAACTGACCGGGCTGCTCACCGAGTCCGCTCGGCGCTGGCCGGCCTTCGCCGCCGAGCTGACCGAGGCCACCGGCCTGGACATCGGGTACCGGACCGAGGGCACCCTGATGGTGGGGCTGACCGCCGACGACCTGGCCGAGGCGCGGCGGCTGTGGGCGTACCAGCAGGGTCTGGGTCTGCCGGTGACCCCGCTGCGGCCCTCCGAGTTGCGCGAGTACGAACCGGCGCTGGCCCCCCGGGTTCGCGGGGGTGCCCTCGCCGCCACCGACCACCAGGTCGACCCGCGTCGGCTGGTACCGGCACTGCGCCTGGCCGCCGAGCGGGCCGGTGCGGTGCTGGTCACCGAGCCGGTGGGGCGACTGTCCGAACTGTCCGCCGAGGTGACGGTGGTCGCCGCCGGCTGCGGCGCCGCCGCCCTGACCGGGCTGCCGGTCCGCCCGGTGAAGGGCCAGGTGCTGCGGCTGCGTACCCCGGACGGCGGCCCGCCGGGCTTCCGGCACGTCATCCGGGGGTACGCCGACGGCGAGCACGTCTACCTGGTCCCGCGTGAGTGCGGTGAGGTGGTGGTCGGTGCCACCGTCGAGGAACGCTCCGATCTGGCGGTCTCCGCCGGTGCGGTCCTGCGGCTGCTGCGGGCCGCGGTCGACCTGCTGCCCGAGCTGGCCGAGTACGACCTGGTGGAGACGATCGCCGGGCTGCGCCCCGGTACCCCGGACAACGCACCGATCCTGGGGCCGCTGCCCGACCGGCCGGAGGTGCTGGCGGCCACCGGTCACCACCGGCACGGGATCGTGCTCACCCCGGTCACCGCGGATCTGATCACCGGCCTGATCACCGGGGAGGGAGCGGGCGGGTCGATGCTGCGCCCCTTCCGGGCCGACCGGTTCCGCCCGGACAGCAAGGAGGACGACAGATGGAGCTGACGGTCAACGGCGTCGGGCAGGTGGTGCCCGAGGGCGCCACGGTCGCCGAACTGGTACGACAGGTCACGCCGCAGCACCGGGGGGTGGCCGTGGCGGTCAACGGCGAGGTGGTGCCGCGTACCGGATGGCCGGCGACCGTACTGCGCGGCGGCGACCGGGTAGAGGTGCTCAGCGCCGCCCAGGGCGGGTGACCACGATGGACGGCTTCACCCTCGGCGGTACCCGGTTCGGGTCCCGGCTGGTCCTCGGTACCGGCGGGGCGGCCAACCTGCACGTGCTCGAACAGGCGATCCGGGCCTCCGGCACCGAGCTGGTCACCCTGGCCCTGCGTCGGGTGGACACCGTCCCCGGTGGCTCGGGGGGTCTGCTGGACCTGCTGGACCGGTGCGGGGTCCGACTGCTGCCGAACACGGCCGGCTGCTACACCGCCGGTGAGGCGGTGAAGGTGGCGCACCTGGCCCGGGACGCGTTCGACACCGACTGGGTCAAACTGGAGGTGATCGGCGACGAGCGGACCCTGCTGCCCGACGGGGTGGAACTGCTGCGCGCCGCCGAGGAACTCGTCGCCGACGGATTCACCGTGCTGCCGTACACCTCGGATGATCCGATTTTGGCTCGTCGGCTCGCCGACGTCGGCTGTGCGGCGGTGATGCCGGCGGGATCGCCGATCGGGTCCGGCCTAGGGGTGTCCAACCCGCACCACATCCGGCTCATCCGGCAGAGCGTCGAGGTGCCGGTGATCCTGGACGCCGGGATCGGTACCGCCTCCGACGCGGCGTTGGCCATGGAGTTGGGCTGCGACGCGGTGTTGCTGGCCAGTGCGGTGACTCGAGCCGCGGACCCGGTGGCGATGGCCACCGCGATGCGCCACGCGATCACCGCCGGTCGGCTGGCCGCCGGTGCCGGCCGCATCCCCCGCCGCTTCCACGCCCTGGCCAGTACCCCCGACGAAGGTCGCCCCGAGCTGTGACCCCGCACCCGGGCGCCGACGGCTTGTCCTGGGGTGTCTCCGGCGTTGTGGTGCTGACGGACCGGCGGGTGGCCCGCAGGCCGTTGGCGGAGGTGGTGGCGGCGGCCGTGGCCGGGGGCGTGCGCTGGGTGCTGCTGCGCGAGAAGGACCTGCCCCGCGCCGAACGGTTCGCCCTCGCCGCCGAGCTGCGGCCGGTCCTGACCGAGGCCGGCGGCACCCTCATCGTCGCCGGCCCCGACCCCCTGCTGCCCATCGAACCCGCCGCCGGCGGGGTCGTGTCGGGGGCGGAGCCTGTGGGTGGGCCGGTGGTGGCTGTGCACCTGTCGGCGAGCGACTCCGGGCCGCCGCCGGGCGCCCAGCTGGTCGGTCGGTCCTGTCACGACGAGACGGAACTGCGTCGGCTGCGCACCGAGGACTACGTCACCCTCTCGCCGGTCTATCCGACCAGGACCAAACCCCTCTACGGGCCGGCGTTGGGGCCGGCGGGACTGGCCGGGTTGATCCGGCTGAGTCCGGTGCCGGTGCTGGCGCTCGGCGGCATCGAGACCCCGGCCCAGGTACGCGCCTGCGGGCAGGTCGGCGCCGTCGGCGTCGCCGTCCTCGGCGCGATCATGCGCTCCCCTGACCCGCAGCAGACCGCTGCCGAACTGACCAGCGCCTTCGAGGCAGCTTCGACCTGAATCCTGAGGAAGACAGATGACCCCTACGACCGTGCTCACCGTGGCCGGCTCGGACTCCGGCGGCGGTGCCGGCATCCAGGCCGACCTGAAGGTCTTCGCCGCGCTCGGCGCCTACGGCACGAGTGTGCTCACCGCGGTCACCGCGCAGAACACCCTGGGCGTGGACGCCGTCCTGCCGCTGCCCCCGCAGACGGTCACCGAGCAGCTGGACAGCGTGCTGTCCGACTTCGCGGTGCGGGCGGTCAAGACCGGGATGCTCGGTACGCCGGCGGTGGCGGGTGCGATCGCCGACGCGGCGGCGGCCGGGCGACTGCCGCAACTCGTCGTCGATCCGGTGCTGGTGGCCACCAGTGGACACCGCCTCGGTGTGGTGGCGGCGGTCGAGCGGCTGTTGCCGTACGCCCGGGTGGCGACCCCGAACAGCGCGGAGGCCGCGGCCCTCACCGGGGCTGCCGTGACTGATCTGGCGGAGATGACGACGGCCGCCCGGGCCCTGGCCTCCGGCGGCCCGGAGTGGGTGATCGTGACCGGCGGTGACGTGGACACCGGCGGCGAGGCCCTGGACGTGCTGCACGGTCCGGAGGGGACGACCGTGCTGCGGGCCCCTCGGGTACCGACCCGGCACAGCCACGGGACCGGGTGTTCGTTCTCGGCGGCGACCGCGGTGCGGTTGGCCATGGGCGATCCGGTGCCGGTGGCGGTGGCGGAGGCCAAGAAGTACGTGAGCCGGGCGCTGGCCGGCGCGCGGAACTGGGAGTTGGGTGCGGGACGCGGTCCGTTGGACCACTTCGGCTGGTCCACCTGAGCACAGGGAGACTGTCATGCAGGTACGGCGCAAGGTGTACGTCGAGGGCTCGCGGCCGGAGATCCGGGTGCCGTTCGCGGAGGTGGAGCTGACCGGGGACAACCCACCCGTACGGCTCTACGACACCTCCGGTCCGGGCTCCGACCCCCAGGTCGGGCTGCCCCCGCTGCGTGGGCCGTGGATCGCCGAGCGGGGGGATGTGGCCCCGATACGCGGTCCGGGCACCCCGCTGGCGGGGGCGGACGGGAATCGGCCGACCCAGCTCGGGTACGCCCGGGCGGGGGTGGTCACCCCGGAGATGGAATTCGTGGCGATCCGGGAGGGCAGGTCGCCGGAGTTCGTCCGGGAGGAGATCGCGTCCGGGCGGGCGGTGCTGCCGCTGAACGTCAACCACCCGGAGTGCGAGCCGGCCATCATCGGCAAGGCCTTCCTGGTCAAGGTCAACGCCAACATCGGCACCTCGGCGGTCAGTTCCTCGGTGGCCGAGGAGGTGGAGAAGCTGACCTGGGCGACCCGGTGGGGCGCGGACACCGTGATGGACCTGTCCACCGGCAAGCGGATCCACGAGACCCGCGAGGCGATCGTCCGCAACTCGCCGGTGCCGATCGGCACGGTGCCGATCTACCAGGCGTTGGAAAAGGTCGGCGGTGACCCGGTCAAGCTGAGCTGGGAGGTCTTCCGGGACACCGTGATCGAGCAGGCCGAGCAGGGCGTGGACTACATGACGGTGCACGCCGGGGTGCTGCTGCCGTACGTGCCGCTGGCGGTGGACCGGGTGACCGGCATCGTGTCGCGCGGCGGGTCGATCATGGCGGCCTGGTGCCTGGCGCACCACGAGGAGAACTTCCTCTACACCAACTTCCGGGAACTGTGCGAGATCCTGGCCCGCTACGACGTGACCTTCTCCCTCGGCGACGGGCTGCGGCCGGGTTCGATCGCGGACGCCAACGACGAGGCCCAGTTCGCCGAGCTGCGTACCCTGGGCGAACTGACGAAGATCGCCTGGGAGTACGACGTGCAGGTGATGATCGAGGGCCCGGGTCACGTGCCGATGCACAAGATCAAGGAGAACGTGGACCTCCAGCAGGAGTGGTGCCACCAGGCGCCCTTCTACACCCTGGGCCCGCTGACCACGGACATCGCACCCGCGTACGACCACATCACCTCGGCCATCGGGGCGGCGATGATCGGCATGTTCGGCACCGCGATGCTCTGCTACGTGACTCCGAAGGAGCACCTCGGCCTGCCGGACCGGGACGACGTGAAGGCGGGCGTGATCGCGTACAAGATCGCGGCCCACGCGGCCGACCTGGCCAAGGGGCACCCGGGCGCGCAGGCCTGGGACGACGCCCTGTCCAAGGCGCGGTTCGAGTTCCGCTGGGAAGACCAGTTCAACCTGTCGCTGGACCCGGAGACCGCGCGGTCGTACCACGATGCGACGCTGCCGGCCGAACCGGCGAAGACGGCCCACTTCTGCTCGATGTGCGGGCCGAAGTTCTGCTCCATGAAGATCACCCAGGATCTCAAGGAGTACGCCGCCCGGGGCATGAAGGACAAGTCCGACGAGTTCCTCGCCTCCGGCGGGCGGGTCTACCTGCCGTTGGCCTGACCGGTCCATAGGCGGGCGCTCGGCCGGCCGGTCACCGGGGTCAAGTCAGTCCCGGTGGTGCCGGCCGGTCGAGCGCAGCGAGCGGCGGGACGTCTTCGGGGCGGGCTCGTCCTCGGTCACGGGTCGACCGAGCCCGGTCACCCAGTCCACGTACTCCTCGTCCTGGGCGGGCAGCGGTTCCTCACCGTCGACCGTGCTGTCCGGGCGGGATCTGCCCCGACGGAACAGGCCGCGCAGACCCTTGTCGCGTTCCTCCCCGGGCTGGATGTCCTCCGGGGCGACCGCAGGTGGCTTGGTGAAGGCGGCGGACAGGTCACGGGCGGTGGCAGCCGGGTCGGTGGTGCGGGCCGGGGTGGCGGCGAAGGCGGCCGAGAGCCCCCGTGCGGTGGCCCTCGGATCGGTCCCGGCGGGCGCGGTCGCCTCCGCAGCAGGCGGTACTGCCTCCAGCCCAGCAGGCGCGGGCGACTCCAGCCCGGGCGTGGTCGCCTCCGGGCTGGGGGAGGTCGAAGCCGGGCTGGGGGAGAAGGTGGGATGACCGTGACCGGTCGGTGTCGGTGGCTCGGTGGCGGTCGGAGCGGTGGTGGCGGCTACCGCTCGCGGGGTGCCGAAGGTGGTGGTCTGCTGGTCCTCGGCCGGTGGCGGATCGGCCGGTCGGGCGGGCGCGAAGGCGTTCCACGGCGTTGTCGAGTTCAGTTCGGGCAACGACAGGCGGTGGCGGGGGCGTGGTGCCGGTTCGGGCCGCAGCTCGGCGGAGAGCAGGGGGGCCGAGTCGGTGGCGGTGGACGGGTACTGCGTCGGGCGGGCGCCCTCGTCCGAAGCGGCCTGGGCGGTCAGGTCAGGGTGCGCTCCGGGGCCGGTCGCCCCCGAGGAGGTGGCGGTAGGCGCGGCGGGGTCGGCGTCATCACTGGTGTGGGTGGTCTCCGGCAGGACGGCCGGTTTCCCCTGCTCGGACTTTTGCTCCGCAGACTGCTCGGGCTGTTGCTCCGCAGCGGCGGCCGTCGTACCGGCCCGGGGTTTGCGGGTCCGCCGGGGGGTCGGCGTCTTGCCCACCGAAACCGAAGCCTCGACCGGATCTGGCGCTGCGGACGAAGCCGGGGCGGGTGCCAGCGGCGAGCGGGCGGACCGCCCGGCCAGCGGAATGTCACTGCCGTCGCCCACCGGGGCGGAGTCGGCCGCAGGGTCGGCCGCCGCCGGGGCTTGCGCGGAGGCCGGGGTCGGTGCCGCCCCCCGAATCTCGACGGCCGACACCGTAGCCTCCGTTGAGCCAGGTCCCGTGGTCGCCGCAGCCTCCAGTGCTTCGGGCTCCGTTGTCGCCGCATCCTCTGTTGGCTCGGGTTCTGTCGTGGACAGGCGGTCGGTGGCTGAGAACGGGACGGGGTGGCGGTCGGCAGCCGAGGCGGGCGGCAGCTCCCGTGCTCCGAGCCCCGCTTCGGTCGTGACCTCGGCGGCCGTCGGTGGGTCCAGGGAGGGCTGGGGTTCCGGCCATTGCCAGTGCGGTGGGGTGTCGGCAGCCGCTACGGGGTGCTCGGCCGGACGGCGCGACGAGGCGGGCAGGGCCGGGGTCGGGGGTAGCGGCTGGAGGATCGCGGTGGGTTCGATGGCCGGGGTGCCGGAGGCGGAACGACCGGTCAGCGGCCAGGGTAGGAGAGCGGCAGCGGCCGAACCGAGCGCGCCGACGGCGATCGCGATCAGGGCGCCGTAGTACGGGGCGAGTTGGTAGCGGTCGGCGGAGTCGCCGGGCCCGGCCGCCAGGTAGGCGAAGGCCACCAACACCGGCCCGGCCACCCCACTCGGCCCGCTGGTCAGCGCCGGGTGCCCGCGCCACCGGGCGACAGCTCCACCGGCCAGGCCGGCCAGCAGGGCCAACAACGGCAGAATCAGCAACGCCAACTGCTGCGCCGTGTCGACGGACAGCCAGGCCGGTTCCAGCACACCGAGGCGGACCGGGGTCAGCGGTCCGCCGGCACCCAGTGAGGGTACGACCGACAGCAGGGCGATCAGCCACATCGCCCCGGCCAGGGCAGCCATGTTCCAGGCGAACGGTGGGCGGACCAGGACGGCCAGCGCGGCACCGGCCCCGACCACCGCGCCGAGGATGGCGCAGATGGCCACCGCCCAGACCGGATCGACCGAGATGAGCTCGGCGCTGCGGGCCGGCTGCATGCACAACGGCGCCACGACGGTGGCCCCCAGGGCGGCGCTGCCGGCCACCGCGAGTTGCCGGCCGGTGCCGGTGAGCCGGCCTTCCTGCCGGGCCACCCGCTCGGTGAGCACGGCACCGATCACGGCGGCGTTCGCCGCGAACCAGCCGACCCAGACGAGCTGGGCCGGCCACTGGTTGACGGTGGCGCCGTTGAAGGCGCCGGTCAGCCGGATGATGCCGAAGCCGAAGGCGAGGCCAAGCTGACCGGCTCCGGCCAGCAGGCTGACGCCGAACGCCGTGAGCAGTAGCCGGCTCAAGGTCCGATTGGCCATGTCCGGCACGTTACGTTCCGTTGCCACCGATCGCCACCGGCGCGCCGTGAACGCCGTCCTACCTGCGTGCGGTAGAGCTACTTGAGTTCGATCAGCCGGGCCAGGTATGTCGTGTCGCCGACGTTGGTGAGCATGTGCACCGCCCCGGGGTCGCGGTAGACCACCCCGCCGGTCGGTTCGTCCGCATCGATCGTGACGCCGTCGATGGTCTGGATCACGTTCTTCGCGCCGTGCACGGCCACCACCAGGTAGGGGTGGTCGTGGCGGTGCAGCGGCTGCTGCTCGCCCGGCTCCAGTCGGATGTGCCAGACCCGTACCCGGTCGTTCTCGTAGACGATCTCCTGGCCCACCGGGCCGAGGACCAGGTCCTGGTCGGTCGCCGGTGCCACCGGGGTGTTGTCGATCATCGGGTCGTCTCCAGGTGGGGGAGCACCTCGCTGGCGATGAGCTCCAAGTGGTCGAGGTCAGACAGGTCGATCAGGCGCAGGTGCACCCGCTCGGTGCCGATCGCCGCGAACTCGCCGATCCGGTCGACCAGTTGCTGCGGCGAGCCGACCACCGGGTCCTCGGGCGGCAGGGCGCTCTTGACGTGCAGCGGCGCCGCCCGCTGCTTGGCCTCGGAGTCGGTACGCCCGACTGCCACCACGATGCCGGCCGAGCACACCAGCGGGGCGCGTCCGCTGTCGGCGCGGCCGATCTGGTCGCTGGCCTGCCGGGCCCGCTCGTACGCCGCAGCGGTCTGCTCAAGGCTGGTGAACGGAACGTTGAACTCGTCGGCGTACCGGGCGGCCAGTTCAGGGGTACGTCGGGGACCCCGCCCGCCCACGATGATCGGCGGGCCGGGGGTCTGCACCGGCTTCGGCAGCGCGGGGGCCTCGGTGAGCTGGTAGTGCTTCCCGGCGTAGCTGAAGGTCTCGCCCGCTCGCGTGGCCCACAGCCCGCTGATCACTTCCAACTGCTCGGCGAACCGGTCGAAGCGTTCCCCGACGGCGGGGAACGGGATGCCGTACGAGGTGTGCTCACGGGCGTACCACCCGGCCCCGATGCCCAGCTCGACCCGGCCGCCGCTCATCTGGTCCACCTGGGCCACCATCACGGCCAGTGGCCCGGGTAGCCGGAAGGTGGCCGAGGTGACCAGGGTGCCGAGTCGGATCCGGTTGGTCTCCCGGGCCAGCGCGGCCAGGGTCAGCCAGGCGTCGGTCGGTCCGGGCAGGGCCGGCTCGTCACCCATCGCCTGGTAGTGGTCGGCGCGGAGGAAGCCCTCGAACCCGCCCTCCTCGGCGAGCCGGGCGAAGCGGAGCTGATCGTCGTAGCTGGCGCCCCGGTGCGGTTCGGTGAATACGGTGACGCGCACCCTCATCGTCCTTCCGGGCCGACGGCCACCGGCTGGTCGCGTTCCATCAGCAGCTCGTGCAGGTCGGCGCTGACCTGGGCGACCTCCGCCAGGTGGGCGTTGCGGCCCAGGGTGCGGGGTCGGGGGATGGCCACCTCGACGATCTTGCGTACCCGGCCGGGGCGCGGGCTGAGCACGACCACCCGGTCGGCCAGCAGGACGGCCTCGTCGATGGAGTGGGTGACGAAGACGACCGTCGCCCGGCTGCTCATGTGCACCCGCTGGAGTTCCCCGGACAGTTCCTCGCGGGTGAGCGCGTCCAGGGCGGAGAAGGGCTCGTCCATCAGCATCACCCGGGGGTTGCCGATCAGTGACCGGCACAGCGACACCCGCTGCTGCATGCCGCCGGAGAGTTCGTGCGGCAGCCGCTTCTCGAACCCGGCCAGGCCGGCGACCTCGAGCAGTTGCCGGGCCCGCTCCCGGTGGTCGGCGCGCTTCCAGCCGAAGATCTCCACCGGCAGCAGGACGTTGTCCAGTACGGTCCGCCACGGCAGCAGGGCCGGTCGCTGGAACAGCATGGCGATGTCCTGACGCGGCCCGGTGACCGGGGTGTCACCCACGGTGATCGTGCCGGAGCTGACCGGAATCAGCCCGGCGATCAGCCGCAGCAGGGTGGACTTGCCGCACCCGGAGCGGCCGAGGACGGCGACGAACTCGCCGTCGCTGACGGCGAGGTCGATGCCGCGCAGCGCTTCGACCCGGCCGGTGCGGCCGTCGAAGGTGCGGGACACCTCGGACAGACGGATCATCTCCGGGGGCCTCCGGCTGAGTGCTTGATCAGGAATCCGTCAAAGGCTAACCGGCTCTGTGCAGAATGCACCGTCCGGGGTGGAGTTGACTTTGTTTCCTTACCGCAACCCGATACGCCTGGTGTCACAAAGCGAGACTTCTCGTACGCTGTGCCCGCGAAGAATCCCCCTCGATGCGCGGTGTCGGCTTCCCTCCCGGCTGCCGGCGCCGCCCGACAGACCCCCTTCCGGCGGCCCGACGCCCCGGTGGGAAAGGACAAGGTGTACTTGATGAAAAGGCTGACCCGTACGGTCGCCGCGGCCACGATGGCCACCGCACTAGCCCTCGTCGCCGCGTGCAGCGGCTCGGACGAGGCCGACGACACCAACGGCGGTGGCGCCGCCCTGGAGCAGGTGACCTACCTGACCTCGTTCGGAAACTTCGGGCGTGACGCCTACGCCTGGGTGGCCAAGGAGAAGGGCTACTTCAAGGAGGCCGGCTTCGAAGTCGAGATCAAGCCGGGCCAGGGCTCCGGCGCGATCATTCAGACGATCGTCGGCGGGCAGGCCGACTTCGGCCCCATCGACCTGACCGGTGGCCTGCTGCAACTCGGCAACGGTGAGGCCAAGGACTTCGTCGCGGTCGCCGCGATCCAGCAGCGCACGATGGCGGCCATCGCCACCGTCGAGGGCACCGGCATCAACACCCCGAAGGACCTGGAGGGCAAGAAGCTCGCCGACACCCCCGGCTCCGTCGTACGCAACCTCTTCCCGACGTACGCCCGGATGGCCGGCATCGACCACACCAAGGTCACCTGGGTCAACGGTGAGGCGCAGACCCTGATGGGCACCCTCGCCTCCGGCGCGGTCGACGGCATCGGTCAGTTCGTCGTCGGTCAGCCGACGATCGAGGCGGTGACCAAGAAGAAGGCCGTTCTGCTGCCGTACAGCAACGTGATGCAGGACCTCTACGGCAACGTGCTGATCACCTCGAAGCAGACCGCCAGCGAAAAGCCGGAGATGGTCAAGCGGTTCACCGCGGCGCTGCTCAGGGGCCTGGAGGACGCCCTGGCGAACCCGCAGGAGGCGGCCGAGATCCTGGCCAAGAACGTCGAGGCGGTCAACCCCGCCGCGGCTGCCGCCGAGCTTCAGCTGATGGCCGGCTACGTGCGTTCCAGCAACTCCGGCACCGCCCTGGGCACCCTGGACAGTGGCCGGGTGGCGAAGAGTATCGCCATCCTGCGCGGTGCGGGTGCGCTGAAGTCGGATCTGACCCCCGAGCAGGTCATCGACTTCAACCTAGCCCCCAAGGGCTGAAGCTGATCACTTCGATGTCGGGTACGCCGCACCTTACGACAGGTGCGGCGTACCCGCGTCGACGCCGAAACACCACATCCAGGAGGGTCCGATGACCGACGTCCGTCCGCGGCAGACGGTGGGGCAGACACTGCCCGAGCCGTCCTCTGCCGCACCGCGTCCCCGGCGATGGCGCGCCGGCGACCTGCGGCTCGCCACCGTGGCGGCGGTGTTACCGGCCGTTGGACTGTTGATCGCGTTCGGGGTCTGGTGGGTGGTCGCTCGGCTGGAGTTGATCCACCCGGCCGCCCTGCCGCCGCCGGGTTCGGTGCTGTCCGCGTTCGCCGACAGGCCGCAACGGCTGCTGGAGCACACCGCGCTCACCACCCGGGAGATCCTGGTCGGCTTCGCGCTCTCCGCCGCGGCGGGAGTGCTGATCGGTTTGGCGTTGGCCGCCTCGCGGACGGTGGAGCGGATGTTCACCCCACTGCTGGTGGCCGTCAACGCGGTACCGAAGATCACCCTTGGCCCGCTGCTGGTGGTGGCGCTCGGTTGGGGTCAGAAGCCCATCCTGACCATGGTCTTCCTGCTCTGCTTCTTCCCGATCGTGCTGTCCACCGCGACCGGCCTGACGACCACCCCGGCCGACCTGGCCGAACTGGTCCGCTCCTACAACGCCTCCCGCTGGCAGGCGTTCCGGAAGATCCGCTTCCCGGCCGCCCTGCCGCAGATCTTCGTGGGCCTCAAGGTGGCCATGCCGCTGGCCGCGATCGGCGCGGTGATCGGCGAGTTCCAGGCCGGCGAGGGCGGTCTGGGCTATGTGATCCAGCAGTACGCAGGCATCGGCGACACCGCCACCGCCTGGGCAGCGATCATCCTGGTCGCCCTGGTCAGCATCCTGCTCTACACCGCCCTGGTGATCATCGAGCGGTTCAGCCTGCCCTGGGTACGCGAAACCACCTCCAGCCGCTGACCACCCCCAGCCAGACCACCAGCACCTACGGGCGGACGTAACCGACCCAGAGATCACCAACCCAAGCTGACCGCGTCCGTCACCCTTGGACGAACGCAGGTGTGGCCCCAGCACAACCGGCGCAGGGATCAAGCCTGACCGCCCGGAGCCGGTTGTGCTGGGGCCACACCCCACTCAGCAGAAGAAGGACAGAGGCCTCAGCTAGCCAACCTCCAGCGGCCGTTACGAGCGACCAGGGTGGTCAGAGCCTGCGGCATCAGTCCGGAGTGGTTGTCCGGCGTCATTCGGATCGGCCCGGACAGTCCGTCCATCTGGGAGGTCTCCAGCACGTCGCGCAGGCCTTCCCGGTCGACCTTGCCGGCCGGGCCGCCGGCGCGCAGTTCGGCGTCGACGATGAGTTGGACGGCGTCCGCCGCGAACGACGAGGATCCGTGGTAGCCGCCGAAACGGGCGGTGTAGTCCTGGAACCACTGACGACGGGCGGCCTTCGCGGGGGTGGTGGCGATGACGTCGTCGATCACCATCGTCTGGGTGAAGACCAGGGTCGCCCGTTCGGCGGCCCGGGCCGAGGCGCCGAGGAAGAGGTCACCTGCGGCGGAGGCGTCGAAGAACAGGCGCCCGGTGAAGCCGGCCTGCTTGACCGCGCCGGCGGCGAGCATCGCCTGCTCCGGTGGGGTCCAGATGACCAGCGCCTCGGGCTGGGCGACGGCCAGGGTGCCGGCCTGCCGGTCCACCTCGGTGTCGGTGGTGCGGACCGTGGCCTCGGCCAGCAGTTGGATCCCGGCCTTGCCGAACTCGGCCCGCAGTGCCTCGGCGCCCTCCTTGCCGTAGGCGTCGTCGGTGCGCAACAACCCGACCGAGGTGACCCGTCGACGACTCAGCTCGCCGGCGATAGCGCCGGCATTATCGGCTGCATTCGGTGCCAGTTTGAACACGTAGCGTCGATCTGCCACCGGGTTGGTTACCGCGCCGGCCGATGCCAGCGCGATGGTGGGGATCTGCTTCTCATTGATGGTGCGGACCGCGCCGACCGCGCATTCGTTGCAGCCGCCCATGATGATGGCGCTGACTTGTGAATCGTTGGCGAAGTCGACGATGTTCCGCAGTGACTCCCCGGCGTCGGAGCGGTTGTCCTTCGGCAGCAGTTTGATAGTCCGGCCGTTCAGGGCGCCGGAGTCATTCAGCTGTTCAATCTTCAACTCCAGTGCCTGCCGGTGCGCCTTGCCGACGCTGGCGGCCGCCCCGGACAGTTCCAGGTCGGCGGCGATGACGATCGGCGAGGTGTCCTGCTCCTGCCCGCCGAACTGGCAGCCGGTGAGGGTGGTGGCCAGTAGAGCTGATGCGGCCACCAGAGCGGTCGCGGAGCGGAAGGGGGTCAACTCTGTCCTCCTGATGCGGCACGGGCGGGGCCCGGTCACCGGCGGCGGCAGCGTCCTCAGTAGATATTCTGGGTGGGTCTGCCGTACCGTGTGCGCGAAGCCTGCAAAACCTTGCCAATGCCGGGCGCTGCGGTCAAGCGGAGCCAGCGGGAGCGTTTCGGGACACCAATCCCACATGTTGGGGTAGCGACGTGTTTTCGTTTGCTCACTCTGACGACACGAATGACCACTCTGGAGCTACATGCCCTGATCAAGGGCACTGTGGAAATGTAGGTATTAGTTGACCGGACTACAGGATGCGTGTCCTCCAACCGTTTCCTGCCTCACTGCGGCTTCCCAAACACGATCCCGTCTGATGAAATCGCGGCCGTGCCGCGCGTGGCGCCGGCCGTCGTTCCAGGCACGGATCGACGGGTCAGGCGCGGAGAAAACGACGGAGGCGATGTCGTGAGCACCGGACCGACGACCCTGCCCGCCAGCGGCGACGCCGAGCGCAACGGCCGGCGCAGGCTGCCCCGGCTGCGTGACGCCCGGATCCGGTCCAAGCTGGCGCTGATCCTGGTCGTTCCGGTGGCCGCCGTCATCGCGCTGGCCACAGTTCGTCTGATCTCGGTCGGTGAAGGCGCCTTCGATGCGACCCAGGCCCGCTCGCTCACCGCGCTCTCGACCAGGATCTCCGCCCTGACGAACGATCTGCACGCCGAGCGGATGGCCGCCGCCGCCTACCTGGCCTCGACCCAGCAGCAGGTCGACGCGTACAACCTGCGGGTGCGTCGTACCCAGGAGCGGGTCGACGCCTACCGCGCGGAGCGTGCCCGGGTCGGCGAGGTCCCGGCGGCGGTGCGCGACCGCCTGGCGACCATCGACCGGCACCTGGACACCCTCGACGGCACCCGTCAGGAAGTGCTGGACCGCCAGCAGATGCAGGTTGCCGAGGCCGTGTTGCGCTACGGCGTGGTCCTGGCCGACCTGGTCTCCTACAGCGACGGACTGGCCCAGTTGCCGGGCGAGGAGAGTCTCGCCGACAGCCGGCGGGCGGTGGCCGCCTTCGCCCGTGCCAAGGCGGCCGTCGCCGAGGAAGAGTCCATCGCGTTCACCGCACTGACCAACGGCCGGCTCGACACCGAGCAGTTCTCCACCTTCGTGGCCACCCTGACCGGTCAGCAGGAGGCGCTGCTGGCCTTCTCCCTGGCCGCCGACCCGGTCCAGCGGGCGCTGGTCAACAGCACCGTCTCCGGTGACGCCGTGGTGCTGGCCGACCGGATCGCCACCGACATCAGCCGCTCGGTCGGCCGGGACGCACCGGTCACCGCCCAGGAGGCCACGGCGGCGATCGGTGCGGTGCACGAACTGATGCGGTGGGCCGAGGTCGAGTTGCAGAACCGCCTCCTGGCCCAGGCCGAGCAGGCCCGCTCGGACGTGATCCGGCAGGCGATCGTCGAGACGACACTGGTGCTGCTCACCCTGATCATCGCGGTGACCCTGGCCGTGGTGCTGGCCCGCTCGCTCAACCACTCACTGCGTCGGCTCCGCGAGGGTGCCCTCTCGGTGGCCAACCACGACCTTCCCGAGGCGGTACGCCGCCTACAGGGCATGGGCAACGTCAGCGACGGCAGTGTCGAGGAGATCGTCCGCGAGGTACGGGACCCGATCAGGCTCGACAACCGTGACGAGGTGGGCCAGGTCGCATCGGCCTTCAACGTCGTACACCGGGAGGCCGTCCGGGTCGCGGCCGAGCAGGCGGCGCTGCGCAGCAGCGTCTCGGCGATGTTCCTCAACCTCGCCCGACGCAGTCAGACCCTGGTCGATCGGATGATCGGTGAGCTCGACGCGATCGAGCGCGGCGAGGAGGACCCGAAGCGCCTGGCCCAGCTCTTCGAGCTCGATCACCTGGCCACCCGAATGCGCCGCAACGACGAGAACCTGCTGGTGCTGGCCGGGGCCGACTCCGCGGTACCGCGCCGCGAAGACGCCCTGATGGTTGATGTGCTGCGCGCCGCCCAGTCCGAGGTGGAGCTCTACAACCGCATCGAGTTCGGCACGGTCGACACCGACGTGTCCGTGGCCGCCCACGCGGTCAACGACGTCGTACGGCTGGTGGCCGAACTGCTCGACAACGCCACCCGCTTCTCCCCGCCGAACACCACAGTGGTCGCCGACGGTCGGCGGATCCGCGACTACGTGCTCATCCAGATCGAGGACCGTGGCCTCGGTCTGACCGACGAGCAACTGGACACCCTCAACCGGCGGCTCGCCGCTCCTCCCACGGTCGACGTCGCGGCGTTCCGGCTGATGGGTCTGGCCGTGGTCAGCCGGCTGGCGGCGCGTTACAGCATCCGGGTCGAGCTGCGCCGTAACGTCGAGGGCGGCACGGTCGCCCAGATCACGCTGCCGGCGGCCACGGTGATCCTGCCGAGCCTCAGGGGCCGGGACCAGGCGATCACCCGACCGCGTCAGCCGTTGGCGGTCGAGCCGGCCCCGACCGGTGCCGGTGACCCTCTGGCCGCCGCAGGGCGCAGCACCACCGCGACCCTCAGCGACCGGTGGCGCAGCGCCCCGACCGCCACACCGTGGCCGGTCGCCGAACCGACCCCGCCGCAAACCCCACCGGCTCACCTGTCGCCACCGGCCTACGCCGGCGGTTTCAGCGCCGGGACGCCCACGGTCGCGCAGCCGACCATCGATCCGCTGTCCTACCGGACGGCCAACTCGACCGGCGACCCGCACCCGGCCGCACCCGTGCTGCCGGCCGGCCCGGTCGCCGGTGCCGCGGTCACCACCACCAACGGGTTCGCACCGGCCGCGGCTCCCAGCGGGTTCGCGCCGACGGCGGGCCAGGGTCCCGGTGGCGGCCAGGACACCCCGATGTTCGGCGGGCTGGGCGCCAGTCTGGCCGCGACCGCCCCGCTGGCCAGCGCGCCGATCACCGCACCCGCGGAGCCACCGCAGGCCGAGGCGCCGATCTTCCGCGAGATGGAGGCGGTCTGGTTCCGGTCGCACGGTAACGACGTGACGGCCATCTTCAACCGGCCGCAGTTCGACGAGCCGTCGGCGAACGCCGCCGTCCCGACCGTCGCCGCAGCCACCGCTGACGTGTCGACACCGGCCGTGAAGCCGACCCAGGGACGCACCCCGCTGCCCACCCGTACGCCGGGTGCGGCCGCCGGTGGGGCCTCCCTACAGCCGCCGTCGTACCCGGTGTTCTCCGGCGGATCGACCGGCGCTCAGCCGGCGGCTCCAACCCCGGCTCCAACCCCGGCGCCGGCCCCGGCCGCGCCGACCCCGCCACCGGCGGCCATGCCTGCCGCGGCCCCGGCTGCGTCGGCCCCGCCAGCGGCGTCGACTGCCGAATCGTCCGCCGCGGCCGACGAGGCCTGGCGGACCGCAGCGGACGAGGGCTGGACGCGCGCCAGCCAGGCGGCCGAGCCCACCCCGGCCGGGACGACCCGGTCCGGGCTGCCGAAGCGGGTGCCGCAGGCGCAGCTGGTGCCCGGTGGAATCGAACCCCGCAACGGACGGGAACAGAGTCGGCGTACGCCGGATGAAGTCCGCGGCCTGCTGTCGGCCTACCACCGCGGCGTCCAGCGCGGCCGAACCGCCGGCGCGAGTCAGAACAGCACCTCGACCAAGGAGACGAGCCGATGAACAGGCCTGCGGCCATGCAGGACATGGGTTGGCTACTGACCAACTTCGCCGACAGCGTGGCGGGTATCGCCCACGTGGTGGCGGTGTCCGCGGACGGGCTGCTGCTCGCCTCCTCCCGCGACCTGCCGACGGACCGTGCGGACCAGCTCGCGGCCATCACCTCCGGGGTGGTCAGCCTGACCGAGGGTGCCGCGCGGATGTTCAGTGCCGGCGGGGTGTTGCAGACCGTCATCGAGATGGACAGCGGCTACCTGTTCCTGATGTCCATCAGCGACGGTTCGTCGATGGCGGTGCTCGCGGCGCGTAGCTGCGACGTCGGTCAGGTGGGTTACGAGATGGCTCTGCTGGTCGAGCGGGTGGGCGCGGCGCTGGTGCCGCTGCCCCGGGACGCGGTGCGGTCGTAACCCACGATGCCACGGCGGACGGGAGAGGAGGTGATTGCGGATGGATCCACGACGTGACCCGCGGGGTGCTCTGGTGCGGCCGTACGCGGTCACCCGGGGGCGTACCGAACCGCTTCGGGACATCGCCCTGGAAGCGGTGCTGGTCGCCAGCCCCACCCAGATCGCCGAGTCGCGGTTTGCCGGGCACGACAAGCATCGCATCGCGATGGTCTGCGAGGGCCGCCCCGAGTCGTTGGTGGAGATCGCCGCGTACACCCGGCTACCGCTGGGTGTCGCTCGGGTGCTGGTCGCCGACATGGTCTCCGAGGGCCTGCTGACTCTACAAACGGCTGCTCCCGCCACAGGTTTCGAGGAGCGGATGGAAATGCTGGGAAGGGTGCTGAGTGGACTTCGCGAGCTATGACCCCGCCGGGGCCCGCCAGAGCCGGGGAATCATCTCCGCGAAGATCGTCGTCGCGGGTGGCTTCGGTGTCGGCAAGACCACGTTGGTCGGGGCGATCTCGGAGATCACACCGCTGACCACCGAGGCGGTGATGACCGCGGCGGGTGTCGGTATCGACGACTCGTCCAAGGTGCCGGGCAAGGAGACCACCACGGTCGCCATGGACTTCGGCCGGATCACCATGGCGCAGGATCTGATCCTGTACCTCTTCGGCACGCCTGGTCAGACCCGGTTCTGGTTCATGTGGGACGAGATCATCCGTGGTGCGGTGGGCGCTGCCGTACTGGTGGACACCCGCCGGATCACGGATGCGTTCGCACCGTTGGACTATTTCGAGAACCGCAGGCTGCCGTACGTGGTCGCCTTGAACCGGTTCGACGGCGCGCCGCAGTACGACCTGGACGAGGTGCGTGAGGCGCTGGCCATCTCCCCGGATGTACCGCTGGTGATGACCGACGCCCGGCGGCGCGACGCGGTCAAGCAGGTGATGGTGACCGTCGTCGAACACGCAATGGCTCGGCTCCAGGCCGAGCACGACCGGGGTTTCCCGACTCCGGTCGGCTGACCTGGAAGGGGCACCCGTCCCGCCTGCCCGGCGTTCCCGGGTCTCGGCGGGACGGGTACCCCTCGTCTGTCAGGGCCCTTACCTTCGCCTCAGTCGATGCGGAGGCGGTAGCCGCGTTTGACGACGGTCTGCACCACCCGGGGTGCCTTCAGGCCGGCCCGCAGCCGGGCCACCGCCATCTCCACAGCGTGCTCGTCGGCCCCGCGGGGCAGGGTCCGCAGCAGGGCGGTACGGGACAGCACCCGGCCCGGGGCCTGGGCCAGGGCCCGCAGCACCGCCATCGGCGCCGGAGCCAGGGGCCGCAGTTCGCCGTCCACCACGACGGCGTGTCCGCGCAGCGTGACCAGGTGCCCGGCGGCCTTGATGGTGACCGTACGCCTGGGTAGTTCGTCGACGATGGTGCGTACCAGGGCACCCAACCGGGCCCGACTGGGTGCGCTCACCGGCACCCCCCGGCGGACCAGCGGCTCGGCGGTCACCGGCCCGACACAACTGGCCAGCACATCACTACGCAACGCGGCCAGGACGGCCTCCGTCCGGTCCCCGGCGGCGCGCAGCAGCGCCTCCGCCGCCGGTGCCGAGGTGAAGGTGACCGCGTCCACCAGCCGACCGGCCACCAGGTCGACCAGCCGGTGCAGGGGGGCCGGATCGGTCGGTGGCGCCCAGCGGTAGACCGGGATCTCGATGACGGTCGCCCCGGCCTCCTCCAGGGCCCGGGTGCACTCGGGCTGCCGGTCGCCGTGCAGCTGCATGGCGATCACCTGCCCGGCCACCCCCCGCCGGCGCAGGTGCTCGACGACCTCCTCACAGCTCTCCGACTCCGGAGACCACTGGTCGTACAGGCCGGCCGCGCGGATCGCACCTCGTGCCTTGGGGCCCCGGGCCACCACGTACGAGTTGCTGAGCACCGAACGCAGCGGCTCGGCGACCCCCCAGCCTTCGGCGGCTTCCAGCCACCCGCGCATGCCGATCCCGGTGTTGGCCATCAGCACGTCCGGCGGCCGGTCCAGGCAGGCCCGGGTGGCCTCGCGCAGCGCGGTGTCGTCCGCGAGCGGCACGATCCGCAGCGCGGGGGCGAGCACCACCCGGGCGCCGCGCCGCTGGAGCAGCGCGGCGAGTTCGTCCCGCCGCCGGTCGGCGGTCACCCCGATGGTGAAGCCGGCCAGTTCCTCGCGCATTCACTCCTCCTGTCGCAGCCGCACCTCGACCATGCCGTCCCGGCACCGGATCTCGTGCCGGGTGACACAGATACCTGGCAGGTCGAGACAGTCCCCCGTACGCAGGTCGTACACCTGCTTGTGCAGCGGTGAGGCGACCGTGGGCACGCCGCGGCGGCTGCCCACGATGCCCCGGGACAGCACGTACGCGCCGGTGACCGGGTCTCGGTTCTCGATCGCGTACAACCCGTCGGCGGTCCGGAACAGCGCGACCTGGACGCCGTCGACCAGGGCGGCCACGCCCCGGTCCAGGTCCAGTCGGCTCAGCGGGCAGACGGTGTGCCAGCGCACGGTCGTCACGGTGTTCATCGCCGCACCTCCGGCAGCCCGAGGGTGACCGGTTGACGGCCGTCGGAGGTAGGGGGTCGACCCCCGGCGGGTACGGGTTGCCCGCGTTCGGTGACGAAGGTGATCGACGGGTCGGGTACGTCCGGCGCGTTGACGAAGGAGGTGAACCGGCCCAGTCGGTCCGGGTCGTCGAGCACGTCACGCCACTCGTCGGAGTAGGACGCGACGTGCCTGGCCATCGCGGCGTCGAGGTCGGCGCAGAGGCCGAGCGAGTCGTCCACGATGACCGCTCGCAGGTGGTCGAGGCCGCCGTCCATGGCCTCGATCCAGGCGGCGGTGCGTTGCAGCCGGTCGGCGGTGCGGACGTAGAACATCAGGAATCGGTCGATCATGGTGACCAGTTCCGCGGTGCTCAGATCGGTGGCGAACAGGTCGGCGTGCCGGGGTCGGAAGCCCCCGTTGCCGCCGAGGTAGAGGTTCCAGCCGGTCTCGGTGGCGATGATGCCGAAGTCCTTGCTGCGCGCCTCGGCGCACTCCCGGGCACAACCGGAGACCGCCGACTTGATCTTGTGAGGTGCGCGTAGCCCCCGGTAGCGCAGCTCCAGGGCGATGGCGAGGCCGACCGAGTCCTGCACCCCGTACCGGCACCAGGTGGAGCCGACGCAGGACTTCACCGTCCGCAGCGCCTTGCCGTACGCGTGACCGGACTCGAACCCGGCGTCGACCAGCCGACGCCAGATCTGCGGCAGTTGCTCCACCCGGGCCCCGAACAGGTCGATCCGCTGTCCACCGGTGATCTTCGTGTAGAGCTGGAAGTCCCGGGCCACCTCGCCGATGACGATGAGCTTCTCCGGGGTGATCTCCCCGCCGGGGATCCGGGGCACCACCGAGTAGCTGCCGTCGCGTTGCAGGTTCGCCAGGAAGTGGTCGTTGGTGTCCTGCAACGCGGCCTGCTCGCCGTCGAGGATGTGCCCGTTGCCGAGCGAGGCGAGGATCGAGGCGACTACCGGCTTGCAGATGTCGCAACCCCGGCCCTGCCCGTGTTCGGCGATCAACCGGGAGAACGTCCGGATGTCGCGTACCCGGACGATGTCGAACAGCTCCTGCCGGCTGAGGTCGAAGTGCTCGCACAGCGCCCGGGACTGGGTGACACCGGCCGCGTCGAGCAGTTGCTTGAGCATCGGCACGCAGGAACCGCAACTGGTGCCGGCCCGGGTGCACGCCTTCAGGGCGGCCACGTCCGCGCAGCCGCCCGCGATGGCCGCGTCGATGTCCGCGCGGGTCACCGCGTTGCAGGAACAGACCTGCGCGGAAGCCGGCAGCGCCCCCACCGTCGCATCGCCCGCACCGGCCGGGGCGAGCAACGCCAGCGGGGGCGCCGGCAGCGGTGCGCCCACGCTCGCCCGCAGGGTCGGGTACGCGCTGGCGTCACCCACCAGCACCCCGCCGAGCAGCGTCGTCGCGTCGTCGGAGAGGACCAGCTTGGCGTAGACCCGGGTGGCCGGATCGGTGTACGTCACGTCCAGGCAGCCCGGCGTGGTGCCGTGCGCGTCACCGAACGAGGCCACGTCGACGCCGAGCAGCTTGAGCTTGGTGGCGGTGTCCGCGCCGGGGAAGGTGGCCGCCCCGCCGACCAGCCGGTCGGCCACCACCTCGGCCATCGCGTACCCGGGCGCCACCAGGCCGTAGCAGGTCCCCTCGACGGCCGCGCACTCGCCGACCGCGTAGATCCGCTCGTCGCAGGTGCGGCAGGAATCGTCCACCAGCAGCCCGCCGCGCGGGCCGACGTCGAGCCCGGCCGCGCGGGCCAACTCGTCGCGGGGGCGGATGCCGGCGGCCACCACCACCAGGTCGGCGTCGAGCAGCGAGCCGTCGGCCAGCTCCAGGGCGGCGACCGTACCGTCCGGGCCGGGTCGCAGCGCGGTGGTGGCCACCCCGAGGTGGCAGCCCACCCCCAGTTCCTCCACGTAACGGCGCAGCAGGGCACCCCCGGCGGTGTCGATCTGAGCCGGCATCAGCCGGGGGGCGAACTCCACCACGCTGGTGGACAGGCCGAGCAGGCGCAGGGCGTTGGCGGCCTCCAGGCCGAGCAGGCCGCCCCCGATCACCGCGCCGGTCCGCCGGCCCCGGGCATGCTCCTCGATCGCCGCCAGGTCGTCCAGCGTCCGGTAGACGAACACCCCGGGCAGGCCGACGCCGTCCACCGGAGGCACGAACGCCGACGAGCCGGTGGCGAAGACCAGCACGTCGTACGGGTAATCGCCGCCCGCCGTGGTCACCACCCGGCGAGCCCGGTCCACCCCCAGGGCCGCCTCGCCGAGGCGCAACCGCACCCCGTCGTATGCGGTGTGCAGGTTCAGTTCGTCAGCCGAGACGCCGTCGAAGTACGCCGAGAGCCGCACCCGGTCGTACGCCGGCCGGGGCTCCTCGGCGAGCACGGTGACCCGCCAGCGGCCCTGCGGGTCCCGCGAACGCAGTGCGTCCACGAACCGCTGCCCGACCATGCCGTTGCCGATCACGACCACGTTGCCGCCGGTCATCGTCCCACCTCCACCGGATCCGCTCTGGACAACCAGTCGACGATGCCGGCGACGGCGTCCCGGCAGCTGCCGCAGCCGGTACCGGCCCTGGTCCCGGCGACGACCTCGTCGAACGTGCGCGCCCCGCTCCGCCAGCAGGTCACCAGCGCGCCCTTGCTGACCGTGTTGCACTGACACACCGTGGCCGTGTCGGGCATCAACGCCGGGGAGGCGGCCGGAGCCGCGACGGCCCCACCCACGGCCCGGCCGAGCAGCAGTGCCCGCCGGTCGGCGGGTACCGGGTGACCCCGGTCGAACAACTGGATGACCGTGCCCACCGACGGGTTGTCGCCGAGCAGGATCGCGGCGGCCAACCGCTCGTCGTGGATGCGCAGCCGGGCGTAGGTGCCCCGGGCCGGATCGGCGAAGGTCAACTCCTCGCCGGGGCCACTCGTCGGGTCACCCATCGCCGCGAGGTCGATGCCGGCCGCCTTGAGCCGGGTGACCACCGGCCGGGCCCGGTACCGGGCCTGCGGGTCCTGCCCGGTCAGCAGTTGGGCCACCACCCGGGCCTGCGCCCAGGCCGGGGCGACCAGCCCGGTCGGGGCCGTGCCGTGCTGCGCGCAGTCGCCGATCGCGGAGATCCGCGGGTCGCTGGTACGCAGCCGGTCGTCGACCAGCACGCCCCGACCTACCGTCAGGCCGGCCGCCTCGGCGAGCGTGGTGTCGGGACGTACCCCGCAGGCGAGGACCAGCAGGTCGGCGTCGAGCGTACGGCCGTCGGACAGGCTCAGCCGGACCCCGGAGGCGTCGGCCGTCAGGCTGGTCGGGGTGACGGCCAGGTGGGTGGTCACCCCGAGTTCGGCGAGGGTGCCGGCCAGGATCTCGCCGGCCATGGCGTCGAGTTGGCGTTCCATCAGGTGCGGCACCCGGTGCACCACCGCGACGTCCAGCCCTCGTGCGGCCAGCCCGCGGGCGGCCTCCAGGCCGAGCAGCCCACCGCCGAGCACCAGGGCGCGTCGCGCGCCGTCGGCCAGGGCGAGGATGCGCCGGCAGTCGGCCAGGGTCCGGAACGCGACCACCCGTTCCGGCGGCGACGTCGGGTCGAGGCCGGGCAGCGCCGGCACCACGGCCCGCGCGCCGGTGGCGAGCACCAGGTGGTCGTAGCCGATCCGGTCGCCGTCGTCGGTGCGTACCTCCCCGGCGGCACGGTCGATGGCCCGTACCGCGACTCCGGTACGCAGATCGACGCCCCGCCCGGTGGCCTCGGTCAGCTCCACGTCCGGCTCGCCGATCTTCCCGGCGAGCAGCGTGGACAGCATGATCCGGTTGTACGCCCGGTGCGGCTCCGCCCCGACCACTGTGACCTTGTCCTGGCCCCGGGCGTGCAACTCGGCGGCGAGGCGGGCTCCGGCCATGCCGTTGCCGACCACCACCACCCGCTCGCCGCGCATGGCGCTCTGCCCGGTCACGACGCCACCCGCTCCACCCGGACCGCGCAGATCTTGAATTCGGGCATGCCGGAGATCGGGTCGACGGCGTCGTTGGTGACGGAGTTGGCCCGGGCGGCGCCACCCCAGTGGAACGGTGCGAAGACGGTGTCCGGCCGGATCGCCGGGCTGAGCCGGGCCGGCGCGCGGAACTCGCCCCGCCGGGAGAGCACCCGCACCGGTTCGCCGTCGGCCACCCCGAGCCGCCCGGCGAGGTCGGGGTGCAGCTCCACGAAGGCGTCGGGAGCGGCCTGGCGCAGCGCGGCCACCCGGCGGGTCTGGGTGCCGGACTGGTACTGGGCGAGCACCCGGCCGGTGGTGAAGTGCAGCGGGTACTCCGCGCAGACCTCCTCGGCCGGCGGTCGGTGCTCCACCGGATGGAACCGGGCCCGCCCGTCGGGGGTGGCGAAGCCGTCGGCGAACAGTCGTGGCGAGTCCGGCCCGTCCTCGCGGGGGCACGGCCAGAACACGCCGTCCGCGGCGTCGATCCGCTCCCAGTCGATCCCGGCGTAGTCGGCGATCCCGCCGGCCGAGGCCCGCCGCAACTCCGCGAAGACGGTACGCGGGTCGGCGGCTAGCGCCGCTCGTTCGCTGTCGGCGGCTGCTTCGGCGTCGCTGTCGGCTGTTAACAGGGGGCCCTTGCTATGCACGAGGCGATAAGAAGGTGCCCCTCCTTCCAACCGGGCGGTGAGGGTGGCGAGGATGGCGAGGTCGGTGCGGACGCCGGGTGGGGGCGGGCGCAGGGCACGGCGACGCAGCACCCGACCCTCCAGGTTGGTCATGGTGCCGTCCTCCTCGGCCCACTGGGCGGTGGGCAGCACCACGTCGGCCAGCGCCGCCGTCTCGGAGAGCATCAGGTCGGCGACGACCAGCAGGTCCAGGTCGCGTATCCGGCTCTCGATCTTCGCCGCCCGAGGGGCGGAGACCACCGGGTTGGAGCCGAAGACCAACAGCGCACGCGGGCCGTCGTCGGTGCCCAGCGAATCCAGCAACTGGTACGCGGGCACCCCGGGGCCGGGCAGTTCGTCGGCGGGTACGCCCCACACCTGCGCGACGTGGGCGCGGGCCGCCGGGTCGTCGATCCGGCGGTATCCGGGCAGTTGGTCGGCCTTCTGCCCGTGCTCGCGGCCACCCTGCCCGTTGCCCTGCCCGGTCAGGCAGCCGTACCCGGAGCCGGGGCGGCCGGGCAGGCCGAGCGCCAGGGCGAGGTTGACGAAGCCGGTGACCGTGTCGACGCCCTTGGCGTGCTGTTCCGCGCCGCGTGCGGTGAGGATGATCGCCCGTTGCGCGGTGCCGAGGGCGCGGGCGGTCGCCTCCAGGTCGGCCACCGGCACGCCGGAGAGCGCCTCGGCCCGCGCCGGCCACCAACCCGCCACCGTGCGCCGGACGTCGGTGAAGCCGGTGGTACGGGTGGCCACGTAGTCGTGGTCGACGTAGCCCTCGGTCAGGGCGATGTGCAGCAGCGCGTTGGCCACCGCCAGGTCGGTGCCGGGCAGTGGTTGCAGGTGCAGGTCGGCCTGCCGGGCGGTGGCGGTGACCCGGGGGTCGACCACGATCAGCGTGCCGCCGCGCTGCCGCATCTCGGTGAGCCACCGCACCAGCGGGGGCATGGTCTCCGCCGGATTCGCGCCGACCAGCAGCAGGGTGTCGGCGTGCCCGAGGTCGGACAGCGGGAACGGCAGTCCACGATCGACACCGAAGGCGCGCATCCCGGCGGCGGCGGCCGACGACATGCAGAACCGTCCGTTGTAGTCGATGTTGCGGGTGCCCAGCGTGACCCGGGCGAACTTGCCCAGCGCGTACGCCTTCTCGTTGGTGAGCCCGCCGCCACCGAAGACGGCGACCGCGTCGTGGCCGTGCCGTCGCTGCACCTCGCCGATGCCGGTGGCGATGCGGTCCAGCGCGGCCTCCCAGCTGGCCGGGCGGAGTTCGCCGCTGGCCGGGTCGCGCAGCAGCGGGGTGGTCAGCCGGTCCGGGTGGGTCAGCAGCTCGGCCGAGGTCCAGCCCTTCTGACACAGGCCGCCGCGGTTGGTGGGGAACTGCCGGGGGAGTACGGACACCCGGCCGTCCTGCTCACGCAGCGTCATCCCGCACTGAAGGGCGCAGTACGGGCAGTGCGTCGCCACCTCCCGGGGCGTGCGCCCCGGTGCTGTCGCCGACCGTGCACCGTCTGTCATGTCGGCAAAGCGTGCCGCCGCCCAGTTTCCGGCCCGCGTCCCGTTTGTTTCGGTCCTGTCAAGTGCCGCTCACACCGCACGGCGGCAACGCATCGGATCGCATGGCCTGGAATGTGGAACGACACTTCCGCATAATGGGAGGTCGGAGGTGGTTGCCGTGGACGTGACTGAGGCGTTCGACGCCACAGCCGGTAGTTACGCTGCGGCCCGGCGACGTCTGGCTTCGGCGGACACGCCCCGGACCAGTCCGACGATGTACGGATCGGATGACTGGTGGTCATACCGGCGGTAGTCTGTCTGGCATGACAGCCAAGGTGACTCTGTCGTTCTCCGACGAGACGATCGCGGACGCCCGACGGTTCGCCAAACGGGAAGGGCTCTCCCTCTCCGCCTGGATGGACCAGGCCGCGCGGGAGAAGGCGCTGCGTGAGGTCTTCGCGGCCCACGCCGCCGCGGTGGGCCGGGCCGGGCTGGATCTGGAGGCCGCCTCGCTGGCCGATGCGCAGGAGGTGGGCCTGGTCGACGACCTGCTCTTCGGTGGTCGCCCACGTGCTGCGTAGGGGCGAGGTCTGGCGGATCGAGGGGGCCCGCGAGCGGCTCGGGCTGGTGATCAGCTCCGACGTCTACAACTCCACCGCCGTGCCCATCGTGATCGTCGCCGAGGTGGTCGAGGCGGCACTGCTGCGTGACTCACCGCTGGCGGTGCCGATGGGTGGCTGGGTGGTGATGCCCGACCGGATCTCCTCGCCGATGAAGAAGTGGTTCACCGAGTGCGTGGACGTGGCCGACGCCGAGACGATGCGCCATGTCGATCGGGCGCTGCGCATCATCCAGCAACTCTGAACCGGCGCGTCTCACCGCGCACCCCGGCCGGTGGTGCGCTTCCCGTTGCCGGGTCGACCCGAAGGACGAACGCCGCGGTAACTGTCGATTCCTAGCTTCAGCGCCATGACCACGACGAGCGCGCAACCCGAGGTCGTCCAGGAGGAGATCCTGGACCGCCGCCCCGGCCGCTGGATCGGGCACTGGGCACCGGAGGACCACACCTTCTGGCGTACGACCGGCAGCCGGATCGCCCGCCGCAACCTCATCTGGTCGATCTTCGCTGAACACGTCGGCTTCTCGGTGTGGTTGCTGTGGAGCATCGTCGTCGTCCGGCTCGGTGACGCCGGTTGGCAGTTGACCACCAGCCAGGCGCTCTGGCTGACCGCCGTGCCGAGCGGAGTCGGCGCGTTGCTGCGGTTGCCGTACACCTTCGCCGTGCCGGTGTTCGGCGGCCGGAACTGGACGATCGTCTCCGCCCTCCTGCTGATCGTGCCGTGCGCGGGCCTGGCCTGGGCGGTCGAGCGGCCGGAGCTCGGCTTCCCGGTGTTGTTGCTGATCGCCGCCACCGCCGGGTTCGGCGGCGGCAACTTCGCCTCCAGCATGGCGAACATCTCGTTCTTCTATCCGGAGCGGGAGAAGGGCTGGGCCCTGGGCCTCAACGCCGCCGGTGGCAACATCGGCGTGGCGGTGGTGCAGTTCCTGGTTCCGCAGGTGATCGTGCTCGGTGGCGGGCTGGCACTGGCCCGGGCCGGGCTGATGTACATCCCGCTGGCGGTGATCGCCGCGGTCTGCGCGTACCTGTGCATGGACAACCTGGTCGAGGCGAAGGCCGACGTGCGGCCGGTCTGGTCGTCGCTGCGGCATCGGGACACCTGGATCATGTCCCTGCTGTACATCGGCACCTTCGGCTCGTTCATCGGCTACTCGGCGGCCTTCCCGACCTTGCTCACCTCGGTGTTCGGTCGGCCGGACGTCGCACTGACCTGGGCGTTCCTCGGCGCGGCGGTCGGCTCGTTCTGCCGCCCCTTCGGCGGTCGGCTCTCCGACGTGGTGGGCGGTGCCCGGGTGACGATGGTCAGCTTCGTGCTGATGGCCGTCGGCGCCCTGGCCGCGCTCTGGTCGGTCGAACAGCGCAGCCTGGGGGTCTTCTTCGTGGCCTTCCTGATGCTGTTCGTGGCCACCGGTGTCGGCAACGGCTCGACCTACCGGATGATCAGTCGGATCTTCCAGGTGAAGGGGGAGGAGTTGGGCGGCTCGCCGGAGGTGATGCTGGCGATGCGCCGGCAGGCCGCCGGCGCGTTGGGCATCATCTCGGCGGTCGGTGCCCTCGGCGGTTTTCTGGTGCCGATCTGTTACGCCTGGGCCCGGTCGACCTATGGTGGGATCCAGCCGGCGCTGCGGTTCTACGTGGGCTTCTTCCTGGTGCTGCTCCTGCTCACCTGGGTGGCGTACCTGCGTCCGGGGGCCCGATTGGCGCGGGCCGGGGTGTGATCAGGGCCATTCCCGACGCCGTCGGTACGCCTGTCGGACCCCGTTTTGACCGGCCGGGCAGGCTGCGGGTATCGTTGCCTGCTGTTGTACGACATCTGTGGGCGTGCCGCCTGAGGTACGCTTGGTCGTTCGTGCGCGCTGGTCCGGCTGGGGGAAGTCCTGGTCACCTCGGCGCG
The DNA here is from genome assembly GCF_049844505.1 of Micromonospora sp. DT229. NCBI lineage: Bacteria > Bacillati > Actinomycetota > Actinomycetes > Micromonosporales > Micromonosporaceae > Micromonospora > Micromonospora sp. DT229. Next base: position 49,871 of record NZ_JBNCLD010000002.1, on the reverse strand, counting down.
CGACCCCAGACCGACGACGAGACAAGGTAGACCTGTGCGTACGTACAGCCCGAAGCCGGGTGAGATCGAGCGTCAGTGGCACGTCATCGACGCCTCTGATGTCGTGCTGGGCCGCCTGGCCACCCACGCCGCCACGCTGCTGCGGGGCAAGCACAAGCCGACTTTCGCGCCGCACGTTGACACGGGCGACTTCGTCGTCGTCGTGAACGCGGGCAAGGTCGCGCTGACCGGCAACAAGCGCCAGCAGAAGATCGCTTACCGGCACTCCGGTTACCCGGGTGGCCTCAAGCAGGTCGGCTACGAGGAGTTGCTTTCCAAGCGCCCCGAGCGGGCCATCGAGCTGGCTGTCAAGGGGATGCTCCCGCACAACAAGCTCGGCCGTCAGCTGATCAAGAAGCTGAAGGTCTACGCCGGTGCAGAGCACCCGCACGGCGCGCAGCAGCCGGTGCCGTTCGAGATCAAGCAGATCGCGCAGTGAGCGCGGGCGAAGGAAGCAGCATGACCGACATCACCGCCACCGAGGTCGCCCCTGAGGCCACCGAGGCGCCGGCGCCCGTCGCCCGCGCGCCTCGTGGTGACCGCCCGATCCAGACCGTGGGCCGCCGCAAGGAAGCCATCGTCCGGGTCCGGATCGTGCCGGGCACCGGCAAGATCACCTGCAACGGCCGGGAGCTTGAGGCCTACTTCCCGAGCAAGGTGCACCAGCAGCTGATCAAGGACCCGCTGGTCACCGCCGAGAAGCCCGAGGCGTTCGACGTCATCGCCAACCTGCGTGGCGGCGGCACCACCGGCCAGGCCGGTGCGCTGCGGCTGGCCATCGCCCGGGCGCTGATCGTCAACGAGCCGGACGACCGCCCGGCCCTGAAGAAGGCCGGCTTCCTGACCCGGGACGCCCGGGTCAAGGAGAGCAAGAAGTACGGCCTCAAGAAGGCCCGTAAGGCTCCTCAGTACTCGAAGCGCTGATCTTCAGCCGCACCTTGTACTTCTGACGGACGGCCGGTCCGCCTCCCTCGACTGGGAGGTGGGCCGGCCGTTTCCGCCTCTGCGTCACAGGGCATTTCCCTCCTTCTCGCAGGGTATTTTCTCCCACAACGGTTGTTTAATCGGAGGTTGGCGGGTATGGGCCGGTTGTTCGGTACGGACGGGGTACGCGGGCGGGCGAACGCCGATCTCACCCCGGAGTTGGCGCTTTCGGTGGCGATCGCCGCCGCCCACACCCTTGCCGAATCCGACCGCAGTCATGCCCCCATTGCCGTGGTCGGGCGGGACACCCGGGCCAGCGGCGAGATGCTGGAGGCCGCTGTGGTGGCCGGGCTGACCAGCGCAGGCGCGACCGTCATCCGGGTCGGTGTGCTGCCCACCCCGGCGGTGGCCTTCCTCACCGCAGAGGCCAAGGCGGACCTGGGGGTGATGCTGTCGGCCTCACACAACCCGATGCCGGACAACGGGATCAAGCTTTTCGCGGCCGGTGGGCACAAGCTGCCCGACGAGATCGAGATGCGGATCGAGGCGGCCATCGAGGCCAACGGCAGTGTCGCCTGGCAGCGTCCGGTCGGCGCGGGAGTCGGCCGGGTGCACGACCTGCTCGACGGCGCCGACCACTACGTGCAGCATCTCGTCGGCACGGTGCCGCACCGCCTCGACGGGATCAAGGTCGTGGTCGACTGCGCCAACGGCGCCGCCGCCGAGGTGGCTCCGGTGGCGTACCGGGAGGCCGGTGCCGAGGTCATCGCGATCCATGCCGAGCCGGACGGGCTGAACATCAACGACGAGTGCGGGTCGAACCACATCGAGGCCCTGCGTCAGGCCGTGGTCGAGCACGGCGCCCACCTGGGCATCGCGCACGACGGTGACGCCGACCGGTGCGTCGCGGTGACCGCCGACGGCGAGGAGGTCGACGGCGACCAGGTGATGGCGATCCTGGCCCTGGCCATGCGGGACGCCGGCACCCTGACCGCGGACACCGTGGTCGCCACCGTGATGAGCAACCTCGGTCTGCGCCTGGCCATGTCCGCCCAGGGCATCCGGCTGATCGAGACCAAGGTCGGCGACCGGTACGTGCTGGAGGAGTTGCGCGCCTCCGGGCTGGCCCTCGGTGGTGAGCAGAGTGGGCACATCGTGATGCCGGCGTACGCCACCACCGGCGACGGGGTGTTGACCGGACTGCACCTGATGGCCCGGATGGCGGCCACCGGCCGTACCCTGGCCGACCTGGCGGGGGTGGTGACCAAGCTGCCGCAGGTGCTGATCAACGTGCCGGTCGGTGACCGTACCGTGGGCGCCGCGGCACCGGCCGTCCGGGCCGAGGTCGAGCGGGCCGAGGCCGAGTTGGGCGAGACCGGCCGGGTGCTGCTGCGCCCCTCGGGCACCGAGCCGCTGGTCCGGGTGATGGTCGAGGCGGCCACCGAGGAGGCCGCCCAGCAGGTCGCCGAACGCATCGCCGCCCTGGTCCGCACCGCCAGCCCCGCCTCCTGAACCCGTCTCGCCACAGGGGTGCGCCCTGAGCGGGGTCAGCATCCCTCCCGCGAGTGAGTATCGGGCGAAATAGGGCATAGCTCTCCTTCCCCTACAAATGGGTCGATAGGCTGCGGCCGAATCGACATCCAGTGGGGGAAGTGAATGGGCACTCTTATTCGAACGCGGCGGGCCGGCGTCCTTCGGACATCGTGGACAGCCATCGCGGTGCTGTTCCTGGCGGCCCTGTCGCTCGGTGCCGCGCCTGCCCATGCGGCATCGGCGGTGGGTGCGGCGTCCAGGTACGCGGCACCGGCAGTGGGTGCGGCGGTCGGTCCCGTCAATCCCGTGGATCCGGCGCTGAGCTTCGGGGTGATGACCGAGGGCGACGCCGCTCTCCTCGGGGACGAGAACGAGGGCACCATCGCGGTCGGCGGCAACCTGAGGTTCGGCAACTACCAGGTCGCGAACCAGACGGCCGGCTCCTTCATCGCGCCCGGTGACAGTGTCCCCTCGGCGCTGGTGGTCGGCGGCCGCGTCGACTTCGCCAACAGCGTACCGGGCACCCGGCTCCAGGTCCTCTCCGGCGGATACGCAAAGGTCGGTGACCTGACCGGTACGTTCGTCCGGGACACCGACAACAACGGTGCGGCCGTCAACACCCGCATCCTGCCGGCCAACGACTACGAGGCCACCCCCCGGGTGGAGTTGACCGTCCGGCAGGATCCGGACGATGTCGGTCCCACCTCCCCGATCGACTTCGCGGCGGCGTTCCAGACCTTCCGCAGCACCTCGAATGCCCTCGCCACCTGTGCGAACACCGTGGTCCTGCGAAACCCCGAAGGCGAGGTGCTGCCGCGGCCGATTCCGCCCGGCAGCAATGCGGTGGTCACCCTGGCTCCTGGGGTGACAAATGTGCTGAACATCAGCGCCACCGACCTGAACAACATCGACATCCTGACCTTCGAGGACCGGCCGACGGCGAGTACGCCCCTGCTGGTGAACGTCGACACCAGTGAGGTCGGCGACGAATTCGACTGGGAGGTGCCGATCTTCGCCGGCATCGGCGGTGAGGAAGCCCGCTACATCCTGTTCAATTTCCCCACCGCCACCGAACTCACGCTCACCGCGGGGTCAGCGAGCCTTGAGGGAACCATCTACGCCCCCAACGCGGACCTGACCGATCTGGCGTCCTCCAACACCGAGGGCACCATCATCACCCGCACCTTCGAGCACCGCAGCGGTGAGGTCCACTACTTCCCGTTCGCCACCACGCTCACCTGCAACGGGGAGGCCCCTGCCGGAATCAGCGTGGTCAAGTCGTCGACGACGACGGTGATCAACGAGGTGGGTCAGCAGGTGCCGTACCGGTACCTGGTGACGAACACCGGTGAGGTGACGCTGACGGAGGTCACCGTGACGGACGTGCGGACCCCGCCGTCCTCGGGTGCCGATCTGGGCCCGATCAGTTGCCCGGACACGGAGCTGGCACCCGGTGAGTCGGTGACGTGTACGGCGACGTACACGGTGACGCAGGCGGATCTGGATGCGGGCGAGGTGGCGAACACGGCGACGGCGTCGGGGGTGACCCCCCAGGGTGAGACGGTGACGTCGCCACCCTCGTCGGTGAGGATTCCCGCGCAGACCGGTACGGCGTCGATCTCCCTGGTGAAGTCGTCCTCGAAGAAGATCGTGCACCGCGTCGGCGAGAGTGTCGTCTACCGGTTCCTCGTCACCAACACCGGCTCGGTTCCGCTGACCCAGGTGACTGTCACGGACACCCTCGCCGCGCCGGCGGACCCGGCGAACCTCAGCCCGATCGTCTGCGGGCCGGATCAGACCCCCAACGGTCAGGTCACCCTGGCCGCCGGCGCGTCGGTGACGTGTACGGCCACCTACACGGTGGGCAAGGCGGACCTCCGCAATGGTGCGATCACCAACACGGCAACCGCGACCGGCACGCCCCCGTCCGGACCGGCGCCGGTCTCGCCGGAGTCCCGCCTGACCATCCGGGTGAAGGGAATGCTGCCGGTCACCGGCAGCTCGTCACTGATGCCGCTGCTCGGCATGGGTGCGGCAGCGCTGGGCGCGGGTTCGGTCCTGCTGCTGATCACGCGACGGCGCGTCCGGCACGAGCTCGGGGCGTAATCGCCTGACCTGTCGGTGGGCCGGGACCTGGACGGTCCCGGCCCACCGGTGCGTGACTGCCGCGAGCACTCCTCAGGAGCCGAGGGCCAGGCGATGCAGCCGGGTCACCGCCTCGGCCAGCACCTCGGTGCGTTTGCAGAAGGCGAACCGGACCAGCCGTCGGCCGGCCTCGGGGTCGTCGTAGAAGACCTGGGTCGGTACGGCCACCACCCCGCACCGCTCGGGTAGGGACCGGCAGAACTCCACCCCGTCGGAGCCGCCGAGGCCGGTGATGTCGGCGGTGACGAAGTAGGTCCCCTCCGGGGTGAGCACCTCGAACCCGGCCTCGGTCAGCCCACCGATCAGTTGGTCCCGGCGGGCCTGTAGGTCGGCGCGGAACTCGGTGAAATAGGTGTCGGGGAGACCGAGGGCCACCGCCACGGCCGGTTGCAGAGGAGCGGCGTTGACGAAGGTGAGGAACTGCTTGACCCGCAGCACGGCGGAGACCAGCGCGGCCGGTCCGCTGACCCAGCCCACCTTCCAGCCGGTGCAGGAGAAGGTCTTGCCGGCCGAGGAGATGCGCAGCGTGCGCTCACGCATCCCGGGCAGGCCGGCCAGCGGCACATGTGCGGTCGCCGCGTCGGTGAAGATCAGGTGTTCGTACACCTCGTCGGTGACCGCGTACGCGCCGTGCTCCTGGCAGAGGTCCGCGATCATCGCCACTTCGGCCGGGGTGAAGACCTTGCCGGTCGGGTTGTGCGGGGAGTTCAGCAGCACCAGCCGGGTACGCGGGCCGAAGGCGGCCCGCAGCGCGGAGGGGTCGAAGACGTACCGACCGTCGGGGCCGGGGCGCAGGGTCACCGGGCGGCGCACCGCACCGGCCAGGGCGATCGAGGCCGCGTAGGAGTCGTAGTAAGGCTCGAAGCAGACCACCTCGTCGCCGGGCTCGCAGAGGGCGAGGATCGCGGCGGCCACCGCCTCGGTGGCACCGGCGGTGATGACCACCTCGCCGTCCGGGTCGTACTCCAGGCCCCAGAAGCGACGTTGGTGGGCCGCCACCGCCGTGCGCAGCTCGGGGATGCCGGGGCCCGGGGGGTACTGGTTGTGCCCGGAGCGCAGTGCCTCGGCGGCGGCGGTGAGCATCTCGGGCGGGCCGTCGGTGTCCGGGAAGCCCTGCCCCAGGTTCACCGCACCGGTGCGGACGGCCAGGGCGGACATCTCGGCGAAGATCGTCGTCCCGAAGGGGCGCATCCGGTTCACCAGCGGGTCGACATCGGTGCTCGTCACGCTCGTCAGGGTACGGGGATCAGGTGGCGGGGCGCTCGACCCCGTCGGGGAGCTTTGTGACCCCGATCACCGAAACTGCGCCAATCGCTCAAGTTCGGTGATTGTTTACCCGACTTTCGAGCAGGCGGGTTGAGCAAAACTGGGTTAGGCTGCCACCCATGTGTGGAATCGTGGGTTTCGCCGGTGGTCGACCGGCGCTCGGCATCGTGCTCGACGGTCTGCGGCGGTTGGAGTACCGCGGCTACGACTCGGCCGGAGTGGCGATCGCCTGCGACGGGGAACTGCTGACCGAGAAGAAGGCCGGCAAGCTGGCCAACCTGGAGAAGGTGCTCTCCGAGCGCGCCGCCGAGGACCCGCAGGGTTGCGGCGCCAGCCCGATCGGCATCGGCGACGGCACCACCGGCATCGGCCACACCCGCTGGGCCACCCACGGCGGACCCACCGACCGCAACGCCCACCCCCACCTGTCCCCGGACGGACGGGTCGCGGTGATCCACAACGGCATCATCGAGAACTTCGCCAAGCTCCGTGCCGAGCTGGAGGACGAGGGCGTCACCTTCGTCAGCGACACCGACACGGAGTGCGCCGCGCACCTGATGGCCAAGGCGCTCGCCGAGCTGCGCGCGGCCGGTCAGCCGGAGGGGCCGCACCTGCTCTCCGCCGCCATGCAGGTGATCTGCCAGCGGCTGGAGGGCGCCTTCACCCTGCTGGCCGTGGACGCCGGAATACCCGGTGCGGTGGTCGGTGCCCGGCGCAACTCGCCCCTGGTGGTCGGCCGGGGCGACGGGGAGAACTACCTGGCCAGCGATGTCGCCGCCTTCATCGAGCACACCCGGGAGGCGGTCGAGCTGGGTCAGGACCAGATCGTCCTGATCACCGCCGACACCATCGAGATCACCGATTTCGCCGGTCAGCCCGCCACCGGCAAGGACTTCCACATCGACTGGGACTCCTCGGCCGCCGAGAAGGGCGGTTACGACTGGTTCATGCTCAAGGAGATCGAGGAGCAGCCCCAGGCCGTCGCGGACACGTTGCTCGGCCGACTGACCGACAGCGGCGAGATCGTGCTCGACGAGGTCCGGCTCAGCGACCAGGATCTGCGCGACGTCGACAAGATCTTCATCGTGGCCTGCGGCACGGCGTACCACTCCGGGCTGGTGGCCAAGTACGCCATCGAGCACTGGACCCGGATCCCCTGCGAGGTGGAGCTGGCCAGCGAGTTCCGCTACCGCGACCCGGTGCTGGACCGCTCCACCCTGATCGTGGTGATCTCGCAGTCCGGCGAGACCATGGACACCCTGATGGCGCTGCGGCACGCCAAGGACCAGAAGGCCCGGGTGCTGGCCATCTGCAACACCAACGGCTCCACCATCCCCCGCGAGTCCGACGCGGTGCTCTACACCCACGGTGGGCCGGAGATCGCGGTCGCCTCCACCAAGGCGTTCCTGACCCAGCTGGTCGCCTGCTACCTGATCGGCCTGCACCTGGCCCAGGTGCGCGGCATCAAGTTCGCCGACGAGGTGGCGGCCGTGGTGGAGCAACTGCACCAGGTGCCGGACAAGCTGCGGCAACTGCTCGGGCGCATCGAACCGGTGCGGGAGCTGGCCCGCGAGCTGGCCGACGAGCCGACGGTGCTGTTCATCGGCCGCCATGTCGGCTACCCGGTGGCCCTGGAGGGAGCCCTCAAGCTCAAGGAGCTGGCGTACATGCACGCCGAGGGGTTCGCCGCGGGCGAGCTGAAGCACGGCCCGATCGCCCTGATCGACCAGGGCACCCCGGTGATCTGTGTGGTGCCCTCCCCGGTGGGGCGCGGCCTGCTGCACGACAAGGTCGTCTCCAACATCCAGGAGGTACGCGCCCGAGGCGCCCGCACCATCGTGATCGCCGAGGAGGGGGACGAGTCCGTGGTCCGGTACGCCGACCACCTGATCTACGTGCCGCGTACCCCGACCTTGCTCGCGCCGCTGCTGACGACCGTGCCCCTGCAGATCTTCGCCGCGGAGATCGCCGCAGCCCGGGGGCACGACGTGGATCAGCCGCGCAACCTGGCCAAGTCCGTCACGGTCGAGTAGTCGCCGGGCCGGGGGGTCCTCGGACCGGCCCGGCCGGGCCGGGCCGGTAAAGACTCTTGGTGCGGGCGACGAGTCCGCCTCCGGTCGGCCCGGCCGCACCTGCCCGGTCAGCCGCCGACCACGATCCGGGCCATGCCGTCCAGGGCCGGATTGTCCGGATGCCAGTAGCCGCTGTGGCCGTACCGGCCGCTGGGGAAGCGGCGGCCCCCGAAGGAGGGGGCGGCGGGATCCCGCCCGAACCAGCGCTGGTCGTCGTCGCTGGCCAGCATCCCGGCGATCGCGGCGACCGGGGAGAGACCGACCAGCGCCTGTCGGGCCAGCTCACCGGGCGGGCGGGTCAGGCGGATCACGTCGTCGGGTGCGGCACTGGCCCACACCTGCCCGGCGGGCACCCCCAACTCGTCGGCGTGCCCCACACCGACCCCGGGCGAGCCGACGAAGATCAGGGCGTCCGCAGCCAGCCCGTGATCCCGGGCGGCGGTGCCCACCACCAGGGACCCGTAGCTGTGCCCCAGCACGGTCTGCCGAGCGGGCGGCCCGTCATGGGTGGCCCGCAACCCTTCCTGGAACCGGTGCAGCGCCTCACCGGCCGCGTGGGCCTGGCGGTCCCAGGCCGCCTCGTGCAGGAAGTCCGGGGCGTCGTAGTCCAGCCAGAGCACCGCCGAGGTCTCCTGTCCAGGTGCCAGGTCGGCGCCGCGTGACAGCACCCGGGTGGCCCGCCCCAGCTCGCCGGTGGCGTCGTCGAGCCCGGCGGTCGTGCCCGGAACGTGGGTCAGGATGGCGGTGGCCCGATCGGGGTTGCCCAGGGCCACCACCGTCCGCCCCTCACCCCCGACGTCCAGCCCCAGCAGGTACGCCCGCGGGGGCTGCGGCGAGGCCAGCCGAGCGGTCAGGGCGTCCAGTCCGCGCAACGCGGCGTCGACCGTCCGTAGCCCGAGCACCTCGGCGGGCCCGCGTGGCACCCGGTTCAGCAACTGCTCCCAGCGTCGCACCAGCTCCTCTCGCCGGGCCTCCAACAGCAGCCGGTTGGCCTGGTCGCGGGCGGCGGCCGGAACTCCGTCCAGCCGACCGACCAGCTCCGGCTCGTGGCCGATCAGCCACCGGCGCTGGGCCGGGCTGAGCCCCGCCCACCAGAGGTTGACCTGGGCCGGATCGGCGTGCGGGGCGGGTCGATCCGGTGGTGGTCGGGTCATCCAGCCCGACTCGGCCTCGGCGGCCAGCTGGTCCAGCCGGGCGGCGGCCTCCCGATCCGCCGCAGTGGCCAGGGCCAGGGCGTCCCGGATGGCCGCCGTCACCGGAGCCACCGTCTGCACGGCCCGGTGCGGTGGCACCCGAGAAGGATCGGGGCTGGTCCGACCCCAGCGGTCGATCAGCACCCCGACGGTGGCGGCCAGGGTCACCGCCGCCGTCAACCGTGCCCGAGCCGCCGCCAGCCGGGCGGCGAACTCCGCCAGCACCTGGTCGATCTCGATCGCCACCGGGGCCAGGGAGAGCAGCTGAGCCCGCAGGTCGGACAACTGGCCCTGGGCTGTGGTCGCGGCCAGCCCCGACCACTGGGCGCGCAGGGCCGCCGCGTCGTCGGCGAGCTCACCGGCCCGTCGTCGGGTCAGGCCGCACAGCCCCGCCCAGGCCGTCCCGGTGGCCTGCCAACCCGCCGGATCGGCCGTCGAGAGCTGGGCGTAGCCGACCTGGCCGGCCGCCTCGGGGCCGGTCACCGGGGCAGGCCGGACAGTCGGGTGGCCGCCCGAGCATCCGCCGACTCGTACGACCGGGCGGCGGAGCGTACGGCTTCACCGGTCTGGGTTATCCGGCCGCCCAGCCGGGCCGACCAGGACTGCACGGCCGCCTCCAGGGCGCCCAGCGCGGCCCCGGCGGACCAGCCGGGGGTCGGCGCCGCCAACCCCGGCAGCCCGGCCAACCCGCTCGCCACCCGTTGGCCGTGATCGCCCAGCGACCGGCCGATCCGGTGCAGCTGCTCCGGCTGCACGGTCACCTCCTGCTGGTGCAGCACACCCGGCTGCCCGGTCGATCCCTGCTGGTGCATCGCCCCTCCCGTGGTCCCGTACCGTCGACTCACCGGACGCTAGGCGGCCCAGGCGGCAGCGGGGGTGCCCTGTGGACAACCGGTGCCGAAGGTGCCGCCGGGTTGTCCACAGGCATTGCCGGGCGATCGGCGGAGGGCTACCCTGCGGCCCCCGCGCCGGTAGGGTGAGCCGGGTGAGATCGGTCTGGCGGGTGGCGGAGGTACGGGCGGCCGAGGCGGCACTGATGGCCGAACTCCCACCGGGCACCCTCATGCAGCGCGCCGCCGCCGGACTGGCGCGCCGGTGCGCGCTGCTGCTCGCCGAGCGGGGCGGGGTGTACGCCGCCCCCGTGCTGCTGCTGGTCGGCTCCGGGGACAACGGTGGTGACACCCTGTACGCCGGTGCGCGCCTGGCCCGGCGGGGAGCGGCGGTGTCGGCGTTGCTGCTGACCCCGGATCGGGTCCACACCGAAGGGCTGGCCGCGTTGCGGGCCGCCGGTGGACGCGTCGTGCCGGACCCACCGGCCGTGCTCGACCTGGTGCTGGACGGCATCGTGGGCATCGGCGGGCAGGGTGGGCTGCGAGAGCCGGCCGCCCGGGTGGTGGCGAGTCTGCCGGACCATCGGGGGCGCGACGGTGCCCGGCCGACCGTGGTGGCGGTGGACGTGCCCAGCGGGGTGGTGGTGGACACCGGAGACGTGCCCCTGACCCCCTCCGGTCGACCCGACGCGGTCTCCGCGGACGTCACGGTCGCCTTCGGTGCGCTGAAGCCGGCCCTGGCGGTCGGCCCGGCCGCCGCCCTGGCCGGGCAGGTGGAGCTGGTCGACATCGGGCTCGCGCCGTGGCTGCGCGGCACCCCCGCCCTTGAGGTGGTGGAGTGGTCGGATGTGGCCGAGTGGTGGCCCCGGCTGGACGCCGCCTCGGAGAAGTACACCCGGGGGGTGGTGGGGGTGGCCACCGGTTCGGCCACCTATCCGGGTGCCGCCACCCTCTCGGTCGGTGGCGCCCTGGCCGGGCCCACCGGTCTGGTCCGCTACGCCGGTGGGGCCCGGGAGGAGGTGGTCCGCCGGCATCCGTCCGTGATCGCCACCGGTCGGGTGGCGGACGCCGGCCGGGTGCAGGCCTGGGTGTGCGGGTCGGGGTTGGGCACGGACGAGCGGGCGGTCACGGAACTGCGGACCGTGCTTGCCGCCCCGGTGCCGGTGGTGCTGGACGCGGACGCGTTGACCCTGCTCGTCGACGGCTCCCTCGCCGACCAGCTGCGGCGGCGGGACGCCCCGATCGTGGTCACCCCGCACGACCGGGAGTTCACCCGGCTCTGCGGTGAGCAGCCCGGCGGCGACCGGGTGGCCGCCACCCTCCGACTGGCCGCCTGGATGAACGCCGTGGTGCTGCTCAAGGGGAACCGCACGGTGATCGGCACCCCGGACGGTCGGGCGTACGTCAATCCGAGCGGCACCCCCGTACTGGCCACCGGCGGAACCGGGGACGTGCTGGCCGGGCTGCTCGGTTCCCTGCTGGCGGCCGGACTGCCGGCGGAACGGGCCGCCGCCGCGGCGGCGTACGTGCACGGCCTGGCCGGTCGTGAGGCGGCCCGCAGCGGCCCGGTCACCGCGCCCGAGGTGGCCACCGCCCTACGGGCTGTGCTCGCCCGGCTGCCCTGACCCCCTGGGTCGACCCGCCCGCACCCGCCGGACCTGTCCGGTGCGCAGCGCGCTGATCAGGGTGGAAAGTAGGGTGGAGGCATGTGGCAGGCCGAGGTGCGCGTGGATCTGGACGCGATCCGGGAGAACGTGAGTCGGCTGTGTGCCGGCACCAGCGCCGAGCTGATGGCGGTGGTGAAGGCCGACGGCTACGGCCACGGGATGGTTCCGGCCGCCCACGCCGCCCTCGATGCCGGGGCCGCCTGGCTAGGGGTCTGCACCCTGGACGAGGCGCTGGCCCTGCGCGCGGCCGGCATCGAGGCCCCGGTCCTGGCCTGGCTGCTGGTGCCGGGTTTACCCCTGCACACCGGCATAGCGGCCGAGGTGGATCTGGGGGTGGCGAGTCTGCCGCAACTGGAGGAGATGACCGAGGCGAGTCGACAGGCGCGACGGCCCGCCCGGGTCCACCTGAAGATCGACACCGGGTTGTCCCGGGGCGGAGCGATCCTCGACGACTGGCCCGCGCTGCTGGACGCCGCCGCCAAGGCCCAGGCCGACGGTCTGGTCGAGGTGGTCGGGGTGTGGAGCCACTTCGTGTACGCGGACATGCCCGGTCATCCGACCACGGACCGGCAGTTGGCGGTCTTCCACGAGGGGCTGGCCATGGTCGAGCGGGCCGGACTGCGTCCCCGCTACCGCCACCTGGCCAACTCGGCGGCCACCCTGACCCGACCCGACACCCACTTCGATCTGGTCCGCCCGGGGTTGGCCGTCTACGGGCTCTCCCCGGTGGCCGGCCAGACCCACGGGCTGCGTCCGGCGATGACCGCCCGGGCCCGGGTGATGCTGACCAAGCGGGTCCCGGCCGGCACCGGGGTCTCCTACGGCCACACGTACACCACCGGCAGCGACGCGAACCTGGCGGTGGTGCCGCTGGGATACGCCGACGGGGTGCCCCGGCACGCCTCCAACACCGGCCCGGTGCAGCTCGGTGGACGCCGCCGGACCATCTCCGGGCGGGTCTGCATGGACCAGTTCGTCCTGGACTGCGGCGACGACCCGGTGGCCGCCGGTGACGTGGCCACCCTCTTCGGCAGCGGTGCCGAGGGCGAACCCACCGCGGACGACTGGGCCGAGGCGGTCGGCACCATCAACTACGAGATCGTCACCCGCTTCGGCAGCACCCGGGTCCCCCGGGTCTACGACGGGGTGACCACATGAGCAACCGTTTCCACATCCCCCGGCCACGCACCGCTGCGGGTCGGGCCGCAGGTCTGGTGGGTGCGGCCCTCGGGGTGGCCGCCGCGGTGACCGCGGTCGGAGTCGCCACCGAGCGGGCCCTGGTCCGTCGACTGAAGGCCGATCCCGCCGACCCGTACGCCGACGAGGTCTTCGGCCGGCAGCGCTACGACGAGTCGTACCGGCTGGAGATGCCGGACGGTACGGACATCCATGTCGAGGTGGTCGAGCCGACCCGCCCGGTGGAGGGCAACCCGACCGTGGTGCTGGTGCACGGTTTCTGCCTGGACATGGGCACCTTCCACTTCCAACGCAAGCTGCTCGCCCAGCGGGGCGAGCACCGCATCGTCGCGTACGACCAGCCGGGTCACGGCCGTTCGGGTCGGCTGGAGAGCGGTGAGTACGACCTGGACGCCCTCGGCCACACCCTGCGCCGGGTCATCGAAGAGGTGGCGGCCGAGGGGCCGCTGGTGCTGGTCGGCCATTCGATGGGCGGGATGACCATCATGGCGCTGGCCGAGCTGTATCCGGAGATGTTCGGCGACCGGGTGGTGGGCACCGTGCTGATGGCCACCTCGGGCGGGTTGCTGGCGGAGACGAAGCTGGTCGCCCCGGCCCTGCTGGGACGGGTGAGCAGCCCGGTGCTCTACATGGCCGGCAATGTCACCCGGTACGGCGGGGCGGCGATCGACCGGGCCCGCAGGTCGACCACCAATGTTGCCTGGCTGCTCACCCGCAAGTACGGCTTCGGCACGGACAACCCGAGTCCCGCACTGGTGTCGTACGTGGAGCAGATGAACTCGCGTACCTCGGCGGACACGGTGACCCGCTACCTGCGGACGATCGCCACCCACTCGCGGTTTCCGGCGCTGGCGGCGCTGGAGGGTACTCCGGTGCTGGTGATCGTCGGGGACAAGGACATGATCACACCCGTGACTCATTCCGAGGAGATCGTCCGGCGGCTGCCGCACGCCGAGTTCGTCAAGATCCATGACAGTGGGCACGTGGTGATGCTGGAGCACGCCGACGACGTGAACGAGGCCCTGATGGCGTTCCTCGGCAGCTACGGGCCGGGATCGGCGTGACCCGGTTCGTCCTGCCGACGGCCGCCGACACCCACACCTTCGGTCGGCGGCTGGCCGGGTTGCTGCGCGCCGGTGATCTGGTGCTGCTCACCGGCCCGCTGGGGGCCGGAAAGACCGCGCTGACCCAGGGCATCGGGGCCGGCCTCGGGGTGCTCGGTGACATCACCTCGCCGACGTTCGTGATCGCCCGGGTGCACCGGCCCGATCCCGTCTCAGGACGGCAGGTGGCGCTGGTGCACGCCGACGCCTACCGGCTCGGCGACGCGACCGATCCTCGGGCCGAGATCGACGACCTGGACCTGGACGCCTCGGTCGACGAGTCGGTGACCGTGGTCGAGTGGGGCGAGGGGCTGGTCGAGCAGTTGGCCGACGCACATCTGTGGGTCCGGCTGGACCGGCACGACGACGACACCCGGGTCGCGGAACTGGTGCCGGTCGGCGGCGACTGGGCGCAGCGGCTGATCGCCCTGGACTGACCCTCGGCCCGGCCAGCGGACAGTGCCGTCGGACCGTGCGCCTACAGTGCCGGGGACCGACCTCACCGCGCGGAAAGGCCGCCGATGCCCGACGATCTCGCCCCCCTGGACCTGCCCGCACTGCTGCCCGAGGCCTGGCGGGAGGTGCTGACCCCGTACCTCGACCCGACCCGCACGGCCGCGCTGGGCGAGTTCGTCGCCCGGGAGTACGCCTCCGGCGCGGTCTTCCCGCCGGTGGAGGACCTGTTCTCCGCCTACCGGCTGTGCGCCCCGGCCGACTGCCGGGTGCTGATCCTGGGCCAGGACCCCTACCACCGGGTGGGCCAGGCGCATGGGCTGAGCTTCAGCGTGCGGGAGGGGGTGTCCGTGCCGCCGTCGCTGCGCAACGTCTTCAAGGAGTTGGGTGAGGACCTGGGCGTGCCCAAGCCGCGCAGCGGCAACCTGGACGGCTGGGCCGCGCAGGGTGTGCTGCTGCTCAATTCGGTGTTGACGGTGCGGCAGGGCGCCCCGGGCTCGCACGCGAACCGGGGTTGGGAGGAGTTCACCGACGCCACCATCCACGCTCTCGACGCGATGGCGTCCCGGGTGGTCTTCCTGCTCTGGGGCGGTTACGCGCGCAAGAAGGCAGCGCTGGTCAGCAATCCGCAGCACGTGGTGCTGGAGGCGGGGCACCCGAGCCCGATGAATCCCCGCGGCTTCCTCGGCAGCCGGCCGTTCAGCGCCGCCAACAAGGCGCTCGCCGACGCCGGCCTGCCCACAATCGACTGGGAGCGGTCGGCCGGCTGAGCCGTCTGCTCCTCCCTCCACACTGCCGGCACGTACCAGGTGGTGGCCTCCGCCTGGTTGATCGCTGGAGTCGGTCGGACGACATTCCTTGACTGGCGTCGATATTTGGATAACGATATCGAAAGATAGATGCCAGCGAACGCCTTCAGTCTGGGAGGTCAGTGGCGACGCAACGTAGCAGTGGAGCACCCACACAACCGACAGTTCGGAAATTCATACAACCAAGGCGCAGCATCGACGCGCGGTGACCGTCCCTCAACCACCCACACCCCGTCGATTACGCCACGCCGCCTCTCTCAAGGAGAAGCACGCCACCATGAACGAAGTCCCCACTCACCGCAAGAGTCGCCGACGCGGCCGCATCAGGATGCTGGCTGCCGCCGCCTTCGCCGCAGTGTTGGCCACCACCGGCACCATCGCGATCACGGCCGGCCCCGCCCACGCCGAGGCCGACCGGCAGGTCTGCTCGAACACGGAAGGCACCCACAACGGGTTCTTCTTCTCGTTCTGGAAGGACAGCGGCGACGCCTGCATGGTGTTGCGCGAGAACGGCCGCTACTCCAGCTCATGGGGCAGGAGCACCAACAACTGGGTCGGCGGCAAGGGCTGGAACCCCGGAACCCGCCGCACGATCACCTACTCGGGCAACTACAACCCGGGCAACAACAACACCTATCTCGCCCTGTACGGCTGGACCCGTAACCCGCTTGTCGAGTACTACATCGTCGAGAACTTCGGCAACTACAACCCGAGCAGCGGCGCCACCCGGCTCGGCAGCATCACCACCGACGGCGGCACCTACGACATCCTGCGCAGCCAGCGGGTCAACCAGCCCTCGATCGACGGCACCGCGACGTTCTACCAGTACTGGAGCGTCCGGCAGCAGAAGCGCAGCAGCGGCACCATCACCACCGCGAACCACTTCGACGCCTGGGCCCGCGTTGGCCTGAACCTCGGCAACCACTACTACCAGATCATGGCCACCGAGGGTTACCAGAGCCAGGGAAGCTCCGACATCACCCTGTCGGAAGGCGGTAACTCCGACCCCGGCAACCCGGGCAACCCGACCACCCCGCCGCCCGGTGGCGGTAGCGGCCAGATGCTCGTCGGTCAGCAGTCCGGCCGGTGTCTGGACGTGCCGAACTCGAGCACCAGCAACGGCACCCAAATCCAGTTGTATGACTGCTGGGGTGGCGCGAATCAGCGGTTCACCCACACCTCGAGCCGGCAGCTGACGGTGAACGGCAAGTGCCTGGACGCCCAGGGTCAGGGCACCAGCAACGGTACGCGGGTGGTCCTCTACGACTGCCACGGCGGTGCGAACCAGCAGTGGAACATCAACTCCAACGGCACGATCACCGGAGTGCAGTCAGGGCTGTGCCTTGACGCCGGTGGCAGCGGTAACGGGGCGCTCATCCAGCTGTACAGCTGCTGGAGTGGAGCAAACCAGCAGTGGAGCCGCCGCAACTGATCCGTCGCTACGGGGCCAGGCGCTGACGGGCCTGGCCCCGTGCCTCCTTGAGAACCGCAGCAATATTGAATATTGATTGCTCTGTGCAATCACAGCGCCGGTACCTGGTGCGACTGACGCCGTTCAATGTCCTGACTACTCACCGTCATGGGTGCGGTGCGCGCGAGCGCTACGGCGATGGCGGGCGGGCGTCCAAGGGCCGCAGGCGATGCGGCTAGGCTGGGTCATTGTGCTCGTACTGGTGGTGGACAGCTCGACCCCGGCGGTGACCGCGGCGCTCGTCGAGGTCACCGCGAGTGGCGTCACGACCCGGGCGCACCGCTGCACCGTCGACGCTCGGGCGCACGGCGAACTGCTCGCCCCGCAGGTCGATGCGGTGCTCGCCGACGTCGCCGCCAGGCCGGCCGACCTGCACGCGATCGTCGCCGGGGTCGGCCCGGGGCCGTTCACCGGGCTGCGGGTGGGGCTGGTCACCGCTGCCACCATGAGTCAGGTGCTCGACATTCCGGCGTACGGTGTCTGCTCCCTGGACGCCATCGGTCACCCGGCGGCGGCCGGTGAACCGGTGCTGGCGGCGAGCGACGCGCGCCGCCGGGAGATCTACTGGGCGATCTACGACGGTGCCGGTCAACGGCTGGTCGGGCCGGAGGTCTCCGCGCCCGGCGTCGCCGCGCAACGGGCCCGCGACCTGGCCGTGACGGTCGCGGTCGGCGACGGCGCGCACCGCTACGCCGACCAACTGGGCCTGCCGCTGCGGGCCGAGCCGCGCTACCCGGAGGCGAACGCCCTGGCCACCCTGGCCGCCGAGCGGATCCGGGCCGGGGCCCCTGGGGACCCGTTGACCCCGCTGTACCTGCGTCGGCCGGACGCCGTGGCGGCGACCGCCCGCAAGTCGGTCCTGCCGTGACCGAGGTACGGCTGGACCGGTTCCGCTGGTGGCACATCGAGGAGGTACTGGCCATCGAGGCGGACCTCTTCGGTGCCGAACAGTGGTCCGCCGCGATGTTCTGGAACGAACTGGCCAACGGGCACCACTACCGGGTCGCCACGGACGAACAGGGTGGGGTGCTCGGCTACGCCGGACTGGCCGTGGCCCCGCCGGACGAGGCCTGGGTGCAGAACATCGCGGTACGCCGGGAGGCCCAGCGGCGGGGGATCGGGCGACTGCTGTTCGAGGAACTGCTGGCCGAGGCGGAACGGCGCGGCCTGCGCTCGGTGCTCCTGGAGGTCGCTGCGGACAACGCCCCGGCCCAGCGGCTCTACGCCAGCTACGACTTCGAACCGATCGGCGTACGCCGTGGCTACTACCAACCGAGCAACACGGACGCACTGGTGATGCAGCGGATCGAGGATGCGAGACCCCATGGCTGACGAACCGTTGATCCTCGGCATCGAGACCTCGTGCGACGAGACCGGGGTCGGCATCGTACGCGGGCACACCCTGCTGGCGGACGCCCTGGCCTCCAGTGTCGACCAGCACGCCCGCTTCGGTGGGGTGGTGCCGGAGGTGGCCAGCCGGGCCCACCTGGAGGCCATCGTGCCGACCATGCAGCGGGCCCTGACCGAGGCGGGGGTGACCCTGGCCGACATCGACGCGATCGCGGTGACCGCCGGGCCGGGCCTGGCCGGTGCCCTGCTGGTCGGGGTGGCCGCCGCCAAGGGCTACGCGGTCGCCGCCGAGAAGCCGGTGTACGGGGTCAACCACCTGGCCGCGCACGTGGCCGTGGACACCCTGGAGCACGGTCCGCTGCCCGAACCGGCGGTGGCGTTGCTGGTCTCCGGGGGGCACTCCTCCCTGCTGATGGTCGACGACCTGGCCCGGGGGGTGACCCCCCTGGGCGCCACCATCGACGACGCGGCCGGTGAGGCCTTCGACAAGATCGCCCGACTGCTCGGGTTGCCCTTCCCCGGTGGCCCGTACATCGACCGGGAGGCCCGCTCGGGTGACCCGGCGGCCATCGCCTTCCCGCGCGGGTTGACCGCCGCCAAGGATCTGGCCGCCCACCGCTACGACTTCTCCTTCTCCGGGCTGAAGACCGCGGTGGCCCGCTGGGTGGAGGCCCGGCAGCGGGCCGGTGAGTCCGTTCCGGTCGCCGATGTCGCCGCCTCCTTCCAGGAGGCGGTCTGTGACGTGCTGGTGGCCAAGGCGTTGGACGCCTGCCGCAGCAACGGCATCGAGACCCTGGTGATCGGTGGGGGAGTGGCGGCCAACTCGCGACTGCGGGCGATGGCCGAGCAGCGCGCGGCCCGCCACGGCATCCGGGTACGCGTGCCCCGACCGGGGTTGTGCACCGACAACGGCGCGATGGTGGCGGCGCTCGGCTCCCACCTGGTCGCCGCCGGGGTAGCGCCGAGCCGACTGGATCTGCCGGCGGATTCGGCCATGCCGCTGACCACGGTCAGCGTCTAGAGGGAGGACGGCTACGTGATCGTACGGATGTGGGAGGCGCGGGCCGAGCCGTACGCGCTCGCCGAACTGATCACCTGGGTCTGCGACACGGCGCTACCCGAGTTCGAGCACGATCCCCTGCACGTCTCCAGCGAGGTCTTCTCCTCCACGGATCACCGGGTGGTGGTGATCTCCAAGTGGCGCAGCAACCCTCGCCCGCTGCCCGAGCCCCCGGTGATGCTGCTCGCCCGGCCGGCGCACTCCTGGGACTTCACCCAGGTCGACCGCTGAGCACTCAGCGGATGGTCACCGTGGTGGTGGCGGTGGAGCGGTCGATCTCGCTGGTCCGGGCGGCGATGCGCAGGGTCCAGTCACCGGGTACCGGGAAGTGGATCTCGGCGCTGCCGTGGTGTGGTTCCAGCGCGAAGACCTGCACGGTGATCGGCTCGATGCCGGCCTCCGGCAGGGCGGCCGTGATCGTCCACTCGGCGACCGGCAACTCCCGCGCCTGGGGCGTGTACACGTAGGCGTGCAGGCTGTTCGTGGTGCCGGCGGCGGCCGGGTAGATGTCGAACTGGAGGGTGAACAGGTCGGTGGTCACCGACTGGGCGACCCCCTCCCGGGTGACCCCGGCGGCGGCCGTGCCAGCGGTACGGCCCGGTGGGGTCTGCACCAGCAGGGCGGTCACGGCCAGGATCACCGCAGTCACCCCGAGTTCCACTCCGGCCGCGCGGGCTACCCGTCGGGGCTGGACTGCGGCGGCCCGGCGGCGGATCAGTCGGCGCTGCCCGGCGGCCACCGCCAGCACCACGGCCAGCAGCCCGGCCTTGGCACCGAGCAGCCGCCCGTAGGTGCTGTCCAGCAGGGCTGAGGGTCGACCCAGTTCGATCGCGGCCTGGACCAGCCCGGCGGTGAGGAACCAGGCCACCGCCACGGTGGCCCACCGGGACCAGGCCGGCAGGATCCGGGCCAGGACCCGCTCGTGGGTGCCCGGCAGCAGGAACACCGTCAGGGTCAGCAGGCCGCCCAGCCACCCGACGATCCCGATGAGGTGCACCGTGGTCAGGGCGATGCTCACCGGCGGCACCGGTGCGGCCACCGGATGCCCGGCCAGCGGCCAGGTGGCCAGGGCGGCCACCCCCACCACCGCCAGGGCAGCCGTACGACCCCGCCCCGCGCTGCCCCGGGTCACCGCCGGCAGCAGGGCCACGGCCAGGCAGACCAACCCCAGGCGTACGGCCAGCACCAGCCCGATGTCGCTGTCGGCGACCGCCCGCAGGTCCGCCGGAGACAGCCGCCCGACCGGTGCGCCGACCACCTGGGCGGCCTGCCCTACCCAGGTGCCCACGGTGGCGACGGCCACCAGACCCAGCCCGACCAGGGCCATGATCGTGGCGCGGCGGCGGGACCGTCGGCGCGGCCACATCGTCGCCGCCAGCAGGGGTGGGCCGACGGCCAGCAGCAGCCCCAGGTAGCCGACATACTTGGCCACCGGCACCAAACCCCCGCCCGGTGACCCGGCTGCGGCGTCCTCCGGCAGGGGTGGGGTGGCCGAGGGTGCCCCGGCGGCGAAGGTGAGGCTGCCGGAGATCGGGTGGCTGTCCGCCGAGACCACCCGGTAGCTGACCAGGTAGGTGCCCAGCGGCCGGTCGGCCGCCCGCAGGGCGATCCGCATGGTGCGGTCGCGGACCTCCGGGTCACCCACGTTGATCCGCTTGCCGTCGGGGGCCAGCACCTGCACCCGGCCGGGCACCACGGCCACCGGCTCGCTGAAGGTGACCAGCACCTCGCGCGGGGCGTAGCCGAGCACCTCGTCACGCTGCGGGGTGGTGGCGACCACCACGGCGTGCGCCGCCGCCGGACCGGCCGCCCCCAGCACCGCGCCCAGGGTGGCGCAGAAGGTGGCCAGGACCAGCCCGAACAGAACCCCGGCCCGGGTACGGGTGGGCATCTGGCGCGGTCAGTTGCGGCGCAGCAGGCGGTAGCTGAGGAAGCCGCCGGTGCCGATGGCACCGAGGAAGATCACCCAGATCACGGTGTTGCTGATGCCGACCTGGGGGCCGGTGTTGGCCGAGGCGGCGGCGATCAGCCCGTCGTTGCCGGGGGCGGGCAGGGCGGCCGGGGGCAGTTCGGCGTACCGGACCAGACCGGTGCTCTCCAGCATCAGCATGTGGTCGCCGACGAACTTGTTTGTGGCGTTGGCCAGATCCCGGATGACCTCGTTGCGGGTACTGGCCCGGACCGCGCCGACCACCGGGAAGATCTTGCCGTGGGCCACCCGGAGGCGGGTGACGAAGATCTGGTCGAAGCGGGCCCCGGTGGCGTCCTTCATCTCCGTCAGCCACTGCTGCTGTTCGGCGGTCGGCTGGTTGGGGATGGTGGCGCCGAGCTTGTTGGCGGCCTCCACGGTCAGCCGGTCCAGCTCCTCGTGCTGACGGGCGATCTCCGCACCGATCTCCCGGACCACCCGGGACTGGCCCTTCTCGGCGGCCATCTGCCCGGCCGGCATCTCCCAGAGCCCGGCCAGCCGTACACCGTCGAGCAGGGCCTGGTCGGCGGCGGCGAGTTGCTGACCTGTGGGCGCGGCCAACGCCACCCCGGGCAGCACGACGAGGGCCGCGGCGATCGTGGTGAGCAGCACCGCCAACCGGGGGGACCGATTGCCCTGCCGGCGACGAGCGGAATCCAGCGATGCCATGTCTGCGGTGCCTCCTCGGTCGAGAACCGAACATCTGCCCGACGAGCGTCCGCACGCCGTTGGTCGCCCGTCCGCACACTGGTACGGATCGACCGGCCGATCAGTTCATCGCTCGCGGATCCACCTCATCGCGCGGCTCGCGTACCTGGTCAGCCGACGTCGAGGGGGTCGGCCAGCAGCCGGTCGAAGGCCAGTTCGGCCGCGCCGATCAGCGGAGCGTCCGCGCCGAGCAGGGGAGTGCGCAGGCGTACGTGCTCCAGGCAGGCGGGCAGCCCGTTGGAGTTCAATCGGCTGCGTACCTGAGCGGCGGCGGCCAGGTAGAGATCCCGCATGGTGCCACCGAAGATGACCATCTCCGGGTTGAAGATGTTCACCAGGTTGGCCACGCCGAAGCCGAGCCAGTCGCCGGCCTGGCGTACCGCCGTCTGGGCCCGGGCGTCCCCCCGGTCGGCGGCGTCGAAGACCGCCAGCAGGGCCTCCCGGCCCCGGGCGTCCGAGCGCCCGGCGGCCCGCAGCAGGCCGTGCTCGCCGATCTCGGTCTCCCAGCAGCCCCGGTTGCCGCACTCGCAGCGGGCCCCGTCCCGGACCACCACCATGTGACCGACCTCGCCGCCGTACCCGCCGTGCCCGGTCAACCGCCTCCCCCCGGCGATGATTCCGGCCCCGACCCCCACGTCGCCGTAGAGGAAGATGACGTTGTCGCAGCCCGCCGCCGTGCCCCGGGCGTGCTCGGCGAAGGCGGCCACCTCGGCCACGTTGCCGACCGTCACCGGCACCTCGGCGCCGAGTTCGGCGCTGACCGCCGCCCCGATCGGCTCGTCCACCCACCCGGTGGTCGGCCCGAGCCGCACCAGGCCGTCGTGGCGACGCACCATCCCGCAGACCGCGATGCCGGCCCCGACACAGACGGCGTCGGCCGGCAGCGCCTGCCGCATCTCCTTGACCGCCCCGGCCAGCAGGGGGGCGGCCTCCGCGGCGGTCAGACCCCGGGGCCGGTCCAGCTCCCGGCGGTCGAGCACCGCGCCGCCCAGGCCGACCCGGGCGGCCCGCAGCCGGTCCACCTCGATGCTGTACGCGTACGCGAAGATCCGTTCCGACTCGGGCCGGACGACAAGTGAGGGTCGTCCGGCCCGGCCGGTCTCCTTCGGCGCCCCCTCGGTCACCAGGCCGGCGGCGGCCAGGTCGGCGGTGAGCGCACCGATGGTGCTGCGGTTGAGTCCGAGCGCGTTGGTCAACTCGGCGCGGGTGGTCGCGCCGTGCAGATGCACGTAGCGCAGTAGCGCGCCGAGATTCTGCCGGCGGATCTCGTCCTGGCTGGGTCCTACGCGCATCGAATGGTTACTACTTTCGGTGGTGCGTTCAGCGGTTTCCGGTGGCCGATGCTCGTCGTCGGGACAGCGCGTCGACACTGGCCGCGAGCAACAGCACCACGCCGGTGACCACGTACTTGACGCCGGAGCTGTAGCCCATCAGACCCATCCCATTGTCGATCACGGCCACGACGGCGCCACCGAGAACCGCGTCCAATACGCGGCCTTTGCCCCCGAACAGACTTGTGCCGCCGATCACCGCCGCGCCGACGGCGTAGAGCAGCACGTTGCTGCCGCCGGTGTTCGGGTCCACGGAGTTGGCCCGGCTGGCCGCCACGATGCCACCGACCGCGGCCATGGTCGAGCAGATCATGAAGGCCGAGATGCGGATCCGGTCCACGTTGATGCCGGCCCGCCGGGCCGCCTCCCGGTTGCCGCCGACCGCGTAGATGTGCCGACCGTAGCTGGTGCGCTGGAGCACGAAGGTCAGGACCACCAGCAGTACGGCGACGATCGGTACCACGATCGGCACCCCCTTGAGGGAGGTGATCAGCACGTTGAGGCTGCGCTCCAGGTTGAGCACGTAGACGGCGAGGCCCAGGACCAGCGCCAGGGCGGCGATGCGACCCAGCACCACCGGGAACGGATCGTTGATCAGGTTCCGGGCGGCGCGGCTGCGGTAGCGGAGCAGTTGCACCACGGCGAATCCGGCGACCGCGATCGCGGCGAGGGTCCAGCCGAGCGCGACCGGCATGTTGCGGTTGACGATCGCCACCACCACCGGCTCGCGGACGGAGATGTTGCGGCCCTCCTTCATCAGCAGCAGCACCACCCCCTGGAAGGCGAGGAAACCGGCGAGGGTGACCACGAAGGAGGGGATGCCCACCTTGGCGACCAGGAAGCCCAGGGTGGTGCCGATGACCATGCCGGTGAGCAGGGCGGCGAGCACCGCGACGTACCACGGGTAGCCCAGAACGGTGACCAGGTTGGCCAGCACGGCCGCGCAGACCCCGCTGGCGAAGCCGGCCGACAGGTCGATCTCGCCGAGCAGCAGGACGAAGACCAGCCCCATCGCGATCAGGGTGACAGCCGCGCCCTGGGTGAACAGGTTGGCGAAGTTGCCGGCGGTGAGGAACGACGGCCGCATGATCGAGAAGATCGTGCAGAGGACGAGCAGACCGGCGACCGCAGGCAGGGCGCCGATGTCTCCGCCGCGTACCCGCTGCCAGTAGTCGCGGAGGTGGCTGCCGATGGTCGGTGCCGGTGCGACGGCGGCGGGGCCCTCCTTCGTGACGGCGGTGATGCTCATGACACGCCTCCAGTGGTGCTGTCGGCCGGCGCCGCGCCGTTGCCGTTGACGCCCGGGTCGGCGGCGAGTCCCAGCTCGCCGGAGCGGCCGGCGGTGATCAGCTCGACCACCTGGGCGTGCGTGATGTCAGTGGTCCTCACCTGGGCGACCATCTGGCCGAGGTAGAGCGCGGCGATGCGGTCGGAGACGGCGAAGACGTCGTTCATGTTGTGCGAGATGAGGACGACGGCCAGGCCGTTGTCGGCCAGCCGGCGAACGAGTTCGAGGACCTGGGCGGTCTGCGCGACGCCGAGCGCGGCGGTCGGCTCGTCCAGGATCACCAGCTTGCTGTTCCAGAGCACCGCCTTGGCGATCGCCACGGTCTGGCGCTGACCACCGGAGAGGCTGGAGACGTGCTGGCGCAGGGACTTGACGGTGCGTACGGAGAGCCCGGCCAGGGTCTCCGCGGCCATCTGTTCCATCGTCGGCTCGTCCAGCACGATGCCGTTGCGCTTCTCCCGCCCGAGGAACATGTTCTGCACGATGTCGAGGTTGTCGCAGAGCGCCAGATCCTGATAGACGACCTCGATGCCGAGTGAGGCGGCGTCCCGCGGGCTGTTGATGGTCACCGGTCGACCGTCGAAGACGAACTCGCCGGCATCGGTGGAGTAGATGCCGCTGATGCACTTGACCAGGGTCGACTTGCCGGCACCGTTGTCACCGACGAGGGCGGTGACCTCGCCCGGGTAGGCGGCGAAGGCGACGTCACGCAGCACCTGGACGGGACCGAAGCTCTTGTCGATCCCGCGTAGCTCCAGCAGTGGGGTCGCGGACACGGGGTTCTCCTTATTCCACGGAGGCGATCGGGGCCCGTCCAGCGACGCCGCCCGGTACGGGATTGCCGTACCGGGCGGCGTCGCTTCGGCGGGGACGGGTCAGCTGATGCCCGCGTCGGTGCAGAGCTTGGCGTAGTCGCCGGTGCAGATCTGCTCCTTGGTCACGTAGCCGTCGGCGATGACGTCCTTGACGTTCTCCTTGTAGATCGCCGCCGGGGTGAGCAGGACGGCGGGCACGTCGCGGTTGCCCTCCGGGTCCCGGACCGTCTGGCCGGTCTCCTTGCGCTCGCCCTTGGCCAGCGCGATGGCCAGCTCGGCGGCGGCGTCCGCCTCCTTCTTGACCGCCTTGTAGACCGTCATGCACTGGTCACCGGCGAGGATGTTCTGCAGGGCCTGCGGGTCGGCGTCCTGCCCGGTCACCGGGACCTTGCCGTTGAGGTTGTTCTTCTTCAGCACCGAGATGGCGGCGTTGCCGAGGCCGTCGTTCGCGGAGAGCACGCCGTCGATCTTGCCGCCGGTCTTGGTGAGCTGCTGCTCGAAGATGGTCGCGGCCTGCGTGTTGTCCCAGTCCGGCACGGAGTCGTCGGCGGCCTTGGTGTACTCGCCGGAGTCGAACTTCGGCTTGAGGACCGAGTCGTAGCCCTCCTTGAACAGGGTCGCGTTGTTGTCGGTCGGCGAGCCGTTGAGGTAGGCGATCGCCGGCTTCTCCGCCTTCGCGTCGGTGAGGCACTTGACCAGGCCCTCGCCCTGGAGCTTGCCGACGGCCACGTTGTCGAAGCTGACGTAGTACTCCGCCGAGCCGCCGAGGGTCAGGCGGTCGTAGTCGATGGTGGCGACACCCTGGGACTTGGCCTTGTCCAGGACGGCCTTGCCGGTGCCGGAGTCCAGGTTGACGATCATCAGCACGGTGACGCCGTTGGTGATCATCTGGTCGGCGAGGGTCTGGAAGGCGTTCTTGTCGCCCTGCGCGTTCTGGATGATCGCTTCGATGCCCGCGGCCTTGAACGCCTCCCCAAGGAACTTGCGGTCCGCGCTCTCCCAACGGACCGAGGAGCTGCTGTCCGGCAGGATCACGCCGATCTTCGGGGTCTTGCCGGAGCCGCCGCCGGCCTGGTCGCCGGAGTCGTCGCCGCAGGCCGTCAGGCTGCCGAGGGCGAGCAGGCCCACGGCGCTGACGGCGAGGAAGCCCTTGCGCATGTGCAGGGTCCTTTCGAGAGTGGGAAGGTGTCGGTGTGTCGATGGCGTTCTTTTGTTGTGCCCGGCAACGTATTGCGCCCCGAGCCGTCGGCACAAGGGCGCGGCGGGGGCTAGTTTGTTGTCGGCGGTAACAATTCGGCAACGTCGAAGACACCTCCGCTCGCCGGTGTCCCGAGATGGTCGACCCGGCCGTGTCCCGGGTGGTCGACCCGGCGGTGTCTCGGGTGATCGACACCGTTTCGGCGAAGTGGCGGTAATCGACCGGCAGGGATACCGCCGTTGCGGCGTAACGGTGGTGGGCCTCACCCGGTGGTGGCCCCGGCCCGGTAGTGGGCCTCGGCCCGGCGGCGGGCTGTCTCAGCGGGCCTCAGCTGGCGGCGGGCCTCAGCTGGCGGCGGGCCTCGGCCGGTGGCGGGCCTCGGCCGGTGGCGGGCCTCGGGCGGTGGCGGGCCTCGGGCGGTGGCGGGCTCGGCCCGGTGGTGGGCCTCAGGCGGTGGCGAGGGCGGCGGTGTGGGCGTCGGTGAGGGCGACCAGGTCGGTCGGGGCCAGCTCCACCTGAAGGCCGCGCCGACCAGCCGAGACGTACACCGTGTCGTGCTCCAGGGCGGAGGCGTCGAGCACCGTGGGCAGCCGCTTCCGTTGCCCCAGCGGGCTGATGCCGCCGCGTACGTACCCGGTGGCGCGTTCGGCCGCCCCACGATCGGCAAGTGTGGCCCGCTTGCCACCGACTGCCGCGGCCAGTGCCTTGAGGTCCAGTTCCCCGGTGACCGGCACGATCGCCACGGTGAGAGCGCCGTCCACCTCGGTCACCAGGGTCTTGAAGACCCGGCCGGGTGCCACCCCGAGGGCGGCGGCGACCAGGGCACCGTAGTTCGGTGACTCCGCCGGGACGTCGTACGAATGGGTGCGATGGGCGATGCCGCGCTTGGCCAGCAACACCGTCGCCGGCGTACCCCGTCCCGTCATGTGCGCCAACCTAACCCCGACCCGGAGCCCGGGATCTCCCGGGTAGTCCCTGCCCAGGCGGTGGGGTTCAGAGGACCGGCTGGCAGACCAGCACGGTCGGGGCACCGGCCACCCGGGTCAGCACCAGGCTGGCCGGCTGGTCACCGGTCAGGCGCAGGTCGTGCCGGAGTCGTTCCGGTTCCAGCGCGGAGCCGCGCTTGAGGATCTCCACCCGGCCGATCCGGCGCTCCCGCAGCAGGGCCCGCAGGCGCTTGAGCGAGAACGGCAGCACCTCGGTCACCTCCAGACAGCGGGCGTACGGCGTCGGGGTCGGCGTGTCGGCGTAGAGGTAGGCGATGCTCGGGTCGGCCAGGGTGGCATCCAACTGGGCGGCCAGTTCGGCGACCAGGTGGGCACGTACTACCGCAGAGTCGGGGTCGTACACGAAGCGGCCCACCGCCCCGACCGGCGCCTCCTCCCGACCCGACCCGACGAGCTCGTGCACCCTGGTCCCCTCGACCTGGTGAGTGCCGTTGGTCTGGTGATAGGAAGGGGCCCTTCTACTACCGGAGGCGTTAAGAAGGGGCCCTTCCTTCACGACGGTTGCGCGGCGGGGGGTTTGGGCCAGCGGGCCGCACCAGAGGGCGGCCTCGACCAGGTCGCCGCCGACACTCACCCACTCCGCCTCGGCACCGGCGGGGATGAGGGCGTGATCGAGACCGGGGGCCACCTTCACCACCGTGTACGGCACCCGTTCGGCGAGTCCGGTGACGAAGTCCCACGGCGGCGAGTACGCCTTCGGGTCGAAGATCCGGCGTCCGGTACC
The DNA here is from genome assembly GCF_049844505.1 of Micromonospora sp. DT229. Lineage (NCBI taxonomy): Bacteria > Bacillati > Actinomycetota > Actinomycetes > Micromonosporales > Micromonosporaceae > Micromonospora > Micromonospora sp. DT229. The sequence goes on along the minus strand of NZ_JBNCLD010000002.1, from coordinate 21,719 downwards.
GGCTCGACGTCGGGCCGGATCACAGAAGACCCCCTCGACCCGGGTCACGTCGAACGCGGTCGCGTCGCCGCACTCGACGGTGAACAGCTCGGCCAGCCCGGCGGCCTCCGCGTTCGCCTCTGCCAGGGCGGCGGTGAGGGGGTCGGCCTCCACCCCGTACACGCGGATGCCGGCACGGGCGGCGGCGAGGGCGTCGGCTCCCAACCCGCAGCCCAGGTCGGCGAGGCTGGTCACCCCGGCCTCGCGCAGCCGGTGCGTGCGGCGTTCCGCGACCACCTTGCGGGTGGCCTGCTCCAGGCCGGGCCGGGTGAAGAACATGCCGCTGGCCGCCGTACCGAACTTGCCCACTGCTCGCCGGCGCAGTTCCGCCTGGGTCAGGGCTGCCGCCGCCAGCCCGGCCGGAATCCCGGCCGAGCGCAGCGCCACCGCCGCGGCCAGGGGATCGCCCCCGGCCACCCGGGCCGCCGCCGCGAGGGCGGCCGACCCTTCAGGGGTACGCAGGGCGGCAAGCTGCTCCAGATCCACCCGCCCATTGTCCCGGCCCACCAATCGCCCTCACCCAACCGGCCCGGCTCGCCCCGGCCCGGCTTGGCCCGCCCCGGCCCGGCTTGGCCCGGCTTGGCTCGGCCCGGCTCGGCCCGGCTCGGCCCGGCTCGGCCCGGCTCGGCCCGGCTCGGCCCGGCCCGGCTCGGCTCGGCCCGGCTCGGCCCGGCTCGGCCCGGCTTGGCCCGGCCCGGCTTGGCCCGGCCCGGCTTGGCCCGGCCCGGCTTGGCCCGGCTCGGCTTGGCCCGGCTCGGCTCGCCCCGGCCCGGCTTGGCTGGTCCGTCCGGCTCGGGCTGGCCAGCTTGATCGACTCCGTTACGCCGTAATGGCGGTATCCGGGCGCGAGGGTTACCGCCATTACGGCGTAACGGAGTCGATCACGCGCTCCACACACCCGAGGGCCGGGGTGAGGGAGTCGATCGCGGCTCCACACCGCCGGGACGGGGTGGGGGAGTGGATCACGTCCTGGGTGGCCGGGAGGGAGTGGGGTGGTGGGAGGTGATGAAGGCGCGCCAACTGGTGGGGGTGAAGGCGAGCACCGGGCCGGTCGGGTCCTTGCTGTCGCGTACGGCGATCACGTCGGGCAGGTTGTCGGCGACCTCGACGCAGGCCCCGCCGTTGGCGTTGCTGCGGGAGGACTTGCGCCAGGTGGCACGGGTCAGGTCCATGACTTCGCCACTTCCTCGATCAGGCGGGCGGTCTGCCGGCGCGGCAGCGCCTCACCAGCCACAGTCTCCCAGCGCCGCCCCAGTGCGGCAAGGTCGTTCGGGCTGTCCACGGTGTGCCCGCGCAGTTGGTTGTCCAGGTGGGCCACCTCGGTGCCGTCGGCGAGCCGGGCCAGCACGAAGGGACCATGAAGCCCGATGTACCAGGGAGTCGCGGCCGGAATGATCCGCACCTGGACGAATGGCCGGTCGGCAAGGGCACGCAGGTGCTCACATTGCTCGACCATGGTCGCCCGGTCGCCGACCTGCCGACGCAGCGCCTGCTCGTCCAGGATCGCGATGAGGTGCGGTGGCTCGTCGCGACTGAGCACCTCCTGCCGGGCCATCCGGGCCAGCACCCGCTTCTCGACCTCCTCGTCGGTCAGCGGCGAACCTGCTCGCAGCATCTCCCGGGCGTACGCCTCGGTCTGGAGCAGGCCCGGCACCACGGCCGGGTCGTACCAGCGCAGCGAGACGGCCTCCCGTTCGATCTCACCCCACGGCCGGAACCAGTCCGGCTCGGCGTGCAGGCGGATCAGCTCCAGCATCCCGACGAAGAGGCCACCGGTCTCCAGCACCTTGTCGAACCGGGCCAGGTAGTCCGCGCTGAGCTGGCTCTGCCCGAGCTCGATCGCGCTGATCGAGGAGGGGGCGTAGTTGATCAACTTGCTCAGGTCCTCCTGGCTGAGCCCGCGTGTCTTGCGGGCCCGGCGTAACTGGTCCCGGAGAAACCCCAGGGTCGGTACCTCGGTCATGCCGTCTCCCTCCGTGATGTGGTCGTGCCGCACCGTAGGCAATCGGCTGGCCGGATGGAAGACAGAACCGGCATGTTGCGGTAACCCCTGGCGAAGGAGTGGAGAACAGGTGGCGGGGATGGCGAAAAGCTGGCGGAAAGATGGCGACACGAGGGGTGGTCGTTGGCACTCTCCTTGACGGAGTGCTAGCCGGGGCATAACCTGCGATTAGCACTCTCACCCTGAGGGTGCCAACGCTCGGGCCTTCGTGTCCGGGTGTTGAACGCCAGGCGGACCGGCACCCGCGACGACGGCCCCGCCCGGTGGCATGTGGCAGATTGACGCTGGTCGGCACGCCGACCGGTAACGAAACCAGTACCCCAGGAGGGTATGCCCGTGACTACCGCGACCAAGGTTGCGATCAAGCCGCTCGAGGACCGGATCCTGGTCCAGGCGAACGAGGCTGAGACCACCACTGCGTCGGGCATCGTGATTCCCGACACCGCCAAGGAGAAGCCGCAGGAGGGCACCGTCCTCGCTGTCGGCCCGGGTCGTTTCGACGACGACGGTGACCGGATCCCGATGGACGTCAAGGTCGGCGACACCGTCCTCTACTCGAAGTACGGCGGCACCGAGGTCAAGTACGCCGGCGAGGAGTACCTGGTGCTCTCCGCCCGCGACGTCCTCGCGATCATCGAGAAGTAAGCAACCGATCAGTGTCGTTGCCCCGGACCGGCTCGCCGGGCCGGGGCAACGTCGCTTCGAAGGGACATACATGGCGAAGATCCTGAGCTTCTCGGATGACGCCCGGCACCATCTGGAGCACGGTGTCAACGCGCTCGCGAACGCGGTAAAGGTCACTCTCGGGCCGCGAGGGCGCAACGTCGTCCTGGACAAGAAATTCGGTGTGCCGACGATCACCAACGATGGTGTGACCATCGCCAAGGAGATCGAGCTCACCAACCCCTACGAGAACCTCGGTGCGCAGCTGGTCAAGGAGGTGGCGACCAAGACCAACGACGTCGCCGGCGACGGGACCACCACCGCCACCGTGCTGGCCCAGGCGATGGTCCGCGAGGGTCTGCGCAACGTGACCGCTGGTGCCAACCCGGCCGGTCTCAAGCGGGGCATCGACGCCGCCGCGGCCAAGGTCTCCGAGGCCCTGCTCGGCAAGGCCGTCGAGGTCTCCGACAAGAAGTCCGTCGCCCACGTCGCGACGATCTCGGCCCAGGACGCCACCATCGGCGAGCTGATCGCCGAGGCGATGGAGAAGGTCGGCCGGGACGGTGTGATCACCGTCGAGGAGGGCTCCGCCCTGCACACCGAGCTGGAGGTCACCGAGGGACTCCAGTTCGACAAGGGCTTCATCTCGCCGAACTTCGTCACCGACGCGGAGGCGCAGGAGTCCGTCCTGGAGGACGCGTACATCCTGATCACCACGCAGAAGATCTCGGCGATCGAGGAGCTGCTGCCGCTGCTGGAGAAGGTCCTCCAGAACAACAAGCCGCTGCTGATCGTCGCCGAGGACGTCGAGGGTCAGGCGCTGTCCACCCTGGTGGTCAACTCGATCCGCAAGACCCTGAAGGTCTGCGCGGTCAAGGCCCCCGGCTTCGGTGACCGCCGCAAGGCGATGCTCCAGGACATGGCGATCCTCACCGGCGCCGAGCTGGTCGCCCCCGAGCTGGGCTACAAGCTCGACCAGGTCGGCCTGGAGGTGCTCGGCACCGCCCGGCGCATCGTGGTCGACAAGGAGAACACCACAGTCGTCGACGGCGGCGGGCAGGCCAGCGAGGTCTCCGACCGGGTCGCCCAGATCCGCAAGGAGATCGAGGCTTCGGACTCCGACTGGGACCGGGAGAAGCTGGCCGAGCGGCTGGCCAAGCTCTCCGGCGGCATCGCCGTGGTCAAGGTCGGCGCGGCCACCGAGGTCGAGATGAAGGAGCGCAAGCACCGCATCGAGGACGCCATCGCCGCGACCAAGGCCGCGGTCGAGGAGGGTACGGTGCCCGGCGGTGGCGCCGCCCTGGCCCAGATCCTGCCGGTGCTCGACGACGACCTCGGCTTCACCGGTGACGAGAAGGTCGGTGTGTCGATCGTGCGCAAGGCGCTGGTCGAGCCGCTGCGCTGGATCGCGCAGAACGCCGGGCACGACGGGTACGTCGTGGTGCAGAAGGTCACCGAGGGCAAGTGGGGCCACGGCCTCGACGCCGCCATCGGCGACTACGTGGACCTGACCGCCTCCGGCATCATCGACCCGGTCAAGGTGACCCGCAACGCGGTCACCAACGCCGCCTCGATCGCCGGCCTGCTGCTGACCACGGAGAGCCTCGTGGTGGAGAAGCCCAAGGAGGCGGAAGCCGCCGCCGCTGGTCACGGCCACGGTCACGGCCACAGCCACCAGCACGGCCCGGGCTTCTGAGCAGTCCGCGACACGGTACGGCGGGTGCGCCGCTCCCCCGGAGCACCCGCCGTACCGCGTGACGACTGTCAGCTGCCGGGCACCTCCCGCCAGGCGACCTCGGGGTCGAGCAGGGGTGTCCAGGAGGGGTGATATTCCGGTGCCCGACGGGCCAGCTCCGACCGCAGGTCGGTGAGGCTCAGGGTGTAGCGCTTGGCCGGGAACCAGTCCGGCCAGGAGTCGTGGCGCCGCTCGACGGTGTAGCCGTCGGTCGTGGTCGCCAGCCGAAGGAAGAACCAACGCCCGTACTGCGGGTGGGTCTCCGCCTTCCGCAACGCGCGTACCGAGTGGGTGATCTCGTCGAACCCCGCCCAGTCGGTCTGCCGCCCGGCGAGGGCACGCGGCGGTCGAGGGCCCGGCTGGGTGCCGAGGCTGCTGTCGGTGACCCCGACGATCAGGGTGCAGCAACCATCCTCGGCGGGCGCCTGTGCGCGTACCAGGTCCACCAGGGCCGCCAACTCCGCTCCCGGCGTCGGCTCGGGCCGTTGCCGCTCCGGCTCCTCGCGCATCGCGGAGCGCACCAACTCCTCGTGGCCGTCCTCACTGAGCACCCGGATCCGGCGGGGCGGGACGATGGTGCCGGCCGGTACCACCGGCGGGGCCCCGCTGCCGGGGGTGATCCCGGCAGCCTGCGCGACCGTCATGGCGGCGGTCAGGTTCACGGTGTCGGCCGGCAGCCGACCCAGTAGCCCGTCCAGGTCCGCCACCTCCAGGGCACCGGTTTCGGCCGCGGCGAGCAGCCGGGTGGCGGCCTCGGCGACCGCCGACCGCTCGGCCGGGTCGTCCCGCTCGTGTTTGCCCCAATCGAAGACCATCTCGCCGAGCTGCTGCCGGGCCCGCTCGGGGTCGAGCACCGCACGGGCGATGGCGAGCAGGCCGTCCGGCAGATCCTCCTCCGGGTACCCCACCCGGGACCAGGTGCCGTTCTCGTACCAGTAGACGAAGCCGAGCTGGTCCTCGCCCTGCCAACGGACCAACTCCGGCCAGGGCAACCAGGCCGGGGCGTCGGCGAGCAGGTCGATCGAGGGCGTGAGGTGCACGGTCTCGCTGTACTCGTGGTCGTAGCCGAAGATCACCGCCCGCCCACCCTCGACGAGGACCAGTCGGCACCAGTTTCCGCCGTGGTCGTCGTGGTGGGCGCCATCGTCGGCACACCTGTGGACATCGTCGACACCCAGGGCGGACAGGGCGCTGGCGAACAGGGCCCAGCGGTTCCAGACCAGTCCGGGCGCGGGGAGATCGAGTGACATCACGCCATGGTGCCGCAAGCACGCTGCCGCGCCCTGAACAGGGCGCGGCAGCGGTGGTTACGGGTGGATCAGGCGACGTTGCGTTGGGTGGGGAGGGTCGACCGGTGGCTGCTGCCCAGCCGGGCCTCCAGCCGGGCCACGTCCACCCGGGTCTGTCGACGGTCGGCGAGATCCTCCCAGCCGACCGCCAGCAGCCGCAGCCGCTCGGATTCGCTGAAGCCGCCCCACACCCCGTACGGCTCCCGCACGGTCAGGGCGTGCGCGGCGCACTCGGCCCGTACCGGGCAGGCGCGGCAGACGGCCTTGGCTCCCGACTCCCGGCGCAGCCGCGACGAGCCCCGCTCGCCGTCTGGGTGGAAGAACTGCGCGCTGTCCCGGCCTCGGCAGGCGCCCAGCCGTTGCCAGTCCCAGAGGTCGACGATGGGTCCGGGAAGTCTACGTACGTTCGACATCAGCACCCCTCCTCTCGCGCGGCACCGCGAGATGCTTGTTGGCCGGCTGTCCGGGTGGCGGGCCGCGCAGGGCACCGTTCCCGGCCTTGAGCCCCCGGTACCCCCACTGTTGTCGGCTCACACGTCTTGTGATCAAAACGCTTCGGCGACTTGGGGCAAATGACCTATCTGTCGGAAAAGTTGGGAGGATTGCCCGGAACCTCCTCCCGAGGATGCCCGGCCATGGTCTGCTCGTCTGCGGAGAGGAGATCGTTGTGCGTACCGTTCTTGTGTGCGTTCGGACGCCGCTCGCTGCACAGCACTTGACTTCCGCAGCGGCGCGGCTGGGGTTGTCCGGTGCTGTCCGGACGGCCGTCTCCGATCCCGAGGTGATGCTGCGACTGGCCGAGCGTCCCGCCGACGTGGTGCTCGCCGACACCGCCCTCACCCGACCGGACAGCGCCGGCTTCGTCCGGCGGGTGCTGGCCCGCGCGCCGCAGGCCGCCGTCCTGCTGCTCGGCATGGAGGAGTCCGAGGCCGCCGCAGCGACCATCCACGCTGGAGCGCGCGGCCTGATCCAGGGCGTCGACCACGACCTGACCAGCGCGGTCGCCAAGGCCCTGCTGCTGTTGGCCGCGCCCGGCCGGGCCAACCGGCACCGGATCGCCGACCCCGCCCGGGACACCGCCACGGTGGGCAGTACCCGGCCGGCACCCAACGGTCGGCCCGCCGGGGAGAGTTCCCCGACCTGGCCGGCCACGGACCCGGCCGGTGGCCCGGCGGTGGTGCCGGTGCAGCGGGGCGAGGACCCGGCCGAGCCGGAGGCCGCGGCCGAGGCGGGCACTGTCGCCCGGCCGCCCCGCGCCGACCGGTCCACGGTCGGGCTCACCGAACGCGAGTTGCAGGTGCTGCTGGGCATGGCCGAGGGCAAGAGCAACGCCGAGATCGGCCGGGAGCTGTTCGTCTCCGAGGACACCGTGAAGACCCACGCCCGACGGCTGTTCCGCAAGCTCGGGGCCCGGGACCGGGCCCACGCGGTGGCCGCCGGCTTCCGAGCCGGCCTGGTCGCCTGACGCCCACTACACCGCCCCGACACGCATCGGCCCGCCGGGCATGCGGTTGCCGGGCATGCGGTTGCCGGGCATGCGGTTGCCGGGCATGCGGTTGCCGGGCATGCGGCTGCCGGGCGTACGCCGGTCGGGTTGTGCTTCCGGGCGCCATGCGGCGGCCGGGCGTGCGTGGGTGTGTGGGGCGGGGCGGGTCAGTCCCGGGAGGTGGCCTCGTCCTCGGTGCCCTCGCTCAGGGTGTCGTGCACCCCGTCGGCGTAGCCGCGCGCGTAGTCCCAGGTGACGTAGTGATCTGGATCCGGGTCGAAGGCCGGTTCGTGCACCCGGGGTCGCCCGGAGCTGAGCAGGTGCCGCAGGTTGCCCCGCAGCAGGTCCCAGTCGAAGTAGTGCGGCTCCCGGCAGTCCTCGCACTCGATGACGAGCCCGCGCACCCCGATCGGTGCGAGCAGTGCCTGGTAGATCTCCAGATCGGCGAGATCCTCCAGTACGTCCTGGCGTTCGACGTCGGTCAGCGGGTCGATCGCGGAGTCGCGGTCAGGGTCGTCCAACCCGGCTGCCGGATCGGCGGGATCACCGGTGAAGGGGTCGATGGGCTCGTCTTGCACCCCCTCACCGTAGACCTAAGCACCCGCCGATGCCCGTCCCCCTTCGCGCAAGGCAGGCCGAAGACGTTGCCTCGCCGGGTGGACCGCCGGACGCGGGTGCCACCGGAGCCACTAGGTACGATGGGGGCGACGCCTTCCTGCCTGGCAGTAGCCGGTGCCGCCAAGCCACCTCACTGAAGCCCGATCGAGCAGCTCAGGAGAGCAATCGTGGAGATTTCGCCCCAGATCGACCTTTCCGCCAGCGCCGAGGCTGGCGAGCTGGGCGGTCATCTGCCCGAGCTGCCCGCGGGCTCGGCCCGGGTGGTGCCCTTGGGGCTGACCTTCGACGACGTGCTGCTCCAGCCCGGCGAGTCGGACGTGGTGCCCAGCCGGGTGAATACCGTCACCCGGTTGACCCGCAACGTCACCCTCTCCATCCCGCTGCTGTCCAGCGCGATGGACACGGTGACCGAGGCCCGGATGGCGATCGCGATGGCCCGCCAGGGCGGCATCGGTGTGCTGCACCGCAACCTCTCCGTGGAGGATCAGGCGCTCCAGGTCGACCTGGTGAAGCGTTCCGAGTCGGGCATGATCACCAATCCGGTGACCGCCAGCCCGGACGACACCCTGCGCGAGGTCGACCAGCTCTGTGGGCGTTACCGGATCTCCGGCGTGCCGGTGGTGGACGCGCAGGGGCAGTTGGTCGGCATCGTCACCAACCGGGACATGCGGTTCGTCTCCGACCCGGCCACCCCGGTCCGCGACATCATGACCCGGTCCCCCCTGGTCACCGCGCCGGTAGGGGTCAGCAAGGACGAGGCGCTGGGTCTGCTGCGCCAGCACAAGGTCGAGAAGCTGCCGATCGTCGACGGTGCCGGCAAGCTGCGCGGGCTGATCACCGTCAAGGACTTCACCAAGAGCGAGCAGTACCCGAACGCCACCAAGGACGACGCCGGTCGACTGCGGGTGGCCGCGGCGATCGGGGTCGGCGAGGACGCCTACAAGCGGGCCCGGGTGCTCGTCGACGCCGGGGTCGACGTGCTGATCGTGGACACCGCCCACGGCCACCAGCGGGCCGTGCTGGAGATGGTCGCCCGGCTGAAGAAGGACGTCGCCATCGACATCGTCGGCGGCAACGTGGCCACCTACGCCGGGGCCAAGGCCCTCGTGGACGCCGGTGCCGACGGGGTGAAGGTGGGCGTGGGCCCGGGTGCCATCTGCACCACCCGGATCGTGGCCGGTGTCGGGGTGCCGCAGATCACCGCGATCATGGAGGCCGCCCGGGCGGCCCGTCCGGCCGGGGTGCCGGTGATCGGCGACGGTGGCATCCAGTACTCCGGCGACATCGCCAAGGCGATGGTCGCCGGGGCCGACACGGTGATGCTCGGCAGCCTGCTGGCCGGCTGCGAGGAGAGCCCCGGTGAGTTGATCTTCGTCAACGGCAAGCAGTTCAAGGCGTACCGGGGGATGGGTTCGCTCGGCGCGATGCAGTCGCGTGGGCAGGCGAAGTCGTACTCCAAGGACCGTTACTTCCAGCAGGACGTGACCAGCGACGAGAAGCTGGTCCCGGAGGGTGTCGAGGGCCAGGTGCCCTACCGTGGGCCGCTGTCCCGGATGGCCCACCAGTTGGTCGGTGGGCTGCGGCTGGCGATGGGGTACGCGGGCGCGGAGAGCATCAGCGAACTGCACCAGCGTGGCCAGTTGATCCGGATCACCGCGGCCGGGCTCAAGGAGAGCCACCCGCACGACATCCAGATGACCGTCGAGGCACCGAACTACCACACCCGCTGACACCCCTTTCGTTGGAAACTGGAGCCCCCCATGCGTGACGTGGTCGAGATCGGGCTGGGCAAGACCGCGCAGCGCGGATACCACCTGGACGACATCGCCATCGTGCCGAGCCGTCGTACCCGGGACGTGGACGACGTCTCCACCGGCTGGCAGTTGGACGCGTACCAGTTCGGCATCCCCTGCGTGGGGCACCCCTCGGACGCGACGATGAGCCCGGCCTCCGCAGTGCGACTGGGCCAGCTCGGTGGCCTGGGGGTGCTCAACGTCGAAGGGTTGTGGACCCGCTACGAGAACCCCAGCAAGGTGCTGGAGGAGCTGGCCGGACTGGACGAGGACGCCCGCGCCACCAAGCGGCTCCAGGAGGTGTACGCCGAGCCGATCCGGCCCGATCTGATCACCGAGCGGGTCCGTGAGCTGCGTGCCGGTGGCGGCACGGTGGCGGTACGGGTCTCCCCGCAGCACACCCTGGCGTTGGCCCCGGTCATCCTCGACGCCGGCGTGGACATCCTGGTCATCCAGGGCACCATCGTCTCGGCCGAGCACGTCTCGACCACGGACGAGCCGCTGAACCTCAAGGAGTTCATCGCCGACCTGGACCTGCCGGTCATCGTCGGCGGCTGCACGGACTACAAGACCGCCCTGCACCTGATGCGTACCGGCGCGGCCGGTGTGATCGTCGGCATCGGTGGCGACGAGTGGTCCACCACCGAGTCGGTGCTCGGCATCCGGGTGCCGATGGCCACCGCCATCGCCGACGCCGCCGCCGCCCGGCGGGACTACCTGGACGAGACCGGCGGCCGGTACGTGCACCTGATCGCCGACGGGGACATCCGTACCTCCGGGGACATCGCCAAGGCTCTCGGCTGCGGGGCGGACGCGGTGATGCTCGGCGAGCCGCTGTCGCTCTGCGACGAGGCCCCGGCCGGTGGTGCCTGGTGGCACTCGGCGGCCAGCCACCCCTCCCTGCCCCGGGGTGCCTTCGAGACCGCCGGTGGTTCCATCGGCTCGATGGAACGTCTTCTCTTCGGCCCGGCCGACGAGCCCGACGGTCAACTCAACCTCTTCGGCGGCCTCCGCCGCGCCATGGCCAAGTGCGGCTACCGCGACCTCAAGGAATTCCAAAAAGTAGGCCTGGTCCTAGACCGCTGACCCCACCCCACCCGCACCCGCACCCGCACCCCTCCGCGCCCTCGCCCCGCGCCCCCTCGCCCCGTCGATCATGCACTTCTGGTCGCCGGTTCGTGGTGGTTCGGGATGGTTCGCCGCGACCGTAAGTGCATGATCGGCGAGGGCTGGCGGCGGTAGGCTCGGCGAGTGACTGGGGTGAACCGGGTGGTTGGGCGGGGGGTGCGGGCGACGGCGGTCGCGGTGGTGGCTGCCGTTGTCCTGGTCGGCTGCACAGGGGACAGTGACGACGGGTTCCGGCCGGGCAGTGTGGACCTCGCCGATCCGTACGCCCCGGGCAGCGGCAACGGTGGCTACGACGTGGACCACTACCGACTGAAGGTGCGCTACGACCCGGCCGAGGACCGGCTCACCGGGCAGGCCGTCGTCACGGCGACCGCCACCCAGAACCTGTCCCGGTTCAACCTGGACCTGACCGGTCTCCAGGTCGATCACGTCACTGTGGACGGTGACGTGGCCGAGCATCGGCAGGACGACGGCGAGCTGATCGTCACCCCTGGCCGGAGACTGAAGAACCTGAGCCGCTTCACCGTCGAGGTGGGCTACGGCGGGATACCCCAGGCGATCGGAGACGGGGTGCTGGGCGGCAGCGGCTTCCACCACACCGACGACGGGGCGATCGCCCTGGGGCAGCCGCACTCGGCGGCCACCTGGTTCCCGGTCAACGACCACCCCTCCGACAAGGCGACCTACGACATCGAGGTGACCGTTCCGCAGGGGCTGGCCGCGCTGAGCAACGGGGTGCCGGGGGAGCGGACCACGGCCGACGGGTGGACGACCTGGCGTTGGGCGGAACGGTCACCGATGGCCAGTTACCTGACCACTCTGGTGATCGGCGACTACCGGCTGAATGTCGCCACCCACGATGGCAAGCCGATGGTCACCGCCGTACCCGCCGCTGTGCCGGCCACCGGTCCGCAGGCCCGGACCCTGTCGCGTACCGGGGAGATCGCCGACTTCCTGGCCGGTCTCTTCGGGCCGTACCCCTTCGAGTCGTACGGCGGGGTGGCGGTGACCGACCCGAGGATCGGGTACGCGCTGGAGACCCAGTCCCGGCCGGTCTACGGGCCGGGCTTCTTCCGCAGCGGCCAGCCCAACTACACAGTGGTCGTCCACGAGGTGGCGCACCAGTGGTTCGGCAACAGCGTGGCCCTGAAGCGGTGGAGCGACATCTGGCTCAACGAGGGCTTGGCCAGCTACGCCGAGTGGCTCTGGACTGAACACGACGGCGGGCGCAGCGCTCAGCAGACCTTCGAGCAGCAGTACGACTGGACGAACTGGTCCCAACCCGCCCTGGATCCCGGCCCCGACCAGATGTTCAGCACCGCCGTCTATCGGCGGGGTCCGGTGGTCGTGCACGCGCTTCGGCGTACCGTCGGTGATGAGGCCTTCTTCCAGATCCTGCGGACCTGGACCAGCGAGCGGCGGGACCGCACCGCTACCACCGAGGACTTCATCGCCCTGGCCGAGCGGATCTCCGGGCGTCAGTTGGGCTCGTTCTTCGACGCCTGGCTGTCCGGGACCACCGCACCGCCACTGCCCTGACCCGCCGCCGCGCCCTGACTGGCCGCCCCGCCCTGACTGGCCGCCCGGCGGCGCAGCGCCCGGCGGACGGCATGCTCCCGGCGCCAACTGTGGCGGACCGTCACGCCGCGAGCCGCCAGACGGTCCGCGACCTCCGGTTCGTCGAGGTCGGCGTAGTGGACGTCCAGGTTGCGCAGTTGCGGTAGTGACTCCAGCGCAGCCGAGGAGCAGAAGCCGGTCAGTCGCAGCACCGACAACCTGGGGTGGCCGGTCAGCGGGGTCAGGTCCAAGGGGGTCGAGCGGTAGCCGTGGCCGTCCAGATCCAACGACTCCAGGCCGGACAGGGCCTGGATGCCCTCCAGCGATGTCACGTTGTAGTCGTCGGACTCACCGCCGGTGTCGATGTCCAGGGTCTTCTCGATGAGCAGGTAGATCTCGTTGCCACCGTCGAAGTACAGGTGGGTGATCGCCGCCGCCTCGGTGGCGGGCACCGCGACGGCGTGCAGCAGGTCCAGCGACCTCGCCAGGCGTGGACCGGGGCCGGGATAGCCGTCGTCCGGGCCGTCCGGCCCGGTCGACTCCACGATCGCCACGAGGTCGGCCGAGTCGAGGGCACCTGAGGTCAGCAGGGCGTTCAGCACGCCGAGGTGCAGGCCACGGTCGGGGAAGACGAGATCCACGATCTTGACCGTATCGCGCTATCGGGGCACCACCAGTTTCGGGTGCTCGGCGAGGAACTCGTCTACCCGGCCGGCCCGCAACTCGGTGAGGAACCGACGACCGGTAGCGGTCAGTTCCTCGCCCCGGTAGGCGTTGCCCCGACCGATCGCCGCCCCAGGCAGGGTGATCGGGGTCAGTGCCTCCGGGGACAACCCACCCAGGGCGTACGCGAACTCCACGATCCGCCGTCCACCGACGTAGAGCAGCATGTCGCCGAGGGCCGCCACCACCCGTTCCACCTGCTCCGGTTGCCGGGCCAGGTCGGTGTCGAGGATCTTGCCGACCAGCGACCGGATCAACTGCTGCTGGTGGCGTTGCCGGGTGTAGTCGCCACCGGGCAGGTAACGCTGGCGGGCGTAGTCCAGCGCCTGCCAGCCGTTGAGGTGTCGGTCCCCGGGCTCGTAGACCATCTGCGGCCCCACGTACCCGCCGACCCCCGGGCCGGGGGAGCGGTGCTTGCCGTCCGGCTGACGATGCCGCGAGACCACCCGCTGCTCGACGGTGATGTCGACGCCGCCGAGACTGTCCACCAACTCGTCGAACCCGCCGAAGGTGAGCACCGCCCCGGCGTCCAGGCGCAGCCCGGTGTACTCGCTGACCACCTGGCTGAGCAGTTCGTACCCCTGGGCGGGGTCGGGTTGCTTCGGCCGGTCCGGGACCCGACTGCCGTAACTCATCGCGTTTGTCAGCTTCGTCCGCCCGCCCCGGTAGCCGGCCGGCTCGAAGGCCGGGATGTCCACCACCAGGTCGCGGGGGAGGGAGAAGAGGTACCCCCGGGACAACCCCGCCGGTACGTGCAGGATGAGCACCGCGTCGGCGTGCGGCTCCCAACCCGGCACGCTGACCCGGGTGTCGATGCCGACCAGCAGCAGGTTGAGCGGACCGGTGATGTCGGCGCCCGGCGGCGGGGCGCTCGGGCTCGGGCTCGGTGGCACCTCGGGCGACCCGGAGCCGGACGGCGCCGCGGTCGGTGTGCTCCGGTCGGTGCCGACGGTCCGGGTGATGACCACCGCACCGACGGCCACCACCGCCACCGTGACCAGAGCGGCCAGCACCAGGGTCAGCCGTCTCCGGTCGACTCCGAGCCCCATCTCTCCCGCCTCCTTCGAACAACTGTCGATCCAACGCCGTGAGGTGGGCTCAGGGTTGCCTCTCGAATCGGCGCAGCCGGCCTGGCTTCGATCTCGCCGGGACCCACCCCCGCCGGGCCTGCCGATCTGGCTGGGCAGCATGATGCCGCCCGCATAGCTGCTGGCGCGAGGGCTACCCGAGAGTAATGATGCCCGTATGCGGTACGACGTGGTCGTCATCGGGTCGGGCTTCGGCGGTAGCGTGGCCGCGCTTCGGCTGGCCGAGAAGGGCTACACGGTCGGGGTCCTGGAGGCGGGCCGGCGGTTCGCCGACGACGAGTTCCCGAAGACCTCCTGGCAACTGCGCAGGTTCCTCTGGGCCCCGAAGCTGGGCTGCTTCGGCCTGCAACGGATCACCCTGCTGCGGGCGGCCGACCGGCGCGCCGGGGGCGGGGTGCTGGTGCTGTCCGGGTCCGGGGTCGGCGGCGGCTCGCTGGTGTACGCCAACACCCTGTACGAACCCCTGGACGCCTTCTACGCCGACCCCCAGTGGCGGGACATCACCGACTGGCGGGCCGAACTGGCCCCGCACTTCGCGCAGGCGAAACGGATGCTCGGGGTGACCACGTACCCCTTCGTCACCCCCGCGGACCGGGCGATGCGGCGGGTGGCCGACCGGCTGGGGGTGGGGGACACCTTCCACGCCACCCCGGTCGGGGTGTACATCGGGCGGCCGGGGGAGCGGGTCGCCGACCCCTACTTCGGGGGTGCCGGGCCGGAGCGTACCGGCTGCACCAACTGTGGTGGCTGCATGACCGGCTGCCGGTACGGCGCGAAGAACACCCTGGTCAAGAACTACCTGTGGCTGGCCGAACGGCTCGGGGTCCGGGTGCACCCGCTGACCACGGTGACCGCCGTGCGGCCTTCCGGCGACGGGTACGCCGTGCACACCGAATGCACCGGCGCCTGGCTGCGCAAGCGCCGGCAGGTGATCCACGCCGACCAGGTGATCTTCGCCGCCGGTGCCCTGGGCACCCAACGCCTGCTGCACGAGATGCGGGAGCGGGGCGCCCTGCCCCGGCTGTCGCCTCGGCTGGGGGAGCTGACCCGTACCAACTCGGAGGCCATCCTCGGCGCCTCGGTGTCCCAACGCCAGGCCCGCGCCAGCGGAGTCGACTACACCGAGGGGGTGGCCATCACCAGTTCCTTCCACCCCGACCCGCAGACCCACATCGAGCCGGTCCGCTACGGCCGAGGCTCCAACGCGATGGGCCTGCTCCAGTCCCTGCTGGTCGACGGCGGGCCACACCGGGTCCGCCGCTGGCTGGGTCAACTGCTGCGGCACCCCGGGCAGACAGCCCGGACCCTGTCGGTGCGGAACTGGTCGACCCGTACGGTGATCGCCCTGGTGATGCAGTCGGCGGACAACTCGCTGACCACCCGGCTGCGGCGCGGCCTGTGGGGTCCCCGACTGGTCGCCGCCCCCGGCCACGGCGAGCCCAACCCGACCTGGATCCCGGTCGGCAACCGGGCGGCCCGACTGCTGGCCGAGGAGATCGGCGGCACCCCCGGCGGTGCCCTGACCGAGCCGTTCGACATCCCGATGACCGCCCACATCCTCGGCGGCGCGGTGATCGGCGCGACCCCGGAGGAGGGGGTCATCGACCCGTACCACCGGGTCTACGGCCACCCCGGCCTGCATGTCGTCGACGGCGCCGCCGTCTCGGCCAACCTGGGCGTCAACCCCTCCCTCACCATCACCGCCCAGGCCGAACGCGCCATGTCCCTCTGGCCCCACAAGAACACCCCCGACCCCCGCCCCCCACTGGGCACCCCCTACAACCCCCTACCCCCCATCCCCCACCCACCCCCTGACAGCCGCACCCACCCCGCAAACCCCGCACCCCGATCTCCTCGTCGATCTTGCACTTTTGGTCGCTGATGCGCGGCTTATATACCTTTCGCCCCGACGAAAAGTGCAAGATCGGCGGGGCGGGGGTGGGGCGGGGGTGGGGTGGGGGTGAGCGGCGAGCGGGGAGTGAGCGGGAGGTGGGGTGGGGGTGGGGGAGGGGGTGACGGTGGGTAGGCTTGCTGCACATGAGCCTGCCGCGTCCTGTCCTGGTGGTCGACTTCGGTGCCCAGTACGCCCAGCTGATCGCCCGTCGAGTGCGTGAGGCCAAGGTCTACTCCGAGATCGTGCCGCACTCCATGCCGGTGGCCGAGATGCTGGCCAAGGATCCGGCCGCGATCATCCTGTCCGGCGGTCCGGCCAGCGTCTACGAGCCGAACGCTCCGCAGGTCGACGACGGGCTGTTCACCACCGGGGTGCCGGTCTTCGGCATCTGCTACGGCTTCCAGGCGATGGCCCGGGCCCTGGGCGGCACGGTGGCACGCACCGGCAACCGGGAGTACGGCGGCACCCCGCTGCGGCCCCGCCTGCTGGACCCCGGGGTGCTGCTCCGGGATCTGCCGGCCGACCTGCCGGTCTGGATGAGCCACGGCGACTGTGTCACCGAGGCGCCGGAGGGCTTCACGGTGACCGCCGAGTCCGCCGGCGCACCGGTCGCCGCCTTCGAGGACTTGGCCGGGCGCCGGGCCGGTGTGCAGTTCCACCCCGAGGTGGGACACACCGCGTACGGGCAGGAGATGCTGACCCGTTTCCTGTACGAGATCGCCGGGATCGAGCCCACCTGGACGCCCGAGAACATCATCGACGAGCAGGTGGCCCGCATCCGCGCCCAGGTCGGTGACAAGGAGGTCATCTGCGGCCTCAGCGGCGGGGTGGACTCCGCAGTCGCCGCCGCCCTGGTGCACAAGGCCGTCGGTGACCAGCTCACCTGTGTCTTCGTCGACCACGGCCTGCTGCGGGCCGGCGAGGCCGAGCAGGTGGAGAAGGACTACGTGGCGGCCACCGGCATCAAGCTCAAGGTGGTCGACGCGACTGACCGGTTCCTCGGCGCGCTGGCCGGGGTGACCGACCCGGAGCAGAAGCGCAAGATCATCGGCCGGGAGTTCATCCGGGTCTTCGAGGCCGCCGCCCGGGAGATCGCCTCGCACGGTGATGTCGAGTTCCTGGTGCAGGGCACCCTCTACCCGGATGTGGTCGAGTCCGGCGGCGGCACCGGCACTGCCAACATCAAGAGTCACCACAACGTCGGCGGGCTGCCGGAGGACCTGAAGTTCGCCCTGGTCGAGCCGCTGCGCACGCTGTTCAAGGACGAGGTTCGTACCCTCGGTCTGCAACTCGGCCTGCCCGAGGCGATGGTCTGGCGGCACCCCTTCCCGGGCCCCGGCCTGGCCATCCGGATCATCGGCGCGGTCGACCAGGAGCGCCTGGACGTGTTGCGCCGGGCCGACTTCATCGCCCGGCAGGAGTTGAGCGCCGCCGGCCTGGACCGGGACGTGTGGCAGTTCCCGGTGGTGCTGCTGGCCGACGTACGCAGCGTAGGGGTGCAGGGCGACGGGCGCACCTACGGTCACCCCGTGGTGCTGCGTCCGGTCTCCAGCGAGGACGCGATGACGGCCGACTGGTCCCGGCTGCCCTACGACGTCATCGCCCGGATCTCCACCCGGATCACCAACGAGGTAGCCGAGGTGAACCGGGTGGTCCTGGACGTGACCAGCAAGCCGCCGGGCACCATCGAGTGGGAGTGAGGCCGACTCACACCGGCGGCTGAGGCGCCGTCCGGGGCTGCGGCTCCGGCGTCACCAGGCCGGACTGGGGCGCCGGTGTGACCAGACCGGGCTGGGACGTCGGTGTCACCGGGCCGGACTGCGGCGTCGGTGCGCCGGGGGCGGGAAAGGGCCACGCCGGGTGCGGGCCTGCCGGTCCGGCAGGGTACGGCGGTCCGGCAGGGTGTGGCGGGCCGCCGGCCGGACCCTGTGGCGCGGGGCCCGCCGGGTGCGGCCAGGCCGGCGCGCTGGCCGGCTCCTCCGGCATCAGGAACCACATGATCGGGTACGCCAGTGCGGCGATCCCGCCGGTGAGCAGGGTGGCGACCGCGAAGACGACCCGGACCAGGTTCGGGTCGACCGCGAAGTAGCGGCCTAGGCCGCTGGCCACCCCGGCGACCATCCGGTCGGTCTTCGGGCGGCGTAGTTGCTTGTACGGGGCCTGGGGTGTGGAAGTCATGCCTCCACGGTCCTCGCCGCGGGGCGCATCGACCTCGGTGACCGCCCGGATCAATACCCTGACTTGCCTCTCAGGGGTAAGTAATCAGTCAGGAATCCGACTCTTTTCCGCAGCCTTAACGGGCCGGAGGGAGAATTTCACCCCGTGACCACCATGCTGGAGCCGCTTCGCAGGATCGCGGCATACGCAGTCTGTACTGATTCGGTAGACCGAGTGTTGCTGGTCCGCGCCTCCGAGCGCTCCGGCACACCTGGTACGTGGTCCCTGCCCGGCGGGGCGGTCGACCACGGCGAGGATCCCAAGCACACCGTCGTGCGCGAGACCGCCGCCGAGACCGGCTTGTCGGTCTCCGTCGCCGGCCTTCATGACGTCCTCGCCGACATGCGGGCGCTGCCCGAACGTGGCATCACCATCCACACCGACCGGCTGGTCTACCAGGTCTCGGTCCGGGGTGGTTCGCTGACCGACCGGGTCGACCGGCCGACCGATCTGGCCCGCTGGTTCACCCGCGAGGAGGCCCGGCAGCTGCCCCTGCGCTCGTTCACCGCCCGGGCCCTGGGGCTGCCGACCTCCTCGGCGGACATCGTGCCCGACGAGCCGCCGGAGTTCCCCTCCTTCTACGCCGTACCGGGCCCGGACGGTCTGCACCGGGCGCAGCGCTTCGCCGCGTACGCGGTGGTCACCGATCCGGATGACCGGGTGCTGTTGACCCGGGTCTCGGACGGCTACCCGGGCGCGGGTTGCTGGCATCTGCCGGGGGGCGGTACGGACTATGGCGAGCAGCCGGGTGCCGCCCTGATCCGGGAACTGGTCGAGGAGACCGGGCAGACCGGGCGCCTGGTCGGGCTGCTCGGGGTTGCCAGTCACCGGGACGCGGCCTCCCTGGGCCCGGAGGGCTACCCGATCGACTGGCACGGGGTACGCGCCTTCTACCGGGTGGTCGTCGACAAGCCGGCTCCCCCCACGGTCGCCGACGTCGGTGGCTCCACCTGTGAGGCTCGCTGGTTCGCCCGCGAGGAACTCGGTGCCCTCCCCACCGACCGGCTCACCGAGGTGACCGCGGAAGCCGTCCAGGCCGCCCGCCTGACCTGACCCCGGCCCACCCACTCCCCGCCCGGCCACACGATCATGAAGTTATTGTCGGGGCACGTCACGACGGGTGGCGACAACTGACCGACAACGGCCGGGCGGCCGGAGGCGGTCGTGGGCGGGAGTCGGTGTGGAGCAGATGCGGCGGGTGGGGGCGTACGGCGTGCTGCGCGACCCCGAGGGGCGGGTGCTGCTGGTACGGGGCTCCGAGCGGGCCGACTTCCCGGGCGTGTGGTCGTTGCCGGGCGGTGGGCTGGAACATGCCGAGCATCCGGCGCAGGCGGTACTGCGCGAGGTGGCCGAGGAGACCGGGCTGGTCGTCGAGGTGGCCGGGTTGCGGTCGGTGGTCGCCGACGTGGTGCCGTACCCCGACCTGGGGGTCGCGCTGCACACCGATCGGGTGCTGTTCGAGTTGACGGCCGTGGGTGGCACGCTGCGCGCCGAACGGGACGGCACGACCGATCTGGCGCGCTGGCTGGCGCCGCAGGAGGCGGCCGGGTTGCCGCTGCTGCCGTTCACCGCCGAGGCGCTGGCCCTGCCGGTCGTACCCCTGCCGTCCGGGGCGCTGCGTCGGCGGGAGCCCTTCGTCGCACCCCAGGCCGCTCGACGGCAGCGCTTCGGGGCGTACGGGTTGGTCACCGACCCCGCCGGGCGGGTGCTGCTGGCGTTGATCGCGGAGGGCTATCCGGGTGCCGGACAGTGGCACCTGCCGGGTGGCGGTACGGATCATGGTGAGCAGCCGGTGACCGCCCTGCTACGGGAACTGGTGGAGGAATCCGGCCAACTGGGTCGAGTGAGCGAGCTCATCGGGCTGGACAACCTGCACAATCCCGCCGCGCTGGGTCCGGAGGGCTACCCGATCGACTGGCACGGCATCCGAGTCGTCTACCGGGTGCAGGTCGACCGCCCGACCGAACCGGAGGTGACCGAGCTGGCCGGTGGCTCCACCGCCCGCGCCACCTGGTTCACCCCTTCCGAGCTGCACGAACTCCCCCTGACGGAGATCGCCGCCGAGGCGCTGAGGGCTGCCCGATGAGTCTCGCCGCCGGGTCCCCGGCGCCTGCTCGGGAGCCCCGGATGACGATCTCCGGTACAGTCGGAGGAAGGGCTGGCGAAGGAAAACGGGCGATGAAGCCCTAGATGGGAACAACTGCCTGGTTCGCGCGGTTAGGGGAGATATAAGCACCACCGGCAGCTATCGCCAATCCCCACTCGCCTATGCGATGGTGTACTCCGCAAAATGGGTTGCCGGGCCAGAAAGGTCCGGCACGAGACAGCCGGACACCCGCCCCGCACAGGCGGCCAGCTGATCCGGTGATGGAGGAAGCGTGCCGAGAGCCCCATGGCGCCGGCGTCGTACTACTGACAGCCCGCGTCCCGCAGGGCGAAACTGGACAGGCCCCCTGCGCCGCAGCGGTAGCCTGGCCCGTCAGGTCCTGCTGGTCCGCGTCGGCCGCCGCGATGGCGAGCTGCACGGCGCGGCCGATGTTCTGCCCGAGCCCCGGTATTCGGACCGTCCCCGCCGTCGCTACGGCCTGAAGCGGTTCCACCGGACCCGGATCGAGGCGATCGCCCCGACCGCCCCGGTCGAAGCCCCGACAGGGGACGAGGCGACAACCGCCCCGGGCGCGCTGCTGCCCGGTGAGCGGACCATGGCGCGTCGGGTGAAGTTCGCCCTGGTCAACGCCTGCACCCTGGCCAGCCTGGTGCTGGGCATCAACGCGATCTTCGTCGCCATGGGCGGGAACGTACGACTCGCCGCCCTGCTGCTCATCGCCTGTGTCGCCTTCGACGGCCTGGACGGGGCGCTGGCCCGCAAGCTCGGCGTCTCCAGCCCCTTCGGCGCCCAGATGGACTCGCTGGCCGACATGTGCTCCTTCGGCCTGGCCGCGCCCGTCGTGGTCTACGCCTCGCTGGCCGGTGAGGTGCCGACCGCTGCCGCCGGGGTGGCCGCCGCCCTCGTCGCGGCCTGCGCGGCGATCCGGCTGGCCCGGTTCAACGTCTCGCCCCAGGACGGCCGCTTCTTCAGCGGGGTACCCACCACGATGGCGGCGGCAGTGCTCGCCCTGATGGTGGTGATCGGCCTGCCGGTGCCCGGCGCGGTGCAGATCGCCGGGGTGGCCCTGCTCGCCTTCACCATGGTCAGCAGCTTCCCGTACGCCAAGCTCGCCCGGCTGGTCAAGCTGCCCCCGTGGGTCTGGCTGGCTCTGGTGATCGGTGCCCTGATCGACGTCCGGCTGACCTTCGGCCTGATCGTGATCGGCTACCTGATCAGCGGGCCGGTGCTCTGGCTGCACCAGCGTCGCACCATCTGATCTCCGTACCGACGAAAAGGGCGCCGCGGTCGACCGCGGCGCCCTTTCTCGGCCTCGATCAGCGCCAGCGGGCGATGACGGTGGCCCCGCCGACCACCTTGTCGCCGGGCCCGACCACCGGG